>JANYAM010000069.1 GCA_025361365.1 Opitutus sp. | reverse complement strand
GCCAGCTTGGCTGCGATCTTGGCGATGGGAAACCCCGTGGCCTTCGACGCCAGCGCCGAGGAGCGCGACACGCGCGGGTTCATCTCGATCACGACCATGCGGCCGGTCACGGGGTCCACGGAAAACTGGATGTTGGAACCGCCGGTCTCGACGCCGATCTCGCGGATGACGGCGAACGAGGCGTCGCGCATCACCTGGTATTCCTTGTCGCTGAGCGTCATCGCCGGCGCGACCGTGATGGAGTCGCCGGTGTGCACGCCCATCGGGTCGAAATTCTCGATCGAGCAGATGACCACGCACTGGTCCTTGTGGTCGCGCATGACCTCCATCTCGTATTCCTTCCAGCCGAGGAGACATTCCTCGACGAGGACCTCATGGGTCGGCGAGGCCTCGAGGCCGCCGGTGACGATCTGCTCAAATTCCTCGCGGTTGTAGGCGATGCCGCCACCGGTGCCGCCGAGGGTGAAGCTCGGGCGGATGATGAGCGGATAGGCGCCGATCATCTCGGCCGCGAGGCGGGCTTCATCGAGCGTGTGGACGACGCCGGACTTGGCGACATCGAGGCCGATGCGGAGCATGGCCTCCTTGAAAAGGTTGCGGTCCTCGCCCATCTCGATCGCCGGCGGCTTGGCGCCGATCATCTCACAGCCGTATTTCTCGAGAATGCCGGCCTTGTGCAGGGACATCGAGAGGTTGAGCGCGGTCTGGCCGCCCAGGGTGGGCAGCAGCGCGGACGGGCGTTCCTTGGCGATGATTTTTTCCAGGATCTCGACCGTGAGGGGCTCGATGTAGGTGACGTCGGCGAACTCCGGGTCGGTCATGATCGTGGCCGGGTTGGAGTTCACGAGGATGACCTTGTAGCCCTCTTCCTTGAGGGCCTTGCACGCCTGCGTGCCGGAGTAGTCAAACTCGCAGGCTTGGCCGATGATAATGGGACCGGCGCCGATGATGAGGATGGACTTAAGGTCGGTGCGTTTGGGCATGCGCGTAGATTTCAGCGAGGTTTGAGTCGCCCCTAGGGTGGCGCAAGCGGGAATTGAGCAAATCCGGCGGCGTCCCGGTGACATAAACGCCCTTTGGCCCGCTCAACGATGCAACCGTTTCCTCGCTTGAGGGGGCGGGCCACAGAGGACAGAACACGGAGGACCGGGGACAGACCTGAAAAGCCCCCTCTGTCTTGTCCTCCGTCCTCTGATCCCCCATGCCCCTCGATTTCGACCTCCAGGCCTTCGAACGCCCCCGCATCGTCCATATCGCCGAGGCGGCCCTGACCAGCGAGCCGCGCAGCATCACGACGGCTGTCAACCCCCGCAGCGCCGGCGGGCCGCACGATTTCTCCTCCGAAGGCGACTATTGGTGGCCGGATCCGGCCAATCCGGCCGGCCCCTACATCCAGCGCGACGGGCTGACCAATCCCGACAATTTCATCGCCCACCGCCAGCTGCTGCTCGGCTTTGTCCGGGACTTCGGCGCGCTGGCTGCGGCCTGGCGGGTAAGCGGTGACGAGCGCTTCGCCGCGGCCGCCGTGGGCCACGCGCACAAATGGTTTGTCGACCCGGCCACGCGGATGAACCCCAGCCTGCTCTACTCGCAGGCCATCAAGGGGCGCAGCACCGGCCGCTGCATCGGGGTGATCGACACCCTGCATCTCGCCGAGGTGGCGCTCGGCATCGAGGCCTTGCGCGGCTCGAAGGCGCTGAGCGCCGCCGAGGATGTCGCGCTCACCGACTGGTTCCGCGACTACCTGCACTGGCTGCGCGTCCATCCCTACGGCATCGAGGAGAGCAACGCGAAGAACAATCACGGCACCTGCGCTTGGCTGCAGATCGCTTGCTTTGCCCGGCTCACTGGCGACCAGGTCGCGCTCGCCGAAAGCCGGGCCCGCCTGAAGGAGGTCCTGCTGCCGGGCCAACTCGCCGCCGACGGCAGTTTCCCCGAGGAGCTGCGCCGCACCAAGCCCTACGGCTACTCTATCTTCAACCTCGACGTGATGACGGGCCTCGCCGTCGTCGGCTCCACGCCGCAGGAAAACCTGCTGACGTGGTCGCTGCCCGATGGACGCAACCTCGCGCAAGGCGTGGCTTGGCTCGCGCCGTTCCTCGCCGACAAGAACCTGTGGCTGAAAACCGTCCACCGGGCCGCGCCCGGGGTTGATGGCGCGGCCAGAATGACGAACGAGTTGGTGAAGCCCGATGTGATGTATTGGGACAACTGGCCGGTGCGGCAGCCCAGCCTGATCTTTGGCGCGCTCGCCACCGGTCGGCGCGACTGGCTGGAGCTCTGGCAGAAACTCGATCCCGACCCGACGGTCGAGGAGATCCGCCGGAACTTCCCGATCCGCAACCCAGTGCTGTGGGTGCGGTGAGTAGGTGGGCGTCGATTTCCATATCGACGCCTGTCGCCGATGTGGAAATCGGCGACCACCCAAGACAGGTCACAGACCTGCCCTACCCCAGGCGCTTGACGTCCACCCCGAGCACCTTGGCCGCCCGGGCCTTGTCGCCGACACAGGCCTGCAGCGCGCGGGTGAGATAGTCCTTTTCCTGGAGGGCGAGATATTGGGCCAGGGTCGGCCAGTCCTTCAAGTCGCGGACGTAGACCGGCAGTTGGGCCACGGTGATGACCCGCGTCTCGGTGGAAGCAATCAGCCGCGCGACCACTTGGGTGAACTCGAACAGGTTCCCCGGCCAGGGATAGGCGAGGAGCGCCGCCTGCGCGTCCCCGTCAAACTCCACCATCTTCGCGTCAAACTGCGCGTTCGAGACCTTCGCGGCGATCTCCTTGAGCAGGACCGGAATATCTTCCGGGCGTTCGCGCAGGGGCGGCAGGTGCACCGGGAGGGCGGCGACCCGGTAGAACAGTTCCTCGTTGAACCCGCCCTCCTCCGCCAGCTTCTCGAGGTCCTCCTCGGTGGAGCACACGAGACGGAAGGTATGGGCGTTGTGGCGGAGCACGGAGATCATCTCCGCCTGCGCGTCCTTGTGCAGGCTCTGCAGGTGCTGGAGAAAAAGCGTCCCGCCCTTGGCCTGCTGCACCCAGGTGCCGCCCGCGCCCTGCGGCCCGAGCAGGCCGGCCCGGAGCGCCTCCAGGGAACTCAGCCGGCAATCGATCACGACGAACGGGCCCCCGGCGGGCGAGCCGGCGGCGTGCAGCAGTTCGGCGGCCACCAGGTGGCCGCTGCCGGTTTCGCCCGAGATGAGCACCGGGGTTTGCGCGGTAGCGAGTTTCTTGAGCTGGGCGATGAGCCGCTTGGTCTTCGCACTGGGTCCCGGGAGGCGGGCCTCGAAGTCCCCGGCCTGCACCGCTGGGGCGGTGCCGAGGGTCGCGCGCTCGAGCACGGTGCGGCGGAACTCCAGGCCGCGCTTCAGCGCCTGCATGAGTTCGTCGACCTTGAAGGGTTTCTGCAGATACTCGAACGCGCCGAATTTCAACGCCTGGACCGCGCTCTCGGTGCTGGCATAGGCCGTCATGATGATGACCACCACGGTGGGATCGTAGACCTTGAGCTGCTTGAGCAGCGTGATGCCGTCCATCGGCTTCATGTCGATGTCGGCCAGCACGAGGTCGTATTTCTCCGCCTTGTAGCGGGCCAGCCCCTTCTCCCCGTCAGTCGCAAACGCGGTCTTGTAACCGGTCGGCTGGATCACGGCCTCGAGCATCTCGTGGATCGAGATGAGGTCATCGACAATAAGGAGGGAAGGCATCGGGAATAGGCGGCAAGTTGCCCGCGTCACCGCGGGTCGCAGGGAGCTTTCAGCGCCGGGCGAAGATTACTGCAGACCGCCGGCCACCGCGCCGAGTTGGAAGATCGGCAGGAACATCGCCATGACAATGCCGCCGACCACCACGCCGAGGAACACGATGAGCAAAGGCTCGATCAGCGAGGTGAGCGCGCCCACGGTGGCATCGATCTCGGTGTCGTAGAAGTCCGCGATCTTGTTCATCATGCCGTCCAC
>JANYAM010000060.1 GCA_025361365.1 Opitutus sp. | reverse complement strand
CGAGACGGCCAGTCCCTCGACCGCTCACGCCCGGATTGCGGTGGACGCGATGGGAGGCGACCTCGGGCCGGCCGAGGTCATCGAGGCCGTGAAGCTCGCGCTGGCCGATGCTTCCATCGAGCCGATCACGCTCATCGGCGATCAGGCCGTGCTGGAGCCGTTGCTCGCCGCCGCCGGGCTGGCCGGCCACGCCAAGCTCGCCGTCGTCCATGCCACCGAGGTCATCACGATGGAGGACAAGCCGCTGCGCGCCATCGCGAAGAAGAAGGATTCTTCCATGGTCCGGGGCTTCAATCTCGTCAAGGAAGGCAAGGCCGGCGCGCTCGTGAGTTCCGGCAACACCGGTGCGCTCATGGCCGGCAGCAAGCTCATCGTCGGCTCGATCACCGGGGTGGACCGGCCGGTGCTGGCCGCTGTCATCCCCCGTGAGAACGGCCACTTTGTCCTGATCGACGCCGGCGCCAACCCCGAGGCCAAGGCCGAGCATCTCGTGCACAACGCCATCCTGGGCGCCGACTACGCGCGCGTCATCCTCGGCCTCGACCACCCGCGCGTCGGGCTGCTCACCATCGGCACCGAGGAAGGCAAGGGCACCACGCTCACCACCGAGGCGAACATCCTCCTCAAAAAGGTCAACGGGATCATCAATTACGTCGGCCCCATCGAGGGCTTCCAGGTGTTCAAGGACACCGTGGACGTCGTGGTCTGCGACGGCTTCGTCGGCAACACGCTGCTCAAGACGTGGGAGTCGCTCGCCAAGTTCATCACGACGATGCTCAAGGAAGAGTTGAAGGCCAATCCCCTCCGCATGGGCGGCGCCGTGCTGGCCAAGGGCGCGTTTGACGCCCTGAAATCCCGGATGAACCCCGACCGCTATGGCGGCGCCCCGCTGCTGGGCGTGAAGGGCAACGTGCTCAAGGCCCACGGCTCTTCCAACCGCCACGCTTGGAACAGCGCCATCCACGCCGCCGCCCAGATCATCCACCAGGATCTTTACCACCGCATCGAATCCGACGTCGCCCGGGCCAACGTGCTCATGGCGGCGCCCCCGGCCGCCGACGCGGCAACCGGCTAACCCCTTTCCTCTTATGGCCTCAGTCATCATCGCGGGTGTCGGCTCCTACGCGCCGCCGAAAATTCTCACCAACCAAGACCTCTCCAAGATGGTCGACACCTCGGACGAGTGGATCTTCACGCGTTCGGGCATCCGCGAGCGCCGCATCGCCGGCGATGACGAGACCTGCTCCGACCTGGCCGTCAAGGCCGCCAACGCCGCGCTGGCCGACGCCAAAGTGACCGCCGCGGACATCGACCTGCTGATTGTCGCCACCGCCACGCCCGACACCCCCCTGCCCTCCACCGCCTGCTACGTGCAGCACAAGCTCGGTGTCCCGGGTCACGCCACCTGCTTCGACATCGCAGCCGCCTGCTCGGGTTTCCTCTACGCCCTCGAGATCGCCTACGGCCAGCTGCTGACCAACCGCTACAATCGCGCCCTGATCATCGGTGCCGAGAAGCTCTCCACCGTCACCGACTGGACCGACCGCACCACGTGCGTGCTCTTCGGCGACGCCGCCGGCGCAGCCGTGTTAACCAAGGTCGACCAGCCGGGCATCGGCATCCTCGGCTCCGACCTCGGCGCCGACGGCGAGTTCGCCGACAACCTTTACATCTCGGCCGGCGGCAGCAAGCGCCCGGCTGACGCCAAGTCCGTCGAGGAGCGCGCCCATTGCATCAGGATGAACGGCCGCGAAGTCTTCAAGAGCGCCGTGCGCGTCATGGAGACCGTCGCCCGGGAAATGATGGAACAACATAACCTTTCGCCTGACCAAATCGACCTCGTGATCCCCCACCAGGCCAACATCCGCATTATCGAGGCGCTGGCCGGCAACCTGAAGGTGC
This sequence comes from Opitutus sp., assembly GCA_025361365.1. GTDB lineage: Bacteria > Verrucomicrobiota > Verrucomicrobiia > Opitutales > Opitutaceae > Lacunisphaera. Next base: position 33,526 of record JANYAM010000060.1, on the reverse strand, counting down.
CGATGGAGCGCGTTTACGTGAACCTCGACCGTTACGGCAACACCTCCTCCGCCTCCATCCCCCTCGCCCTCGACGAAGCCCGTCGCGCCGGCCGCGTCAAGCCCGGCAGCCTGACCCTGCTGGTGGCCTTTGGCGCTGGCTTGACCTACGGCGCCACTCTTATTCGCTGGTAAGCACTATTTTCATGCGCCGTCTCCCCCTCCTTTCCGTCCTGGCCGCCCTCCTCACGCTGCTGCTCGCCCCGGCCCGTCTCGCCGCCGACCTTGTCTGGACCCCGCAAGGCGGCTGGAAGGTCGAGGGTGGCGCACTCGCCCAGTTTAATGGCGAAGAGGGCCGCAACGCCCTCGACCTGATGAACAAGGCGCGCACCGCCGAGGAGGCCCATAGCAACCGGTCGGCCCTGAAGAGCTACAACCTCGTCTACAAAAAATATCCCAATTCCGTCTTCGCCTCCGAGGCGCTTTTCCGTGCCGGCCGGATCTACCAGCAGAACCAGGAATACTACAAGGCCTTCAGCACCTACCAGCAGATGGTGTCCCGGTATCCGAATACCGAGAAATTCACCCAGGTCATCGGCGAGCAATACCGCATCGCCGCCGATCTGTTCGCCGGCAAGCGCGCCCGCCTGTGGGGCTGGCTGCCGGGCTTCAAGAACCGGGAGCGCGCCCTCGAATACTTCGAGACCATCGTCGCCACCGCACCCTACAGCGACTACGCCCCGCTCTCCCTCATGAATGCCGCGCGCGGCTACAAGGACATCGGCGAGACCGAGGCGGCCGTCGACGCTCTCGACCGCATGATCAACACCTACCCGCGCAGCGTCCTCACGCCCGACGCCTACCTTAAGATCGCCGAGACCCACTCCTCGCTGGTCGACGGCCCCGCCTACGACCAGGCCTCCACGAAGCAGGCCATCACCTACTATGAGGACTACATGATCCTCTTCCCGGGTGACGCCGGCATGGTCCACGCCGAGACCGGCCTGGCCAAGATGAAAACCGTGCTCGCCCAGAGCAAGCTGACCATCGCCGACTACTACTACAAGTATCGCAAGAATTACCAGGCCGCGAAGGTGTTCTACAACGAAGCCATTACGGTCTACCCGGACTCCGACGTGGCCAAGGTGGCCCGCGAGAAACTGATCGACGTGAACGCCAAGCTCGACGCCCAGGCCGCCGCGGCCGCCGGCCAGCCCGCCCCCAAGGCGCCCGAGCCGAAAAAGAAAAAGAAGCTCTGGCTGTTCTAAGGGATACTATCCCGATTTCATCTGTCATTCTGAGCGCAGCGAAGAATCCAGCATGACGCCCTCTTCCGCTGGATCCTTCGCTCCACTCAGGATGACACGTCTCGGCTATCTCCTCGGTCTTCTACTTTCCGTCCTCGGCCTAACCGGCTGCGCCGGCTACAAGCTCGGCGCCGGCACGACGCCGAAGTTCGCCACGCTCTTCATTGCGCCGGTCACCACCGAGACGCTGATCCCGCAGGCCCGCGAACTCGTCACCACCCAGATCCGCGAAGCCTTCATCAAGGACGGCCGCGTCACCCTCGTCGACTCGCCCGCCGCGGCCGACGCCGTGCTCCGGGTCTCGCTCACCGGCTATGACCGGGCCGTCGCCGTCGCGCGGCAGGACGACACCGGGCTAGCCCGGCGCTTTGACGTCTCGCTGCGCGCCTCGGCCACCCTGACCGACCAGCGCACCCAGCAGGTGCTGTTTGCCAAGCGCCCGCTGACCGCCAAGCGCGGCATCTTCACCGACAACGGACTCGTGCCCGCCGAATACCAGGGCCTGCCCTTGCTGGCCGAGCAGCTCGCCGCCGAGACGATCCACGCGGTGCTTGATACGTGGTAACAGCCCTTGCGCTGTAGCGGGTAGCCCGGAGCAAGGAGCCGGGAGTAAATACAGGATTGAGCCGGGGAACTGCATCGTGCTCCATGCTCCCCGCTCCATGCTCCATGCTTCCTTAATCGCCCCCTCCCTGCTCGCCGGCGACCACGCCAACCTCGCCGCGAGCGCGCAGGCCGTCGCGCAGTCGGGCGCCACTTGGCTCCATGTGGATATCATGGACGGACATTTTGCGCCCAATCTGACCTTTGGCCCGGAAACCGCCGCCGCACTGCGTCGTGCCGGCTCGAAGGTATTTTTCGACACGCACCTGATGCTCGCCGAGCCGCAGAAATATATCGAGGCCTTCGCCAAGGCCGGGGCGAACAACATCAGCATCCACATCGAGCCGACCTACGACCACCGCGGCACGCTCGCCCGCATCCGCCAGCTCGGCTGCCAGTGCGGCATTGTGGTGAACCCCGGCACCTCCGCGGCGAGCATCGAGACGCTCCTCAGCGAAGTGGACTTGGTGCTCGTGATGACCGTGCAGCCTGGCTTCGGGGGCCAGCCGTTCCGGCGCGACATGCTGCCGAAACTCCGGACGATCGACGGCTGGCGAAAGGCCCGCGGTTTGAAATTCCGCCTCGAGGTCGACGGTGGCATCGACCTCGCGACTGCCGCGGAATGCCGCGCCGCCGGCGCCGACACCTTCGTGGCCGGCACGTCATTCTTCAAAGCCGACAACAAGGCCGCGTTTACGGCAGGCATTGCCGCCCTGTAGGGTCGGGCTTTATGCCCGACATCGCACGCGGCATGTCGGGGATAAACCCCGACCTACAGGAAGATCATTCCTAGTGCCGGGCCGCCCGCGCGAGCTCGGTTGCCTTCTGGTATTGGGCGCGGAACTGGCCGGCGAGTTCGTTGGCGAGGCGGATCTCGTCCACCTTGTTCTTCGAGGTCAGCGCCGGGATGATGCGCTCCTTGAGCTGCGGATAGGCCACAACAGACATGTCGCCCATGGCCGCCAGCGCGTCGGGCGGCATGCCGGCCGCGATGATTTCCTTCCAGGTCGCCACGAGCTCGGGGTGCGTGTCGAGACACATGACGCGCACAATGAAGGCCATCGCCCGGAACGTCTCGCCGCCGGTCCACGCGCCGTTGTAGATGAGCGGATTGGTGCCCGCATAGGGATTCACGTCGGGATCCGAGCGGTATTTGTCGAAATCCGCGGTGTAGAAATCCCGCCGGATGGGCAGGCGGCGCAATTCGTAGCGGTCGGTGCCACCCGGCACACCCAGCTTGAAGTTCCAAAGTTTCTGGCCGTCCATCGACAACGCATACTCCATAAAGGCCAGCGAGGCAGCCGGGTTGGGCGCGCCACGAAGCACGGCGATCGGGTCCGGAGAAAGCACGGTGCCATCAGGCGGCGAGTAGTAGCCGATGCGGCCGGGCGTGCCATCTACCCGCCGCGCGCTGCCTTGGAAGGCGCCGCGGCCATAAAAGTCGATGCACATGCCGACGGCGGAGTTGCCCTGGATCACATCGATCGATGGCTTTTGCGAGGTGTCGGTGAAGTAACGCGCGTTGGCGCCAGCGCGCTGCAGGAGCTGCAGGCCGCTGGTCCAGCCGGCCTCCACCGCCTGCGTCTCGAGCCCCTTGCGGTCGCGGCCGGTCTCCTTGGCGAGTCGGGCCCACTGCCGGTAGATATGCTGCTGGATGACGTTCTCAAAGGCCTTGGCGATGGAGCTGCTCTTGGTCGGGTCGCACAGGGCGATCTCGCCCTGCAGCTGCGGGTTCGCCAGATCGTCCCACGCCCGCGGCTCCTGCGTGATGCCGAGTCGCTTGAGCGAGTCGCGGTTGTAGATCATGCCGTAGCTGCTGAGCACGTCGCCAATCCAGCGGCCCTGCTTGTCCCAATAGGGCTCGCCGGTGAAGGACTGCGGGATGACCTCGTCGCGGAACCAGTCGGGATGGAGCTTGAGGATGCCCGAGTCCACCAACCGCCCCGCATTGGCCTGCCGGATGAAATCAAAACTGCCGCCACCAAAAAAGATGTCGATGCCGCAGCTAATGTTCGAGTCGAGGAAGGCCCGGCGCGCCGCCATCTCCGGCGTGTCGTCCGCCGGCGTCTTGCCCGGCGTGAGCTTCGGGTTGTGGAAGGCCGCCTGCATCTCGAGGCTCCACGGGCGGTTCAGCTGCTTGGTCCAGTAATTCTGGAAGGAGGAGACGTATTCCGACTCGAGAAAGCGCGTGATCTCGCTGGTGCCGCCGATCACGCGCCAGTCGATGGCCACGGTCTTGCCGGTGCGGGCGTGATACCATTCGCGGAAGCCGCGGGTGTATTCGTAGCGGAGGGCCTCGTTGTGCGGCGTGATGATGACCAGCGTCTCGTCGGCGCTCTCGATCGTCGCCTGCTTGGTGCGGAAGATAAACGGCAGGCCGACCACGGCCACCAGCGCGATGATAAGGAGCGCCCGCTTCATGTGGCCTGGGCCCGGCTCAGCCGACCAGCACGACCACGTCGTCCGGCTCCACCGTGGCGTAGAGCTCGCCGCGCGAGGCCCCGTCCACGAAGCGCGGGTTGCGCTCGAAGATCTTCAGCTGGGTGCCGTTGGCGGTGATGAACTCGTATTGGGCAACCTCGCCGAGATAGATGGACTGGCCGATGCGGCCTTTAACGACATTGCGCGACTCGGCGTCCCGGTGCAGTTCCCAGCATTCCGGGCGGATGGACACCGTGACCTCATCACCCACCTTGGGCATGTTGACCGGGTCGCCGAAGATGCCGTCGAATTTGCCGACCGCCGTCTCCACGGTCACGTAGTTGCCGACCATCCCGAGCACCTTGCCCGGCAGGAAATCGGTCTCGCCGATGAAATTGGCGACCGTCTTGCGGGTCGGGCGCTTGTAGACCTCGCGCGGCGTGCCGACCTGGAGGATGTGGCCGCTCTCCAGGATCGCCATGCGGTCGGCGATAGAGAGCGCCTCCTTCTGGTCGTGGGTGACATAGACGGTGGTGAGCTTGAATTCCTTGCAGACGCGGCGGATCTCCGTGCGCATCTCAAGCCGCAGCTTGGCGTCGAGGTTGGACAGCGGCTCGTCGAGCAGGAGGCAGCGCGGGCGGATGACCAGCGCCCGGGCCAGGGCGACGCGCTGCTGCTGGCCGCCGGAAAGCTGGTTGGGTTTACGGTCGGCGTATTTTTCCATGCGCACCGACTCCAGTGCGTCGCCCACCCGCTTCTTAATCTCGGCCGCCGGCACCTTGCGCTCCTCGAGGCCGAAAGCGACGTTCTCCGCCACCGTCATGTGCGGCCACAGGGCGTAGCTTTGAAACATCATGCCGGTATTCCGCTTGTGCGGCTCGAGGCGGGTGACGTCCTCGTCGCCGAACAGGATCTGGCCCTTCTCCGGGATGTAGAAGCCCGCGAGGCTGCGCAGCAGGGTGGTCTTGCCGCAACCGCTGGGGCCGAGCAGGAAGAAGAGTTCGCCCGGGTTGATCGTCAGGTCGAGGCCGTGCAGGGCGACAATGCTCCCGAATTGCTTGGTCAGTTGCTTAACCTGAATCGAAATCATGGGAGGCAGCGCGCGTCCCGGCGAGGCAACCGGCGCGCCGGGGGTAAGTCAAAAAAATAAACCCCGCCAGACGGGTTGTAACAGTTTGCCATGGCCCGGCGGCCGGCCTTTCCTCGCGCCATGCCCTCCCCGAAAGGCCCGCCCGAGCTCAAGCATCTCGACCACATCCTCGTCAGCCCGCTGGCCATCAAGCGCCGCATCGCCCAGCTCGGCGCCCAGTTGAACCAGGATTACGCCAAGAAGGACCTGATGGTCGTGGCCATCGTCAACGGCGCGCTGATCTTCACCGCCGACCTGTTGCGCCAGATGCGGAGCCCGCTGCGGCTCGATTGCCTGCGCGCCTCTAGCTACCACACCGGCACCCGGGCCGTCGGCGAACCCCGGATCGTCGACCAGATGAAGCTGGATGTGAAGGGCCAGCACGTGCTGCTCGTCGATGACATCCTGGACACGGGCAAGACCCTCGCCGCCGTGGCCGGGTTGATCAAGGCCAAGGGCGCCGCTTCCGTGCAGACCTGCGTGCTGCTCGACAAGAAGGCGCGCCGGGCCGTGCCGTTCGAGGCGGACTATGTCGGGTTTGAGATTCCCAACGAATTTGTCGTCGGCTACGGGCTCGATTTCAACGAGCGCTACCGCAACCTGCCCTGCATCGGGGTCTTGAAGCCGAAATACTACGGCGGCTAAAATGCCTTGCACTCGGCAAAGCCGCGCCTTTGCTTGCCTTTTTAATTCTTGGAGGGGTGGCCGAGTGGTTTAAGGCACATCTTTGCTAAAGATGCGTAGGAGAAATCTTACCGGAGGTTCGAATCCTCTCCCCTCCGCCACTTTTTCCTGAGCCCATGTAGGGCCGGCGCTAGTCGCCGGGCCGCGGTCCGCCGGCAAGCGGCGACCCTACATTCCCAATGTCCTCCCCCGCTCCGCTCCTGATCGATTTCCAGAACCTGACTGTCGCCCGCGGCGACCGGCGGGTATTGCGGGCCTTTAACCTGCAAGTGCGGCGCGGCGAGCACATCGCCCTCCTCGGTCCGAACGGCTCGGGCAAATCCACCCTCGTCAAGCTGATCACCTGCGAGCTGTATCCGGAAACGGGGTTTCGCGGAATGCGCTTCCAGCTCTTCGGCCAGGAGAACTGGGCGCTGGAGGATGTCCGCCAGCGCATCGGCATCGTCATCCTGGATATGCTGCAGAATCTCTCGCACGAGGTGATGTCCCGGCAGGTGACGGCCCGCGAGATGGTGCTCTCCGGCTTCTTCAACAGCCTGGGGCTGTGGCCGCACCACCGGCCAACGCCGGCGCACGAGCGCCGCGCGCGCGAGCTGCTGCGTTTCCTGGAGATCAGCCACCTGGCCGCCCGACCGCTTTCCGCCATGTCCTCCGGCGAGCAGCGCCGGGCCATGATCGGCCGGGCCCTGGTGCACGACCCCGAGGCGCTGATCCTCGACGAGCCCACCACCAGCCTTGACCCCGGGGCGGTGCGGGAATTCCGCACCGTGCTGCGCAAGCTGGCGCGCGCCGGCAAAAGCCTGATCCTCGTCACGCACCACATCGCCGACCTCATTCCCGAGATCGAGCGGGTGATCCTGATGAAGGACGGCCGCATCGTGGCCGACGGACCGAAGCAGAGGATGCTGACCTCGGCGGCGCTCTCGAAACTGTTTGGCGCGAAGTTGCGCGTGGTGAAGCGAGGCCGCGATTATGACGTAGTGTCAGCCTAAGTGGAGGGCACATCTCCCGATGTGCCGCGGCCCAGCTGGAGCTGGGCCCTCCAAAGAAAAGAGCCGCGAATTGCTTCGCGGCTCTTGGGTTGAAATCAATAACGATAATGCTCGGGCTTGTAGGGACCCTCGACGGGCACGCCGAGGTATTCGGCCTGGGCCTTCGTGAGCTTCGTCAGCACGACGCCAATCTTCTCGAGGTGGAGGCGCGCGACCTCCTCATCGAGATACTTCGGCAGGCGATAGACGTTCACCTTGTAGGTGTCCTTGTTCTTCCACAGATCCAGCGCCGCCAGGGTCTGGTTGGTGAAGCTGTTCGACATGACGAACGACGGGTGGCCGGTGGCGCAACCGAGGTTCACCAGGCGGCCTTCGGCGAGCATGTAGATGCTGTTCCCCTTCGGGAACGTATACATGTCGTATTGCGGCTTGATGTTGGTGCGCTTGGCGTCGGACGTGTTGAGCTTGTCGACCTGGATCTCATTGTCGAAATGGCCGATGTTGCAGACGATGGCCTGGTCCTTCATCGCGCGCATGTGCTCGAGCGTGATGATGTCCTTATTGCCGGTCGTCGTGACGTAGATGTCGGCCGTGCCGAGCGTGGACTCGATGGTGTTGACCTCGAAGCCCTCCATCGCGGCCTGCAAGGCGTTGATGGGGTCGATCTCGGTGACGATGACGCGGGCGCCGAAGCCCTTGAGCGAAAACGCCGAGCCCTTGCCGACGTCGCCGTAGCCGCAGACGCAGGCGACTTTGCCGGCGATCATGACGTCGGTGGCGCGCTTCAGGCCGTCGCCGAGCGACTCGCGGCAGCCGTAGAGGTTGTCGAACTTGGACTTGGTGACCGAGTCGTTGACGTTGATGGCCGGGACGCGGAGCTTGCCCTTCTCCAGCATCTGGTAGAGGCGGTGCACACCGGTGGTCGTCTCCTCGGAGACGCCCTTCCATTCCTTGGCGATGGTCGTCCAGCGGAGCGGGTCCTCCTTGTGGACCTTTTTCAGGACGTTCTTGATGACCTGCTCCTCGTGGGAGGTGGACGGGGTATTGACCCAGTCGCTGCCCTCTTCGAGTTCGCAGCCCTTGTGGATCAGGAGGGTGACGTCGCCGCCGTCATCAACGACGAGCTGCGGGCCCTTGCCGCCGGGGAAGTTGATGGCCTGGAGCGTGAGATCCCAGTATTCCTCGAGCGTCTCGCCCTTCCAGGCGAAGACCGGCGTGCCGGACTTGGCGATGGCGGAAGCCGCGTGGTCCTGCGTCGAGAAAATGTTGCACGAGCACCAGCGCACGTCGGCGCCGAGCTCTTTCAATGTCTCGATGAGGACGGCGGTCTGGATCGTCATGTGCAGCGAGCCGGTGACGCGGACGCCCTCGAGGGGCTTGCCGGGACCGAACTTCTTGCGGACGGACATGAGGCCGGGCATTTCGTGCTCGGCGACGGAGATTTCCTTGCGGCCCCAATCGGCCAGGGTGATGTCCTTGACCTTGAAATCGGTGGTGGTGGTGGTGGTAGCCATGGTAGTAGAGAGGTGAGGGTTATTTGACGGCGGCGCGGAGGGCGGCGACCTTGTTGGTCTGCTCCCACGGGAGGCCGGCCTTGCCGAAGTGGCCGTAGTTGGTGGTCGAGCGGTAAATCGGGCGCAGCAGGTTGAGCTGGCGGGTGATGTCGGCGGGCTTAAAGCCGAAGACCTTGGTGACGGCCTTGGCGATTTTCTCATCACGCACCTTGCCCGTGCCCATCGTGTCCACGTAGACGCTGACCGGCTCGGGATGGCCAATGGCATAGGCGACCTGCAGCTCGGCGATGTCGGCGAGGCCGGACGCCACGATATTCTTGGCGACCCAGCGGCACATGTAGGCGGCGGAACGGTCGACCTTCGACGGATCCTTGCCGGAGAAGGCGCCGCCGCCGTGACGGCCCCAGCCGCCGTAGGTGTCGACGATGATCTTGCGGCCGGTGAGGCCGGAGTCGCCCTGCGGGCCGCCGATGACGAAGCGGCCGGTCGGGTTGATGAGGAACTGGGTCTTCTTCGTCAGCATGCGGGCCGGGATGACCTTCTTGATGACGTTCTCGATGAGATAGCTCTCGATCTGGCGGTGCGACACGGCCTCCGTGTGCTGGGTGGAGATGACGATGTTCTCCACGGAGACCGGCTTGTCGTTCTCATAGCGGATCGAGACCTGAGACTTCGCATCCGGGCGCAGCCAATCAACCTTGCCGCTCTTGCGGAGCTGCGTGAGCTTCCGGCCGAGGCGGTGGGCGAACATGACCGGCGTCGGCATGAGCTCGGGGGTCTCGGTGCAGGCGTAACCAAACATCAGGCCCTGGTCGCCGGCGCCCTGCTCGGCCGTTTTCTTGCCCTTGGCCTTCTTGGCGTCGACGCCCTGCGCAATGTCCGGCGACTGGGCAGTCAGGTAATTGTTGATGAACACGGAATCGGCGTGAAACACGTCGTCCTTGTTCACGTAGCCGATCTCGCGGATGGCGGCGCGGACGATGGCCTCATAATTCAGTTTGGCCTTCGTGGTGATTTCACCGGCGAGAATCACCATGTTCGACTTAACCATGGTCTCGCAGGCCACGCGGCTGTTACGGTCCTGCGCCAGGCAGGCGTCCAACACGCTGTCGGAGATGAGATCCGCGACTTTGTCGGGATGCCCTTCGCCCACAGACTCGGAGGAGAAAACAAAGGATTTTGCCATAAGCGGGTAAGAAAGAGCGCCACGCCCTTCCCTGCAAGGAGATTATCAACGTATACGGATTGCATGATGCATCATAAAATGAGCTACTTGCCCTACCTACAGACCGTTGCCATAAATGGCTAATGCGTTGTTAATTCCAGCACTCCCATGACGACCGAGCCGACCCTCAATCCGGACGCCATCCAAGCGTTGCGCGACCTCAGTCCGGAGGGTGACTCGGAATTTCTGCGTGAGCTCATCGCCATTTATCTGGCGGACACGCCCAAGCAGCTGGCGCAATTGGAGGAGGCGCTGGCCCGTCAGGATGCCGCGCTGGCCGTTCGTGCCGCGCACAGCATCAAGGGCAGCTCCGGGAATTTCGGCGCCCAGGAATTTGCGCGACTCGCCCAGGAAATGGAAGGCCACGCCAAGGCCGGCAACCTGGCGGCCGCCAGTGCCGCGCTACCCGAGTTCAAACTCGGCTTTGCCCGGGTCGCCGCCGCCCTAAATCAGCTCGCCGCCACCTAACCCTTTTCCCGGTCCTGCCGCCATGATCTCGCGCCGTCCCATACTCTGCTGTTTGTTCGCTGCCGCCGTGCTGCCCGCGGCGGCCTTGGAGTGGAAGGCTCTGACCCTCGACTTCACCACGGCGCCTTTCCAGGCGACGCAGGAGGCCACCTTCCAGTTCACCAACACCGGCAGCAAGCCGGTCACGATCCTCGACGTGGAAAGCAGCTGCGACTGCCTGGATGCGGCGGCCGACCGGCAGGTCTATGCGCCGGGGGCGAGCGGCGTCATCAAAACCAACTTCCATGTCGGCGACCGGCTGGGGCTGTATGAGCGGCGCATCAAGGTGGTCACCGATGAAAGCCCCGAGCCGGTGCGCCTGCTGGTGCGGGTCGAAGTGCCGGAGCTCGTGGTCCTCACGCCGCGCAGCGTGGCGTGGGAACTCCGCGAACCCGCGGTGGAGAAATCCGTCGAGCTGACGGTCATCCCGGGCGTGAAGATCAACTTCACCCGCGTGCAGCCCACCAGCGGCGACTTTGCCGCGCGCCTCGAGACCATCGAGGCCGGCCGGCGCTACCGCGTCTATCTGAAACCGCCGGAGACCGCGGCGCCGGCCAATGCCGCCTTCCGCATTTTGGGTCAGGCGGCGTCCGGCCAGGAGATCGTCGTCAGCGCCTACGGCAACGTCCGCTAGCGGTAGAGCGCAGTCACCGGGGTGGCGGTCAGCACGTTGTATTGGCGCATCGCCAGCCGCCACCATTCCGAGAGCTGCTCGGCGGGCTGCTTCCACAGCTGCTCGTGCAGCCAGATCATCGACTCGGCATCGAGCAGCAGCGCCATCTTCTCGCGATGGGTGAGGTTGGCCGGACCTTCGGCCAGCAGTTTCTTCCGCAAGCCGACGAAATACGACCGCACCGCCAGGTTGCCCTGCCGCTGCCGCAAGAGGGACACGTGCGCGGCATTGACGTAGGGGTCGAGCACCGCCTGCAGCATCCCGTAGTCGTCGCGCAGCGGCGGGATCGGCTGCATGTGCCGGTAACATTCCTCCAGATGGCGCTGCAGGCGGACGAGTTCCTGGGGCGGCTGGGTTTCATCGGGCGTGAGAAAAAGCCCCAGTTCCCGGGCGCGGCGGCCCAGGCTGGCCTTGCCGAGGAAGATCGACAGCGGGGCGGACAGCACCAGGCCGGCGAGAACCGGGCTCAGCCACCAGAAAAAAGACGGCACCAGGATGAAGGCGGACACGCCCCACACGATCCCGAAGAGTGTCTGGCCCGAGTGCGTGATGATCGCCTCGCTCCAATCCACGTCCTCGGTCGCCTCCCGCCGCTGCGTCACCCAGGCGACGCCCTGGCCGAGCAAGATGTAGAGCACGAACTTGGTGTTGAACATCATGTTGATCGGCGCCAGCAGGGTGGACACGGCCACCTCCAGCAGCGTGCTGCCGATCAACCGGAGCGGTCCGCCGTAGGCCGCGCCGCGGCGGTTATTCAGCTCGATGATCACGCTGATGATCTTCGGCAGGAACAGCAGCAACAGGGTGAAGAGAAACAGCGCGAACGCCTCCGGCACCTCCAGGGTGTAACCGAAAAACGACGCGTAGGCCTCGGCATGGTAACCATGGTAGGTGCCGACCAGCACCTCGCGGAAAGTATGGATGCTGCTGATCAGCAGGAAGAGCATCCACAGCGGCGAGGCCACGTAGCCCATGATGCCCATCAGCAGATGCACCCGGTTGACCGGATGAAAGCCGCGGGCGAACAGCAGCCAGCTGTGCTGCAGGTTGCCCTGGCACCAGCGCCGGTCGCGCTTCGCGCTGTCGATCAGCGTCGGCGGGCCCTCCTCGTAGCTGCCCTCCAGGTCGTAGGCCAGCCACACGCGCCAGCCGGCCCGGCGCATCAGCGCCGCCTCGACAAAATCATGGCTGAGGATGCGCCCGCCGAAGGGCTCCCGGCCGGGCAGGTCCGGCAACGCGGCGTGCTCCATGAAGGGCGCCACGCGGATGACGGCGTTGTGCCCCCAGAAATTGCTCTCTCCCTGGTGCCAGTAGTTCAAGCCGGCCAGAAACAGCGGGCTGTAGAGCCGGTTGGAAAACTGCTGCAGGCGCGAATAGAGCGTGACGCCGTTCACAATGCGCGGCGCGGTTTGCAGGATGCCGACCTTCGGGTTGCGCTCCATCATCGCGACCAGCCGGATCAGCGACTCGCCGGTCATGATGCTGTCGGCGTCCAGCACCGCGGCGTAGCGGTATTTCCGGCCCCAGCGGCGCAGGAAGTCGGCGACGTTGCCGCTCTTCTTGTTGATCGAGATGCGGCGCTTCCGGTAGAAAATGCGCCCGAAACCGTTCAGCTGCTTGCACAGCTCCACCCAGGCGACCTCCTCCTGGATCCAGTTGTTCGGGTTGTTCGAATCGCTGAGGATGAAGAAGTCGAAGTTCTCAAGCCGCCCGGACAGCTCGAGCGAGCGGTAGATGACGCGCAACCCCTCGAACACGCGGCTCGGGTCCTCGTTGAACACCGGCATGACGATGGCCGTCGAGGCCAGCGGCAGGCTGGCGAGCGGCTCGCCCTCGATCGAGCGGGTGATGCGGTAGGGATCGCCGTGGCGGTTGATCACATAGAGCCCGAGCAGGGCCGTGCTGAAGCCGACGGCGATGTGCGCGAACAGGATGACGAAAAGGCCCAGCACGATCCACTCGATCCCGTCCATGCCGTCGCGCCACAGCAGGTCGGCCATGAACCAAGTCGCCAGGCTCGTCAGGAGAAACGTGAGCGTGAAAAAGGTCGCGCGCCGCCGGCCCACCCGGGCGCAGTCCACTTGTTCGACGGTGAAAAGGGCGGCCATGGTCAGCGGGTGGCGAAGAATACCGCCGTCAGCACGGCAATGAAGACCGCCCAGAGAATGACGACGCGCAGGACCGGCAGGCGCTCGATGCGCTCGAGCGTCTGGCCGGCGGCCTCGGTGATCGTGCCGAGGTCGATGTCGCGCGGCACCATGCTCGACACCGCCAGGTCGGGCCCGGCCTGGAGCGACCCCTGTTTCATGGCCGCCGCGAATTCGGCGGGGATGTTTTGGTTATCGAGAAAGGCGAACGGCCAGCGCGAGGTGCCGTCGGACACCAGCAGGGCGACCCGCCCCTCCGCGGCGATGCGGTCGTGCGACCGGCCTTTTTCCCCGAGCAACTCCGCGAACCACCTGTCCATCACGCGGTCGGTCTCCTCGATCGCCAGCGTGACGGGGTTCAAGCCGGGGTCCTGCTCATGCCGGCCCGCGGCCGCGCTGAGCACGCGCTGGATGAGCCGGCTCTGGTGGAGGCGGTTGTGAATCCGGTGGGCACGCAGGTAGTCCTCCACGCGGACGTAGGCCGCGTTCCACTGCTCCAGCGTGCCCGTCTTCGGACGGAAAGAGTTCAGGGATTCCAGAGATAGCTCCATGTCTCGGTCAGGACATGCTGCCCCTTGCGCAGAAAGCAACGGAGTTCCACGGGGCTGCCCGAGGGGTCGGGCCGGATTTCAAAGACCACCCGCCACGCGCCGGTGAAGCGGTTTTTCTGCACCACGGTGGCGTTCTCCTGCCGGGCACCCGCGCCCAGGCTGACAACCGCCTCAATCTCAGGGTCATCGGGCTGGCGTTGCAGATAGGGGCCGGTGAACTCCACGACGAAGCGCCGCAACCCCGGACGCCCCGGCACGCCGGCGATCCGGGTGGAGGCCGTGTAGCCGCCCCCGGAGTGACGGCCCGACTCGGCCAGCCAGTGCAGGTTGTATTCAAACTCAAGCGGCTCGCCCGCGGGCGGCAGCTGGGCCGGGGACCAGAAAGCCACGACGTTGTCGCTGAATTCGTTCGCGGTGGGGATCTCGAGCAACCGGACCGCGCCGGCGCCCCAGTCGCCCACGGGCTCCACCCAGACGCTCGGGCGCTGATGGTAGTAGGCCTCCAGGTCGTCGTAATGCTCGAACTGCCGGTCGCGCTGCATCAGGCCGAAACCCCGCGGCGCCTTGTCCATGAACATCGCCGACCGCACGGTCCGCGGGTTGACCAGCGGACGCCAGATCCATTCGCCCGCGCCCGTCTCCAGCAACAGCCCGTCGGAATCATGCACCTCCGGGCGGAAATCCGTCTGCGACCAGCCGGTGTTCTCGCCGTGCGCGAACATGCTGGTGAGCGGCGCGAGGCCGAGCTGCGCCGGGTTCTTCCGGCAATACACCGCCGCCCGCACCCGCACCACGGTCTCGTCGCCGGGCACGATGACGAAGCGGTAGGCCCCGGCCACGCTCGGACCGTTGAGCAGCGCATAGACCGTCAGGCTGCGGGCCTCCGGGGCCGGACGCTCGATCCAGAATTCCTCGAAGACCGGGAATTCCTCCCCCCCGGAATCGATGGTGTTCACCGCCAGCCCGCGCGCGGAAAGCCCGTAGCGCTGGTCCTTGCCCAGCGCCCGGAAGTAACTCGCCCCGAGGAACGAGATGATCTCGTCCCACTTGCCCGGCTGGTTGAGTTCCTGCAGCACCTTGAAGCCGGCGAAGCCCAGGTCCGAGGGCATGCGGCCGGGCCGGTTCTTGCCGTAGTCGAAAAACCGCGACGAAAACTCGATGGGCCGCGCCACCCGGTTCACCACCTCGTGCACCTGCACCGGGCGGGTAAAGATGCCGCCCGGGTGGAAGAACTGGAGCTGGAACGGCAGCTGGTCGGCGCGCCACCAGGTGAGCCGCTCGTCGAAGCGGATGTCGTTATACTGGTCGTAGCTCAGTTTTTTCAACCAGTCCGGCACCCGCGACCTCGGCTCTGCGTAGGGCTGGAACGCCAGCGCCTTCGCCCGGAACTGCAGCACCTCGAAGTCAAACAGGTCCTCGGCGCGGCCGGCCGCCGCCAGCGCCAGGAACAGGAGACCCAGGATGGACGCGCGCAGTTTCACGTTCACAGGAAATAATTCCGCTGCTTCTCGGAGACGGGCAGTTCGGCCCGCTCCATCACGGCGAGCATGTCCTCCCAGGCGTCGCGCTTGATTTTTTTCGCCGCCGCGCTGGTGAGTCCTTCCTGCCGCAGCAGGTAGGACGGATGGTAGCTCGCGCGCAGCGGCGTGTCCGCATACGAGTGCCAGCTGCCGCGCGCCGCGCCCATGGACTTGAAACGATCCGCCCCGAGCAGGCCGTCGACGGCGGTCTTGCCGAGCGCCACCAGGACCTTGGGCCGGATGATCGCGATCTGCGCGCGAATGAAGGGCAGGCAGTAGGCCATCTCCTGCGCGGTCGGCGGGCGGTTGCCCGTCTGCGAGCCGTCGGCGTTGCGCGGGCCCATCTCCGGCCGCCAGTTGAGGATGTTGCCGATGTAAACCTGGCCACGCTCGAGGCCCATGGCCTTGATCATCTTGTTCAGCAATTGACCGGCGCGGCCGACGAACGGCTCGCTCTGGTCCTCCTCGTCGCCGCCGGGCGCCTCGCCCACGAACATGACGGCCGCGTCGAGATTGCCCACGCCAAAGACCACCTGCTTGCCGGCATAGACCCGGGCGCGGCACGTGGCGTCGTTGACCACCAGTTCCCGTAGGAAATTCCAACGCGCCTGCTTGTCGCCCTCCGGCAGTTTGATCTCCGGCGTCGCGGGCATGGTTGAAACAATGGCCGGCGCCGCCCCGGCCCGCACGACCGGCTTGGGCGGCTCGGCCATGAGGAAGGGCGCGGTCGTGATCGAGGCGGTCTCGGCCGTGCCGTCCGCTTGAGCCGCGGCGACCGCCTCGCGCAACTGCGCCAGTCCTTCCGCGCTGACGGACACGGCGCGCTGGCCGCCGGCCTTCAGGCGGCGGAGCTCGTCGTTGAGCGCGAGGAGTTGGTCACGGGTGGACATGCGGGATCAGACCGGCCGGGTGGCGTGGAGTTTCTCGACATACTTGGCCAGCAGGTCGAATTCCAGGTTGAGCGTGTCGCCGGCCTTTT
Source organism: Opitutus sp. (assembly GCA_025361365.1). GTDB lineage: Bacteria > Verrucomicrobiota > Verrucomicrobiia > Opitutales > Opitutaceae > Lacunisphaera. The sequence goes on along the minus strand of JANYAM010000060.1, from coordinate 17,296 downwards.
TGTCCCGCAGGTTGGTCACCACGAGCGTGTGCGGGATAAGCCACACCGCAAAGGAATCGCCCGCGACCTCCGCCACCGTCAGCGAAATGCCGTCGATCGCCACGCTACCCTTGTAGACGAGATAGCGCGCGGACCCGGCCGGCACGCTCACCTTCAGGTAATGATCCTTGCCGCGCGCCTCGAACACCTCGACGCGGCCGGGAGCATCGATGTGGCCGGAAACAAAATGCCCCCCGAGGCGCGCGTCCGCCCGCAGGCTGCGCTCCAGGTTGACGAGCGAACCGGCCGCGAGCTGCGCGAAACTGGTCAGGCGGCGCGTCTCCTCGAGAATGTCGAACCAGAGGTGGCCGGCGTCGAACTTCGTCACCGTCAGGCAGCAGCCGTTGACGGCGATGCTGTCGCCCAGCTTCACGTCAGACGTGACGAGACCGGCCGCAACCTGCAGCCACCAGGAATCGGGTCCCTGGGTGAAGGCGGCCACGCGGCCGGTTTCCTCGATGATGCCGGTGAACATGTCTTCAGTTGAGTTTGACGCGCAGCACCTGTGTCTCGCCGCCGCGGCTGACGAGCAACACGAATTCCGCGCGGGCCTTGTCGGCCTCGATGGCGGCCAGCTTTTCCAGGGCCGACGCGTAGGTCTTCACCGGGGTGCCGTCGATCTCGCGCACCCAGTCGTCCGGCCGCAGTCCGGCCGTGGCGACGGCGGTGCCCGGCTTGACGAAGTGCACCATGACGCCCTCGGTCGTGCCCGGGTTGGCGCGGTGTAGGATGCCGTCGTTGTAGAGGAATTCGCGCGCCGTGAAACCGAGCCGCTCAAAGTAGTGCCGGTCGGCCTCGCGCACGAGCTTGGGCTCGTCGCCCAGCTTGAGCTTCACCTCGACGCGGGTGGTGCCGCGCAGCACGGCGAGCGTGACCACGTCGCCGGGCAGGCGGCGCAGAATTTCCTGGCCGAAATAACTGACGACGACCCGGTCGGGCTTGAGGCGCGGCAAGGGCTGGCCGTCGATCGCGAGGATGATGTCGCGCTCCTGCAGGCCGGCCTGGTCCGCGGGACTCGACTTCATGATGTCGCTCACGACCACACCGGACTGGTTCTCGAGCTTGAGGAGCTTGGCCACCTCGGGATCCATCGGCTGCAGGCCGTAGGCGCCGAACCACGCGATCGGCCGGCCACTGACGGACTGCGGGATGCGCCCGAGATACGGTAGCACCTCGGCCGCGAGCAGCACGACGCTGCTTTCCTCGACGTTCACCAGCACAACGGGATTGCCCCGCTGGTTGCGGGAAAAGAGGAGAAAGTTCTGTCCGAACGACGTCTGCGCGAGACCGGCAAGTTCGCCGGCGGCATTGAACACCGGCAGGCCCGGGCTGGCGACGTCGCTGCCAAGGATCACGGTCTTCTGCGGCAACTTCATCGTCACCGCCACGCGCGAGCTCAGGAAATACGGTTGGAAATCCTCGTCCTTGTTGCGGAGGCCAATGCCCCAGAGTTCCTCGCCCATGGCCGGCTCGGCCTGCGCGACGGTCCAGCGAGTAACGGGCACGAGGCCGGCGCGGGCTTTTTCATCAATCCGCACGAAATGCCAGCCGGTGAAGGCGTCCTGACCCAGATAGACGGCGGGTGCCGACTCGGTGCTGCCCGGCCGGTAGACCTTGAAGTCTTTCAGCTGACTCGGCGCGACGCCTGGCAGGATGGCGGCGCCGGGCAGGATGACCGTGCCGTTATCGTCAATCACGCTGCCGAGCACCATGACGGGCTGGCGCTCGGTTTCCGCCTGGATGAAAAACTCCACCGCGACGACGGACTTGAGCCGCGCGTTGAAGAGCTCGGCCACCGGCGTCGCGAGGGCGCCGAGCGGCAGGAGGGCAAGGACAGGCAGGCAGCAGCGAAGGAGTCTCATGGTTTGATGACGTAAAGGGAGATGCGGCGACTCCGCTGGGCCTCGACAAGCTGCGGCTCGGGCTTGGCCTCGTAGGCGGCATAGAGCGCCTTCAGTTGGGCAAGCTCCGCGATGGTCTTGCTGCCGACCTTGGTGATGATGTCGCCTCGGGCGAGGCCCGCCTCGGCCGCGGGATAACCCGGCTGCACGCCGAGCACGACGACGCCAGTCTCGTCAGTCAGTTGGTTCTCGCGGGCGTAGGCACGCGAAACCTTGCGCACGGTGAGGCCCCATTTCTCAAAGGCCCACTCCTCGCCCACCCGGCTCTCCAGTTTCTCGGTGACGGCGCCCAGCTCCACGAGCCGGTCGCCGCGCTTGACACCCAATTTGACCGTCGCGCCCACGGGCAGGCTCGCGATGGACTGCTGGATGGGCGGCAGCTGCTCGGGGAAACGCCCGTCCACTTTCTGGCCGTTGAGCGTGAGCACCACGTCGCCCGCGCGCAGCCCGGCCTTGGCGGCGGGCGAACCCACGTCGACGTTGGCGACGAGCACGCCGGTGTTGGCGCTGAGCGAATAAAAGCGCTCGAGGTCCTGCAGCTCCCGGAAACCGATGCCGGCGTAGCTGCGCGTGACGGCGCCGCTCTTCACGAGCGTCGCGGCGACCGAACGGGCCACCCTCGCGGGAATGGCAAAGCCCAGGTTGTCCGCGCCGATGTAGCCGCGGGAATTGATGCCGATGACCTTGCCGTCCTCGGTGACGAGCGGGCCGCCGCTGTTGCCGGGATTGATGGCGGCGTCGGTCTGCAGCCAGGTGTTGAACGCGCCCGTCTCGTAGCCGTTCACGCCGCGGCTGTCCTCGAAGTAGCGGTCGTTGTTGGAAATGATGCCGCGCGTCACGGTGCGCGTCAGGCCGTGCGGCGTGCCCACCGCGTAAACGGTCTGGCCAACGAAGAGGTCGTCCGAGTCGCCGAACTCCGCCGCGGTAAAGGAGAGGTTGCGGCGCTTGACTGCGTCGAGGTCGATGCGCAGCAGCGCGAGGTCGGTCCAGTGGTCCCAGCCGACCAGCTTGGCATTGACGCGCTCCAGGCTGGCCAGGGTGATCGACACCTCCACGGCCTGCGGGCTGACCACGTGGGCGTTGGTGAGGACCAGCCCGTCACTGGAAATGATGACACCCGAGCCGACTCCGCCGGTGATGCGCTTGGCGCCGTCGGTGAACTCAATCTCCCGGACATCAATCCGCACGACGGCGTCCAGGAGGCGGTTGAAGCCCCGGCTCATGGACGCGCCGGCGGCGACGGTCAGGCACAGGCTCAGAAGAGTGATCCCGGCCAGACGGCCGGTGATTGACGGTGGGAGGGAATGTCTCAATGTGGCGGGTTTTAACAATCGATGGCTACCAACTGCAAAGACTACGACTTTCTCCAAATCGAGCCGCATTGGCAATCTTTCTGGGAGAAGACCAAGGCATTTAAGGCCGAGAATGGCTCGGCCAAGCCGAAATATTACGTGTTGGACATGTTCCCCTACCCGTCGGGGACCGGACTGCACATCGGCCACCCGGAGGGCTACACGGCCACCGACATCCTCGCCCGCTACAAGCGCGCCAAGGGCTTCAATGTCCTGCACCCGATCGGCTGGGACGCCTTCGGCCTGCCCGCCGAGCAGCACGCGGTGAAGACCGGCACGCACCCGGCCACGAACACGCAAAACAACATCGTCAACTTCCGCCGCCAGATCAAGTCGCTCGGATTTTCCTATGATTGGGACCGCGAGGTCGACACGACCGACCCGAAATATTTCCGCTGGACGCAGTGGATTTTCCTCCAGCTCTTCAAGCAAGGCCTCGCCTACGTCGACGAGCGACCCGTCTGGTGGTGCCCGGAACTCCGCACCGTCCTCGCCAACGAGGAGATTGTCGACGGCAAGTCCGAGGTCGGCGGCTTCCCCGTCGAGCGGCGCAACCTCCGCCAGTGGGTGCTGCGCATCACGGCCTACGCCGAGCAGCTGATCGACGGCCTCAAGGGCGTCGACTGGCCCGACTCGACCAAGCGCATGCAGGAGGCCTGGATCGGCCGCAGCGAGGGCGCCGAGGTGCATTTCAAACTGGAGGACCCGAAACTAGGCGACCTCAAGATTTTCACCACGCGGCCCGACACGCTCTTCGGCTGCACTTACATGGTCGTCGCACCCGAGCACCCGCTCGTCGACGCGCTCACCGTGCCAGAGCAGCGCGAAGCGGTGAAAGCTTATCGCTTCAAGGCCGCGAGCAAGAGTGACCTCGAGCGCACCGACCTCGCCAAGGACAAGAGCGGCGTCTTCTCCGGAAGCTACGCCATCAACCCGGTCAACGGCGCCCGCATCCCCGTCTGGGTCGCGGACTACGTGCTCATGGGCTACGGCACCGGCGCCATCATGGCCGTGCCGGCGCACGACGAACGCGACTGGGAGTTTGCTCAACTCTACAACCTTCCTACGCCGCGCGTCATCGCGGCCCCCGACGACTCGGACAAGCTGCCGTATATCGGCGACGGCAAAGTCATCAACTCGCCCGGCTACGACGGCCTCAGCTGGCCCGAGGCGAAGAAGAAAATCACCGCTGACCTCGCCGCCAAGGGCGTCGCGAAAGGCACGGTCAACTACAAGCTCCGCGACTGGCTGTTCTCGCGCCAGCGTTACTGGGGCGAGCCGTTCCCCATCGTGTGGGTCACCGAGGCCGACTATGGCTGCGCCGCTGCGGGGCGGAAAGATCTGCCCGCGCACCCCGTCACCTTCGCCGAAAAGGGCGTCACGCACTACGCGCTGCCGTTGCCCGATGCGGCGCTGCCGCTGGTGCTGCCCGCCGTGCAATCCTATCTGCCGAGCGGCAATGGCGAGAGTCCACTGGCCCATGAAACCGCCTGGCTGGAAATCTGGCTGGATACGGTGACTGGCGCTGCGTCGCCCGCGTCGTCCCCCAAACCGGCCGGGGAAAACTGGATTCGCGCCCGGCGCGAAACCAACACCATGCCCCAATGGGCCGGCTCCTGCTGGTATTACCTGCGGTTCCTCGACCCGCAAAACTCCTTGGCGTTCGCGAGCCCGGAAGCGCTAAAGTATTGGGTGGGACCGGATCTCTATGTCGGCGGCGCCGAACATAGCGTCTTGCATCTTCTCTATGCGCGTTTCTGGCACAAGGTGCTGTTCGACCTCGGCCTGGTGGCGGAGCCGGAGCCTTTCAAGAAACTTTTCCACCAGGGCATCATCCTCGGCGAGGACGGCGTGAAAATGTCCAAGAGCCGCGGCAACGTGGTGAACCCCGACGACATCATCCGGGGCTACGGCACGGACTCACTGCGCCTCTACCTCATGTTCCTCGGCCCCCTCGAGGCGATGAAGCCCTGGAACACGAAGGGCATTGAGGGAGTGCACCGCTTCCTGAAAAAAATCTGGCGCGAGTGCCTCACCGAGGAAGGCACCGTCAACCCGCGCCTCACCGCGACCGGCGCGCTGGCGCCCGACACGGAGAAGCTCCTGCACGAGACGATCAAGAAGGTCGGCGACGACATCGAGGGCCTGCGCTTCAACACCGCCATCTCGCAGATGATGATTCTCATGAACGCGCTGCAGAAGGAACCCGCCGTGCCGCGCGCGGCGATGCTCGACCTGTTGTGCTTGCTGGCCCCGTTCGCGCCGCACATGGCCGAGGAACTCTGGGCCCGCTTAGGGCAGAATGGCTCCATCATGAACGCGGACTGGCCCGTATTTGATGCCGGCAAACTCGTCGCCACCACCATCACCATTGTGATCCAGGTGAACGGAAAACATCGCGGCGATGTCACCGCGGACGCCGGCGCCAGCGAAGCCGAATTGGTTCAGTTAGCCTTGGCTAATCCCAAAGTGGCGCAGCATATTGCCGGACAGCCCATCAAACGGACCATCCACGTGAAAGGGCGCCTTATTAATCTACTGGTCTAGAGCAGCATGCAATTTATGGCTGAAGATCCGGTTTTTACCCTTGCCATAGGTGATACACCCTAGTTAAATTCGGGATACATAAATAAGCTGTTCGCCTCCCGGCGGAACGACGCTAACAAAAATCCCACAGGCTATGAAAACCAAACTCGCCCGCCTACTCCTGCTCAGCGCCACCGCGCTGTTGGTGGTTGCACCCAGCGCGTTCGCCCAGCGCCAGCTTGGCAAAAAGAAAGGCCCGACCAGCAAGATCTACCTGGCCGAGGCGGTGGGCGACAGCCAGATCCAGACCGGCGACAAGATCTACACGGCCCGCCAGGCAACGGCGTTTGATGCCCCCGGCACCGTGATCGAGACCAAGGAGGGCGCCCACAACGCCTTCGTGTATTCCAACGGCACCGGCATGTTTGTCGACCAGAACACCCGCGTCGAAATCGATCGCTTCGTGCAGGAGCCGTTCAAGCCCGACCGCAACTCCACGGCGGATGCCCCCTTTGAGCCGTCCATCTCGCAGAGTGACGTCCATATCGCCCATGGCGCCGTCGGCGTGTGCACCAGCCAGCTGGTCTCGGGCAGCTCCATGTCCTATTCCACTCCGCAGGCCTCCGTGAACATCCGTGGCGGCAAGGTCGCCATCGAGACCAACGCGGACGAGACGATCATCGACCTGCTCGACGGCGACATCACTGTGCGCGGCGGCAGCAAGGATATCGGCGGCCAGATCCTGCGGCCGGGCGAGCGCGCCGTGGTGCGGTCGTCCCCGGCGGGCCTGCCGCCCACCGTGACCATCAGCCAGATCCCGCCCGAGGCGCTGCAAGCCTCCGACGAGCGCGTCAGCATCGCGTGCAACGCCAAGAAGACGGTCACCTTCGAGGCCATTGAAAAGAAGGCCGAGGCCGGGCTCGACGCCCCGCCCGCGACCACGCCCGCCACGGGCACCGGCACGCCGCCCCCCTCCGCGCCCACGGACGATGGCCAGGAAATCGTGGCCAAGCCCACGGTCCCGGCGAGCCCGCCGACCAACGTCGTCATCAGCCCCGACCGCCTGCCGGGCGACTGAACTGGCACCTCCGTAACCTGACGTGATTTTCTCCGCCCCAGCCCGAACCTGCCTCCTCGGACTTGCCGCGCTCCTGCTGGCCCTGCCGACCGCCCACGCGCTCATTAACCTCGACGGCTCGCGGAACCAGCTGTTCGTCTTCGGCAGCGTGACGCTGAGCTATGATTCCAACGTCTTCTCCGACTCGCGGAACGAGGGCGACTACACCGTGACGGGCGCGGTGGGCGCCGAGATGAAGCGCCGGGCCGGCATCATCGCCGTCAACGCCGTGTTCACCGTCAACTACGCGACCTACAACAAGTATTCGCACGAGAATTCCCTCAATCCCAACCTGCACGTGGAATTCAACAAGACCACCGGGCGCACGACCGGGGCTTTCACGGTCAGCGCCTTCCGCGAAAGCCGGTCGGACAGCGCGGTCAACCTGCGCACGAATTCCTGGAATTTCCCGCTCGGCCTCAACCTGAAGTATCCGGTGAACGACAAATACTACCTCACCTCCGAGACCACCTACCTCCGCCGCAAATACGTGGAGACCACGACCCTCGCCAACCTCACCGATTACTCCCAGTCCCTCGACGTGTTCTACGTCTACACTTCCCGGCTAGACCTGATCGCCGGCTACCGCATCCGGGTGTCCCAGACGTCCGTCGGCGGGGACACCTACGACCACTGGTTCAACGTCGGCGCCAGCGGCGGCCTGCTGGCCAAGCTGAACGGCACCGTGCGCGTCGGTTACCAGATCCGCGAGGTCGGCGGCACCGGCACCCAGAACTACACCCACTTCAACGCCCTCGCCGCCGTCGGCTGGCCCGTGACCCGAAAGCTCAACCTCAACGCCCAGCTCAGCCGGGATTTCAGCACCATCGCCACCGGCGCCTCGGTCGACTCCACCACCGCCTCGCTCAACGCCGGCTACGCCTTCTCCCGCAAAATCGATTTCAACGCTGGCCTGGGCTACGGCCTGAACCACTTCCTCGGCACGCCCCCGCCCACGCGGCGCGACACTTTCTTCAGCTTCAACCTGGGCGCCCGCTACAAGATGAACGAGCACTTGCAAGTGGGCGCCTCGTATACCTACTTCCGTAACTGGTCCACTTTCGCTTTCTCGGACTTTGACCGACAGGGATTTGCCATCGACGTTTCCAGCCGCTACTGAAAATCACTCATGAAAATCGCCCGCCTCCTCCCCTCCCTTCTGGCCGCGCTCGCGATGGCCGGCGGTCTGCCGGCGTTCGGCCAGGGCACCAGCAAGACTGAGAACAAGAAAAATTACGTCCACACCCTCGGCTTGGCCGACCGCGTGCGGGTCGCCGTTTATCAGGAGGAGGACCTGACCAGCCTGACGCGCATCGATGCCCGGGGCCGGATCAACATGCCCTTGCTCGGGGAGATCGCCATCGGCGGCATGACCGTGGTCGAGGCCCAGGCGGCGATCGAGAACGCTTACAAGGAAGGACGCTTCCTGCGCAACCCACAGGTCACCGTCAGCGTCGAGGAATACGCCCCGCGCGAGGTTTCCATCCAGGGCGCCATCCGCAGCGCGGGCCGCTACACCCTTCCGATCGAGTCCACCCTCACGGTCGTCGAGCTGGTCACCAAGGCCGGCGGCATCACCGACATTGGCAAGGGCACCGCGGTCACGGTCACCCGCATCCTGGCCGACGGCACCAAGAAGGTCTTCACCGTCGACGTCGACAGCGTCATCAAGGGCAAGCGCGACACCCGGACCGACGACAGCTCCATGGTGCTGCTGCCGGGCGATATCGTCTACGTGCCCGAGCGCCTGATCTGATTTTTTCATGTCCGACCCCGACGCTCCTCTCCCGACCGCCCCGGCCCGCGCGCCCGGGCCTTCCCTGCATGGCAATGACCAGCAGGTCGTCGAGCGTCGCTCCCTGCGCGACTACTACGTCATCCTTCGCGAACGCCTCTGGATCGCACTGCCGGTGGCCCTGCTCGTCTCCCTCTCCATCGGCTATTACCAGGCGCAGGAAACCCCGATGTATTCCAGCATGGCCACCATGCAGTTTGAGCGCCCGGAGCGCGTGGTGCAGAACGAGCAGGTCGTGGACACCTCCGTCCGGTCCGAGGTCGATCTCGGCACCTACCTCCAGATCCTCGGGAGCGGCCGGCTCCGCACGATGGTCGCCCAGTCGCTGACCCCCGACGAGATCCGGCTGCTGCAGCGCCCCTACCTCAAGGACCTCGCGCCCGGCGCCAACCCGCCCGCGGTCGGCGGCCTGCTCGGCAGCATGTCACCCGTTTCGATCCGCAACAGCTTCCTGATCACGATCACCGTCAACAACCGCGACCCCGAGGGCGCCGCGCTGCTGGCCAACCGTTACGTCGAGCAGTTCATGCGCTACCTGATGGAGAATGTCGGCGGCAAGAACGAGTTCGCCGTGGACTACCTCCGCAGCCGCGCCAAGGAACTCCAGCAGGAATCCGAGGCTGCCGAGGGAAAGCTGCAGGACTACCGCCGCAAGCACAACCTAGTCTCGCTCGACAACAGCATGAACATCGTCGGCGAGCGCCTCCGCACGGTGAACGCCATGCTCACGACCGCCCGGCTCGCCCGGCTCGATATCGAGACCCTCATCAGCCAGATCGAGAAAATGCAGAAGGGGAATCCGGCCAACCTGCTCGAGATCGGTTACATCTCCAACTACGGCAACATCCCGATCCTCAAGAACAACCTCGCCGAGCTCAACAAGACCCAGGCCATTCTCAGCGAGCGCTACCTCGAGCGCCACCCGAAGATGATCGAGCTCGCGAACTCCATTGACGTGGTCACGGGCCAGATCACCCGCAACATTGAGCAGTCCATCTCCGACCTGCGCACGCAGTATGAGAAGCTGAAGGACACCGAGGCCTCCTACATCAAGGAATACCAGTCCGCCGAGAAGGACAACCTGCGCCTCGGCGACCTCTCCGTCGACTTCAAGAGCCTCGAGAACCAGGCCCAGGTCGCCAAGAGTAACTACCTCGAGATCCTCAACCGCCTGAACCAGGTCACCACCTCGAAGAACCTCGAGAACATCCCCGTCAAGCCGCTGGACCGCGCCCTGCCCAACCCGACGGCCTTCACGCCGAATATCCGGAACATCATCAAGACGAGTTTCTTTCTCGGCGTCATCGTCTTCGCGCTGGTCGCCATCGGCCTCAGCTTCCTCGACGACCGGGTAAAGAGCGCCTGGGACATCGAGGGCTTCATCGGCGCCCATCTCCTCGGCATCATCCCGGAAATCGGCGACGTGCCGGACACGGAGAAGCACTCGCTCGTCAACAGCAACCGCACCTCCCCCGGCTCCGAGGCCTTCCTCAGCGTCTACAGCGCGGTCAAGATCCAGTCGAAGCTCGACTTCCCGAAGTCCATCCTCGTCACCAGCACGATTCCCGGCGAGGGCAAGACGATGATCAGCTGCAACCTGGCCGGCTCGTTCGCCCGCCACGGCAAGAAGGTCCTGCTCATCGACTGCGACATGCGCCGCCCGATGCTGCACCGCCACTTCAAGCTGACCAACGAGGCCGGCCTCATCGCCTGGTTCGAGGCCGGTGCCAAGATCCCGGCCGATCCTTTCACCGACGCCGCGCTCGGCTTCACCAAGGTCGACGAGAACCTCTATCTCCTCCGCTCCGGCGGCCGCTCGAAGAGCCCCACCGAGCTGCTCGAGACCGCCATCTTCGGCCAGTTCATCGAGGCCATGAAGCAGCACTTCGACCTCATCGTCGTGGACTCGCCGCCGATGGGCGCCGTCACCGACTCGCTACTCATCGCCGAACGCACCGACGAGGTCATCTACGTCTGCCGTTTCAATCGCGCCTACCGGAAGCACATTCGCCTCTACATCAAGCAGCTCAAGGAGAGCAAAAACGAGCTGCTCGGCATCGTGCTCAACGGCCTCTCGCCGCGGCGCATCGAGTATTATTCGAATTACCGCTACTACCGGAGTTACAAGAAATACTACGGCTCGCAGAGCTGAGACGCTGCGAACCGCAACGTCCAACGTTCAACCTCGAACGTTGCACGTCCAGTTCCCAATCAACATGCGCCGCTAATGGACGTTGGATGTTGAGTGTTGGATGCTGGACGTTTCATGCTCTCCCCGTGCCTTCTGCCTTCCTGCCCCAGGGCTTTGATGCCCGCCGCCCCGTCGCTCTCATCGCCGGCCGTGGGAGCTATCCGGTCATCACCGCCGCCGCCATCCGCGCCGCCGGCGTGCCGCTGCGGCTCATCGCCATGGACGACGAGACCGAGCCGGCGCTCATCGCCAGCTTCCCGGAGAGCGAACGCGTCACGCTGAACGTCGGCCAGGTCGGCAAAATGCTCGACACCCTGAAGGCCTTCGGCGCCGGCTACGCCCTCATGGCCGGCCAGGTAAAGCCCAAGAAGCTCTTCCACGGCCTCGTGCCCGACCTGAAGGCCGCCTCGATTCTCTTTTCCCTCAAGCGCCGCAACGCCGAGACGATCTTCGGCGCGATCGCCACCGAGATCGAGAAGCTCGGCGTCACCCTGCTCGACGCCCGCGCCTTCATCGACGACCAACTCGCCACCGCCGGCGCCATGACCGGCAAGCTCGGGATCGACGACGAATACGTGCAGCACGGCATCCACATCGCCCACGAGATGGCCCGCCTCGACGTCGGCCAGGGTTGCGTCGTCCGCAAAGGCACCGTCCTCGCCGTCGAGGCCTTTGAGGGCACCGACGACATGCTGCGCCGTGCCGGCACCTTCAAGAGCGACGAGACCCTTTTCGTGAAGACCGTGAAGGCCAAGCAGGACTTCCGCTTCGATGTGCCGGTCTTCGGCCTGCGCACCCTCGAGACCATGCACGCCGCCGGCCTCCACGCCGCCGCTCTCGAGGCCGGCAAGGTGATTGTCCTCGAGAAACCCGCCGTGCTCGCGCAGGCCAGGGCCTGGGGCATCACGCTGCATGGCTTCTAAGGTAGGGCGAGTCCTCCGGACGAGCCGCGCCTGACTTGCACTTTTCTCCGCCACCAGCACCTTTCCCGTATGCCCGCTGCTGACATTGTCGAAGTCTCCATCAAAGGCCTGATGCCCACGGCCAACGGCTGCGCTGTGTTCCTGGGGAACGACGACAAGACCTTCGTTATCTACGTGGACCCGAGCGTCGGCAGTGCGATCTCGATGACGATCAACGGCGTCAAGAAGGAGCGGCCGCTGACCCACGACCTCATCGGCCACCTGCTCATGGGCTTCGAGATCGGCCTCGAGCGGATCATCATCAACGACGTCAACGACGGCACCTATTTCGCCCGCATCATCCTGCACATGCAGAATGAACTCGGCCGCAAGTTCCTCGAGCTCGATGCCCGCCCGAGCGACTCCATCGTCCTCGCGCTGCAGCAGAAGCGCCCGATTTTCGTCGCCCGCAAGGTGTTCGACCTCGTCGAGGATATGTCCGAGATCCTCGAGCGCGTGCTCAAGCAGCAGAAGGAAGAGCCGAAGGACGAGGGGGACCAGTGAGATCGATGCCTGGCCGTGGGCTAGCGAGCTTGCTCGCGCCGGGATGACGCCAAGCGCGAGCAAGCTCGCTAGCCCACCCCTTCCCTTGAATCTCTCCTTGCCTGTCATTCTGAGCGCAGCGAAGAATCCAGTTACTTGAGCGCAACGCCATCAACCTCTCGCCAGCTTCCGACGGCTATTATCCCCGGCCAGCCGCTCACCGCGCTGGCGCCGATGCAGGACGTCACCGACCTGCCCTTCATACGCGTCGCCGCGCACTACGGCGCGCCGGACTATTTCTTCACCGAGTTCTTCCGCGTGCACGCCCAGTCGCGCCCCGAGAAACACATCCTCCGCTCCATCGTGGAGAACAAGACCGGCCGGCCCGTCTTCGCCCAGCTCATCGGCGAGGAGATTCCCCACATGGTCCGCACCGTGAAGGAGCTGCTCAAGTATCCGATCGCCGGCATCGACCTCAACATGGGCTGCCCGGCCCCCAAGATCTACAAGAAGAACGTCGGTGGCGGCCTCCTGCGCGACCCGGCCAAGATCGACGAGCTGATCGGCGCGCTCCGCGACGCCGTGCCCGGCCTCTTCACCGTCAAGATGCGCATCGGCTTCGACTCGACGGAAAACTACGAGCGCGTCCTCGGCCTGATCAACAAGCACGGTGTCGACCTGCTGAGCGTCCACGGCCGCACCGTGAAGGAAGGTTATCGCAGCGATGTCCACTACGACCACATTGCCATCGCTGCCCGCACGGTGCGCTGTCCCGTGCTGGCCAACGGCAACGTGACCTCGGCCGCCAAGGCCGCGGCCGTCCTGGAAGAAACCGGCGCCGCCGGCGTGATGATCGGCCGCCACGCCATCCGCAATCCGTGGATTTTCCGGCAATGCCGCGAGCGGCTGGTGGAGCGCGTTGCCCCCAACGCGCTTTCTAGCTCAAACAACGCGTTGGAGGCAAAGCGTTCCACCCCGATCTTCCAACCGACCCTCGCTGACGCCCGCGAATACATCACCCGCCTCTATCGCGAGACGCAGACACCGGACATCCCTGAGAAGGCACACGTTGCCAAGATGAAGAAATACCTGAACTTCGTCGGCCAGAGCGTGGACGCCGAAGGCAAATTCTTGCACGACATGCGCCGCGCCATGACCGAGGCCGAGCTATTCGCCGTGTGCGACGCCCATTTGCTGACCGAACCCGCCAAGCTCTTCGCGACCGAACCCTACCCTGGCATCATCGCCCGCCCGAACTGCGAGACGCCCGTAGAGAGCTGCTCGCTCGACACGATCACAGCCTGATTACTCCAATCCGAGCACCTTGCGGCCGGTGTCGGAGATCATCTGCGGGGTCCATTGCGGGTCCCACACGATGTGCACCTTGGCGGACTCGACGTCGGGCAGCTTTGCGATTTTTGCCCGGGCGTCCTCGGCGATGACCGGGCCCATGCCGCAGCCGGGCGCCGTGAGCGTCATCTTCACCTCGAGGAGGTGTTTGCCCGCCGGGGTCTTGTCGACGGCGAGGTCATAAACCAAACCGAGGTCGACGATGTTGACGGGGATTTCCGGATCGAAGCAGGTCTTGAGCGCATCCCAGACGGCCTGCTCGCTGAACTCCGCGACCGAAGCGACCGGCTGTTCGGCTTTGGCCGCATAGCCGCCGATGGCGCCGGTGTCCGCGACTGCGATCTGGAACAGGCCCAGGTCGGTGCGCACGGTGACGTTGCCACCGAGGGTCTGCGTGATGAAGACGTTGGTGCCGGCCTTGAGCGTGACCTTGTCACCCGCCGGAATGACGGTCGCGGGGCAATCTTTCGTGAGCGTGTAGTCCTGAGCCATGGGTGGATCAGTTCAGGCGCAGCTCGAAGGGGAGCCGGGCATAGACCCCGCGCGGATCGTTGAGCTTGCTGAGCGATTTCAGCTCGGCCGTCATCTCGCGGACAAACACCCCGACCGGCCCGCTGAAGGAAGACTCTTCATGCCGCCGGCCTTCGAGCGCCTCGCTGAACTGCTCGGCGAACTGCTTCTTGCGCGGATACTCCGCGACGCGGAAATTATCACCCAGCCCGGCCTTGGTGGCGGTGTATTTGACGGCGTCGGCCAGGCCGCCCATCTCGTCGACGAGCTTGAGTTTCAGCGCCTCGCTGCCGGACCAGACGCGGCCCTGGGCGATTTCCTCGACCGTCTTGCGGTCGAGTTTGCGGGCATCGCTGACCTTGCCGATGAACTGGTCATAGACCCAGTCCACGGAAGCCTGGAAGATGGCGAGCTCGGCCTCCGTCTTGGGCCGGATGACGGTGGCGGCATCGGCGAAGCGGCCGGTCTTCACGGTGTCGAAGGTCAGCCCGAGTTTGTCGGTGGCCAGGCCCTGGAAGTTGACGAACATGCCGAAGACGCCGATCGAACCGGTGATGGTGGCCGGCTCGGCAAAGACCCGGTCGGAGGCGGTGGAGATCCAGTAGCCGCCCGAGGCGGCCACGGTGCCCATCGAGACGATGACGGGCTTGTCCTTATGGATGAGCCGCAGCTCACGGAGGATGGCCTCGGAGGCCGTGACGCTGCCGCCCGGGCTGTTCACGCGGAGCACGACGGCGCTGATGCTGTCGTCCTGGCGGATTTGTCGGAGCAGGCGGGCGGTTTTGTCGCCGTAGAGATAGCCGTCGTCGTTGCCCGTGCCGTCCACGATCTCGCCCTCGGCGTAGACGATGGCGATCTTGCCGTTGCCGCTCTTCCCGAGCTCGAGCTTGCCCTCGCCCGACCGCTTGGCGACCAGACCGCCCGTCGAGACGAGGCGCGCATAGTCCTTGATCGCGACCTGCTTGAACGGCTGGCTGCTGCCCTTCCGGCCGGTCGCGGCCTTCAATTCATCGAGCATCTCGTCGAGGTAGGCGATGCGATCCACGAGCTTGAGCTTCTTGGCGTCGTCGGCGCGGATGAGGCCTTTCTCGTCGACGACCTTCTGCAGGGCGCCGGCGGGCAGCTTGCGCGCCGTCTCGATGCTGGTGGTCAGCGCGGCCCACACGTCATCGAGCAGTTTCTGGATCTGCTCGCGATTCTCGGGGCTCATCTGCTTGAGGAGGTAGGGCTCGACGGCGCTCTTGTATTTGCCGACCCGCGTGACCTGCACGCCGATGCCGAACTTCTCGAACGCACCTGTGAGGAACATCGGTTGCGAGGCCAGGCCGGGCATCTCGATGGCGCCGTAGGGGTCGAGCACGAGGTCGTCCGCCACCGACGCGACGTAATACTCCCGCGTGCCGGCGTAATCGAGGTGGGCCTTCACGGGCTTGCCGGAAGCCTTGAACGACTCGAGGGCGTCGCGCACCTCCTTGAGCGCGGCAAAGCCGGAACCGTAACCCTGCGACCGGAAGGAGCCGGTCAGGTAGACGCCCTTGATGGCGTCGTCCTTCGCGGCGGCCTGAAGGGCGCGGGTGACCTCGCGCAGCTGCAACTGGTGGCGCCCCTTGCTGCCGAAGGCCTCCATGAGCTGGTCCAAGCCCTCGGCCTGCGCCGGCGCGTCCTGGATGTTCGCCGCCATGTCAAACACGAGGTAGGAGCCGCTTTGCACCGCCACCGGCTTCTTCTCGCCGAGGGCCGCCAGAACCCCGATGAAGAGGAAGCAGCAGATAAAGGCGCCGATGAAAAAAATGATCAGGGCCGACAGGGTGGCAAAGAAAGAAGTGAAGAAGTTCTTCATGCGGGCGAACCTAGGCAAGCCCCCCGCATCCGCCAGCGAAAAGCGACCGGCCGGCCAGTGGCGCCAAATCAGCATAAGATCGCGATAATTAATCGCTCCGCTGCTTAATCTTCCCTGCTAGCACCCGATTGTGACACTCCTAGCCTTCCCATGGGCGGGCAAACCCGCCTATATACCCGGACCATGAGTGAGAAAAAGGAACTGCTCACGACCAACCGCAAGGCGCTGACCATCAATCTCGATGGCACGCGCTACGGCACGATCGCGGAGATCGGCGCCGGACAGGAGGTCTCCCGCATCTTCTTCCAGGTCGGCGGCGCCTCCGGCGCCATCGCCAAGACCATGTCGGCCTACGACATGACCTTCAGCGACGCCATCTACGGCAAGGCCCCGCGCTATGTCTCCCGCGAGCGCCTGCTGACGATGCTCGACCACGAATACCGGCTGCTCAAGGAGCGCCTGTCCGAGAAGCGCGGCGATCGCACCAAGTTTTTTGTGTTCGCCGATACCGTCGTCGCCAAGAGCTTCAAGGGCCCCAACGACGGTCACGGCTGGCTGGGCATGCGCTTCCAGCACGAGGTCGGCGCCGAGCCGAGTGACATCATCATCCACGTCCGCATGTGGGACAAAGAGAATGTCCTTCAGCAGCAGACGCTCGGCATCGTCGGCACCAACCTCATCTACGCCGCCTTCAACTACGCCAGCGACCCGCCTCAGCTGATCCAGTCGCTCGCCGACAACATCGGCACCGACCGCGTCGAGATTGACATGCTCCGCGTCAGCGGCCCGGCCTTCGGCGCCGTCGACAACCGCCTGCTCTCGCTCCGCCTCGTCCAATACGGCCTGACCAACGCCGTGATGTTCTCTCCCAATGGCGAGGTGCTGCAACCCTCCGAGGCGCTGCACCACCAGGCCGTGCTTGTCGAGCGCGGCAGCTTCCGGCCCGTCACGCACGTCAACGTCGACATGCTCACCTGCGCCACCGCGCAGTTCATGCAGGAGCCCATGGTGAAGGGGAAGGAAATCGTTGTCCTCATGGAGATCACCATGAACAACCTGCTCTCCGAGGGCGACCTCGACGCCGCCGACTTCCTCGCCCGTGTCGACATGCTCGGCCACATCGGCTTCACCACGCTCATCTCGAACTACTCGGAGTTCTACCGCCTCGTCTCCTACTTCCGCCGCTACACGAAGGAGATGATCGGCGTCGCGATGGGCATCAACAACCTC
>JANYAM010000107.1 GCA_025361365.1 Opitutus sp. | reverse complement strand
TCGGCGTTGGCGTCGAGGCAGAGTTGCGTGATCTCGTCCGGCGTGGTGAGCAGCGCCTTGAAGACGACCTTGAGGGGGATGTGCTTCGACTTGGCGAGTGCGCCGGCGACTTCCTTGGCGTTGGCGGCGACCTGCTTGAGCGGGCCGGGGCCGTAGAGGTGCTGCGAGCCGCAGACGAACCAGATTTCGGGGGAGGCGAGGAGTTTCATGGGCGGCGGGAGCGGAAGTTTAATCAAAGGAGAGCACCACGACCGACTTGGCCGGAAGGACGACGGAGACCTTGCCGGCGGCCAGCGTGGCGCCGGTGAAGGGCTGCGGCTTCACCACGGCGGGGACGGCGAAGGTGTTGCAGTCCTGCATCGCCGGCGAGGTGAGCACCCGGCCGGAGACGGACTTGGCGTCCAGGCCGGCGAGCGTGCAGTTCACGGTGATGGCGGTGTTGGGGTTGGCGTTCACCAGCGAGAGGTGGACCTTGCCGGCAGTGTCGCGCGAGGCGGCGGCGCTGACGGCGGGGATTTTCTCGGGGCCGACCGCGTAGTCGGGTGTCGAGAGCGCGACCGGCAGCGACGTGGCGCCCTGGTGCACCTTATACATCTCGAAGACGTGGTAGGTCGGGGTGAGGACCATCTTGTCCTGGTCGGTGAGGATCATGGCCTGGAGGACGTTCACCATCTGCGCGATGTTGGCCATGCTCACGCGCTCGGCGTGGTTTTGGAATAGGTGGAGATTCAGGCCGGCGACGATGGCGTCACGCAGCGAGTTTTGCTGCTGGAGAAAGCCGGGATTCGTGCCGGGGGTCGGGTCATACCACGTGCCCCACTCGTCGACGACGAGGCCGACGCGCCGGGTCGGGTCGTATTTGTCCATGATGGCGGAGTGCTTCACGAGCAGCTCCTCCATGTGCAGGGTGTGTTGCAGCGTGGACATCCAGGCGGCCTCGTCGAATTCCGTGGCCGAGCCCTTCTTTTGCCAGTTGCCGGTCGGGAGCGTATACCAGTGCAGCGAGAGACCGTTCATCTGCTTCGCGGCGTTGGCCATGAGCACTTCGGTCCAGTTGAAGTCGTTGCCGTTGGAGCCGCCGGCGACGCGGTAGATCTTGTTGCCCGCGTAATTCTTGATGAACGTGTTGTAGCGGCGGAACTCGTCGGCGTAATACTCGGGCCGCATGTTGCCGCCGCAGCCCCAGCTCTCGTTGCCCACGGCGACATACTTGATCTTCCACGGCGCCTCGCGGCCGTTGGCGCGGCGCAGGTTGGCCATGGGGGACTTGGCATCGGAGGTCATGTATTCGATCCACTCCATGCCTTCCTGCACGGAGCCGCTGCCGACGTTGACGCAGACGTAGGGTTCGGTGCCGATCAGCTCGCAGAAATCCAGGAACTCGTGCGTGCCAAAGGCGTTGTTTTCCACGACGCCACCCCAATGGGTGTTGATCATGGACGGGCGTTTCTCGCGCGGGCCGATGCCGTCGCGCCAGTGGTATTCGTCGGCGAAGCAGCCGCCCGGCCAGCGCAGCACTGGCACGCTGAGGTTTTTCAGCGCGGCGATGACGTCGTTGCGCATGCCGCGGGTGTTCGGGATCGGCGAGTCGGGGCCGACCCAGATGCCGCCGTAAATGCACGAGCCGAGGTGCTCGGCGAACTGGCCGTAGATGTTCCGGTTGATGACCGGGCCGGGCTGGTCAGCGCGCAGGGTCAGGGTGGCGGTCTCGTCAGCGCGGGCGAGGGTGACGGTGCCGAGGACGAGGACGGCGAGGAGGGCGGGGTATTTCATGGGGAGCGGATTAATTTTTCAGGGCGAGCAGGTCTTTCATGACACGGGAAAGGTCGGCGGACTGGTTGAGGCCGCCGAAGGAATCGTGGACTTGGCGATAGAGGGTGTAGAGTTGGTTGTAGGTTTTCTGCGCGGCAGGCTTCGGCCGGTAGGAGATTTTTTTCAGCGAAGTCATCTTGCGCTGGGCGGTGGGAAAATCCGGGTGGGCGCCGGCGAGCACGGCGGCGGAGACGGCGGAGCCGAGGGCGCAGGCCTGGCTGGAACCGGAGACGAGCATCGTGCAGCCGGTGACGTCGGCGTAGATCTGCATCAGCAGCGGGTTTTTCTCGGCGATGCCGCCGGCGCAGACGACGCGGTCGATGGGCACGCCGTATTCCTTGATGCGCTCGATGATGGCGCGGGCGCCGAAGGCCGTGGCCTCGATCAGCGCGCGGTAGATCTCGGCCTGGGTCGTGTGCAGCGTGCAGCCGAGGATGAGGCCGGTGAGGAGCGGGTCGACGAGGATGGTGCGGTTGCCATTCTGCCAGTCGAGCGCGAGCAGGCCGCTCTGGCCGGGCTTTTGCGTCGCGGCCTGTTTCGTGAGTTTGGCGTGCTTGCCGGTGTCGCCCTCGCAGGCGACCTCGACCCACCACTTGAAGATGTCGCCGACGGCGGACTGGCCGGCCTCGATGCCGTAGAAACCCGGCAGGATCGCGCCGGGCACGATGCCGCAGATGCCCGGGATGTCGGGCACGGTCTT
>JANYAM010000027.1 GCA_025361365.1 Opitutus sp. | reverse complement strand
CTTCACGCGGGCGACCTCGGCGAACGCGGCGCACTCGACCGGGTGGATGAAGCCGGCCATGCCGCTCGTCCGCTCGGGCGACAGGTCGGCCGGCAGTGCGGCGAGGAAGCGGCCGGCGAGGCGCGCGGCGTTCACCATCACATCCTTCGCCCAGCCGGGATGGGCGGCGACGCCGTGGATTTCCAGCAGGGCGGCGTCGGCGCTGAAGGTCTCGAAGTCGATCTCACCCGGGCTGGAGCCGTCGAGGGTGTAGCCGACGTCCGCATCCAGCTGCGCGAGGTTGATCTTCGCCATGCCTCGCGCGATCTCCTCGTCTGGATTGAAACAGAGGCGGAGTTTTCCGTGCGGAATTTCCGGATGGCGCAACAGGTGGCGCACGGCGGCCATGATGACGGCGACGCCGGACTTGTCGTCCGAGCCGAGCAGGGTGGTGCCGCTGGCGGTGATGATGTCGTGGCCGAGGCAGTCGCGGAGGAAGGGCGTCGCCTCGATCGTGAGCTTCTGCGCCGGGTCGTCCGGCAAAATGATTGGGCGGCCGTCATACGCACGGTGCACGAGGGGCTTGGCCCGGCCCGGCAGGTTGGGGGCGGTGTCCACGTGGGCGCACCAGGCGACGACCGGGGTCTTCTTCGCCGAAGTGGCCGGCACGGTCGCGAGGAGATAGCCGTGCTCCGTCAGGGTGACGCCGACGAGGCCGAGCGCCTTCAACTCGGTCTCAAGCAGCCGAAGCAGGTCCCACTGGCCGGGCGTGCTCGGGGTCGTCGCCGACTGGTCATTGCTGCGCGTGTCGATCTGCACATAGCGCAGGAAACGCTCGAGCAGGTCGGCGAGATCGGGCGGCGGATTCATCGGCACGCCTGACCAAACGCGGAAGCCGGCCCCGGCTCAAGGGGGATTTTGGCGGCAAGGAGGCTGGACGCACCGGGTGGGGGCAGTATGGTGCGGGGCGTGAAGCTTACCCCGGTCAGGCTCTTCGCGTTTCTGTTGCTGGCCTCGCTCGTGGTCGTGTGCCCGCTCCCGGCGGCGGACCATGGCCGCCTGCGGGTCACGGCGAATCACCGCTTCATGGAATACGCCGACGGCACGCCCTTCTTCTACCTCGGCGACACGGCGTGGATGCTGCTCAGCCGGCTCAACCGCGACGAGGCGGCGCGCTACCTTACCAACCGCGCGGCCAAGGGCTTCACGGTCATCCAGGCCGTGGTCCTCGCCCCGGGCGGCGGCCTGACCGTTCCGAACGCCAATGGTGACCTGCCGCTCGTCGCACAGGATCTGACGCAGCCGAACGAAGCTTACTTCAAGCACGTCGACGCCGTGGTCGCGAAGGCCGCGGATCTCGGCCTGGTCATGGGCCTGCTGCCGGCGTGGGGCAGTTATTGGAAACAAGGCGGCAAGGAACCCGGCATCTTCACTCCGGCGAAAGCGCGCAGCTACGGTGCTTTCCTCGGGCGGCGCTACCGTGACCAGCCGGTCATCTGGATTCTGGGCGGCGACCAGGATGTTGCCTCAGCGGAGGACCGCGCCGTGGTCGACTCGCTCGCGGCCGGGCTGCGCGAGGGTGACGGCGGCGCGCATCTCATCACCTACCATCCGCGCGGTCCGGGCCTGTCGTCGGACTCGCTGGCGGACGCGGCGTGGCTGGACTTCAACATGGTTCAGTCCTCGCACGGCGCGCACGACCATGACAACGGCCTGTTCATGGAGCACGACTACGCGCTCACCCCGCCCAAGCCGACTCTCGACGGCGAGCCGCGCTACGAGCAGATGCCCGTCGGGTTTTATTTCAGCGAGGTCGACCGGGCACGACCGCTTCGACGACTATGACGTCCGCCAGACCGCTTACTGGTCACTGCTCGCCGGGGCGCGCGGCCATACTTACGGCAACAACAACGTCTGGCAATTCTGGGCGCCCGGCCGCGAGGCCGCGATCTGGGCCAACCAGCCGTGGACGGACTGCCTCGACACGGCCGGTGCTTTCCAGATGGGCCTCATGCGGCGGCTGTTCGAGTCGCGGCCATTCACCAAACTCGCGCCGGCACCGGCGATGCTGCGCAACGCCCCGGCCAATGGCGGCGCCAAGGTCCGCGCGGCCTGCGCGGCGGACGGGTCGTTCGCCTTCATCTATTCGCCGCGGGGCGAAGCGTTCACCGTCGACAAGACTTTCCTGAAGGCCCGCCGCAATCGCGAGATCTGGTTCGATCCGCGTTACGGCACCAGTTACGTTGTGCACACGACCGACACGCACGGCTTCCAGACCTACGCGCCGCCCACCTCCGGCCGCGGCCAGGACTGGGTGCTGATCATCGAGGACGCCGCGCAAAACTGGCCACTACCCGGCGCGGCAAAATAACTCCCGCGGGAGGCGCGCTTCAGTTTGCCGGCCAGGCCACCAACTCGCCGTCAAAGCCTGCCGCAATGACCTTGTCGCCGGCGAGAGCGAGGGAGCCGGCGTAGCCACCAAAGGAATTTTCCGGCGGCTTGGGCGCCGCCAGCCGCCACCGCACGGCGCCGGTCTTCCGGTCGAGCGCGACGATGCCACCGGCGTGCTCGATGACCGTGCCGGGCAGGTTTTGCGCGGCGGTGCCGGTGAAGACGGCCGTCGCGGTGACCAGCGGCGAGCCCCAGTTCATGCCGTGCACCGGCGTGGACCAGACGGCGCGACCGGTGGCCGGATCGAGCGCGGTCACGCGGCTGTAATCGGACGCACCGACATAGAGCAGCCCGTCGCGGAGCACCGGGGTCGATTCGATCCACGAGAACCAGTAGGAGGATTTCCACGCGACCGTGCCGTCGGCGAGGTTGAAGCCGTAGAGCAGGTAATCGCGGCTGCCGACGACGAGCCGGCCGTGGACGACGACCGGCGTCGTGACAACGCCACCCCCGGTCTTCACGCGCAAAGTTTCCTGCCGGGTGCGCCGGTCAAGCAGGACGACCGAGCCGTCCATCGTGCCGAACATCAACGTGTCGGTGCCATGGAGGCCGACGCCGGAAAAGACCGGCGCCTGGGCGTCGTGGCGCCAGAGTTTCCGGCCGGTGGCGGCATCGAGGGCGTAGAGCCCGCCGTCGCTCGAGCCGCAGTAGAGCACGCCATCCAGCAGCAGCGGCGTGGCGGCGCGGTGGTTGAAGGTCGGGTTGTCCGGCGCCGGCTTGCCCGCCAGCGCCGCGTCGTGCAGCGGCACCGACCAGCGCAGCGTGCCATTGGCGCGGTTCAGCGCGATGAGGTTCATCTTCGTATCCACGAAGTAGACGCTGTCCGCGGCCACCGTCGCGCGGCCGTCAATGGCGTTGGGCCCGGACCAGGTCCACGCGGAGGTGCCGTCGACTGAATGCACGGCGTGAAATTTTCCGGCGCTGGTGCCGAGGTAGATCG
>JANYAM010000260.1 GCA_025361365.1 Opitutus sp. | reverse complement strand
GACAGCCGCCGCAGGTTGTCGCATACGATGGCGGCGGCGATGGCGGCGTTCAGGGACTCGGCGCCGCCGTAGCGGGGAATGGTCACAAGCTTCGTCACTAGGGCCTGCACGGCGAGGGAGAGGCCGCGACCCTCGCTGCCGATGACCACCACCGCGTCGCGCGCCGGCTTGAGCGTGTGCACGTCGTAGCCGGCGAGTTCACAGCCGAGCACGGGCACTTTCACGCCGTCCAGCGCCTCGGCCAGGGGAACGGTGTGGACGGTCACCCGCGCAAACGAACCCATGCTGGCGTTGATGACCTTTTGGGAAAACAAATCGGCGCAGTCCGGCGAGAGCAGCACGCGATCGAGGGCGAACCAGTCGGCCAGGCGCAGCAGGGTGCCGACGTTGCCGGGGTCCTGGATCCCGTCCAGGGCCAGCGTCAGGCCGTGGTCGAGTGCGCCCGCCGCCAGGACGGGGCGGGATATTTGGCCCACGGCCAACACGGTGGCGGGGGTGGGAAAGTGGCTGGCGCGCGCCATGTCCTCGACGGTGACCGCGCACACGCGGGCGTCATTGAGCGGGGCGGGCCAAGCCGGCGTCGCATAGATTTCCAGCAGGGGAAACTTCGCGGCGAGAAGTTCGCCGACAACTTTTTCACCCTCGATGACGAACAGGCCCGCCGCCTCGCGATGCTTCTTGTCGCGCAGATCGCGCAGGCGGGTGAGCTCGGCTTTCGTCAGGGGCATGCGGTGAGATGAGCAAGGCCGGCGCCGGTTGGCAAAGCTTTGTGGCGGGAAGGTCACGGCCGGGTTAAGAAAAGGCGGCGCGGCGTTCGCGATTTGACGGGGCGAGATCCACCGCCCGAAATGGGGTCGGTTCCTTTTGGTTCAATGGTTAGGTGTGTTGTTGCGGCCCGGCCTCCGAAAGGGAGCCGGGCCGTAGCTTTTGCGGGCTTTTCAAAGCAGCCCGGAACGGTATGGTGGCCGCATGAAACGCTTCGCGCCCCTGGTCCTTGCGTTGTGCTGCGCCGTTCTCTTCGCCGGTTCCGCCCCAGCGGCCGAGAAGAAGGAAAAGACCCCGGGCATCGAGCTGGCCACCATGGCCTCCCAAGTGACTGGCATCGCCATCTCGCCGCTGCTGGGCGTCAGCGGGGTCGGGGCCTACCAATGGATGAAGGCGAGCACGCCCGAGGAAAAGGCGGCGCTGCCCTGGTTTGCGCAGGTCTCCTTCTGGCTGCCGGCGCTGCTGCTGGTCGGCGTGTGCGCGTTCAAGGACAGCTTTGCGGCCATCGTGCCGCCGGGCCTGAAGAAGCCGCTGGATGTCGCGGAGACCCTGGAGAACAAAGTCAGTGGACTCGTCGCCGCCGGGGCCGTGATCCCATCGCTGGTGGCGGTGGGCTCCAAGCTCATCGCGCATTCCTCCGCGCTGTTGGAGCACGCGCCGGCGGTCACGGGCGGCTTCGGGATGCTGCCGCTCGCGGCTTTCGACATGTCGTGGCTGCTGACCCTGCTCATGGTGCCGCTGTCGGTCGCGGTGTTTGCCGTCGTGTGGGTGGTGGGTCACGCGATCAACGTGCTCATCTTGCTCAGCCCGTGGGGCGGCCTGGACACGGCGCTGAAGGGCATCCGCACCGGCGTGCTGTCCCTCGTCGCCGCGACCGCCTACATTGACCCGGTGGTGGGAGCGACGCTGTCGGTCGTCATCATCATCCTGGCCTATTTCATGGCGGGCTGGGCCTTCCGCCTGATGGTGTTCGGCTCGGTCTTCAGCTGGGATTTCTTCACGTTCCGCCGCTCCCGGTTTCAACTGCTCGCGGACGACAACAAGCTCTTCACCGGTCGCGATATTGCCGATGCCCCGCGGCGCACCTACGGCCGGCTGCACCAGGCCGCCGACGGCAAACTGCTTTTCCGGTTCCGGCCGTGGCTGGTGCTACCCGAGCGCACCGTCGAGGTGCCGCGCGACGGCCTCGTGGTCGGCAAGGGCCTGTTTTATTCCGAGGTGCTGGGTTTCGAAAAGACGGCGGACAAGAACACCACCCTGCTGCTCCTGCCACCACGCTATGTTGGCCACGAGGAGTTGTTCGCGCGCACCTACCGTATCAACGGCACCTGCGAGGTCGGTCTGCGCAAGGCCTGGAGCTGGCTGCGGGAGGCGTTTGGGCTGGCGGCGAAGAAAGCCGTAGTCGCGGCGTAACCTGCCGCGGCGAAAGTCAGCTCCGGCGCACCAGCAGCCAGTTGATCAGGCCGATCGTGGCGATGAGGCTGATGACGACCGCATGCGTGCGGCTCATCTGCGAAACGAGCACGGCGCACAGCACCAAGCCCGCCACGGCAATCACGGGGCCCGCGGGCAGGCGGAAGGCGTCGGCGTTCGGGCGCAAGCGTCGCAGCCGGATCAAGGCGACGCACGCGATGCCGTAGGTGATGAGCCGGGCGCCGGCCGAGATGATGGCGTTCCAGATGAAGTTGCCGTAGATGGCCAGGGCCAGCACGAGCACACCCCAGAGCAGGATCGAAATCCACGGCGTCCGGAAACGCGGGTGCACGCCGCCCAGGCTGGCGGGAAAGTCACCGCGTTCGGCCATGGCGTAGGTCTGGCGCGGCACCCCGAGCAATTGCGCACTCAGGTAGCCGGAGGTTGAGATCATGGCGCCGATCGCGATGAAGGCGGCGCCCGCGGGCCCGACGAGTGCGCGCGCGGCGTCGGCCAGCGGGCGCGCGCTGTCGGCGAGGTTGGGCACCGTGCGCATGGCGACGATCTGGGTGAGCAACAGGCAGGAGGCGATGACCAGCAGGCCGGTGAAGAGCGCAAAAGGCAGGTCGCGCCGCGGATCCTTGCCCTCGGCCAGCGGCATCAACGCGGCCTCAAAACCGCCGAAGGCAAAGAGCAGGGCGAGGACGGCGTTCATCCAGCCCGCTGCCGTGGCGGCCACCGGCGGTTGGGTGACGGGGACGCCGGTCCAGAGCAATCCAGCCAAGATCAGCAGGGCGAGGGGCGTAAGCTTGGCGACGGTGAGAAAATTGGAAAGCCGGGCCCCGCTGCCAACGCTGCGGATGTTGGCCAGCACGAGTCCGCCGAGCAGCAGCCCGAGCAGCGCGAGGCGCGGTCCCGCGGCCGTGGCGCCGGGCCAGAATTCACCCAGGTAGAGGACGAAGAGATTGGCATTGGCGGCGGCGGAAGTCAGGCGCACGAGCCAGATGAACCAGCCCATCTGGATGCCCCAGAAACGACCGCAACCCTCCCGGGCGAAAAGGTAGGGGCCGCCCGCTTCGTTGAACTGCGAGCCGAGTTCGGCGAAGACACCCATGAAGAGGGCGATGCCGAGCGCGGCGATCACGTAGGCCCACGGCGCGGAGTTGCCCACAAACCGGACCAGGTCATCGGGCAGGCCGAAGGCCGCGCTGCCAATCACGCTGTTGATGACGAGCCCCACCATGGTCCACCGGCCGAGAGCGCGGACGAGCCGGGGTTGGGTGGGGACAGTCATGCGGCGCTCAGTCAGGGGTTTTTCAGCTCACGCGGCTTCGAGGGGATCGGGCCGGGGTATTCGACGCCGAAGAGGGCGGGATGAGCCTGCGGTTTCGGATCCGCCCCGGGTGCGAGATGCTGGAACACGTCGCGGAAACGGATCGAGCACTGGAGGTGGCGCTGGCCCTGGTCGTCGATCTTGGGGTTCACCTGGATGATGGCCTCGGAGAAGGGCGGGGCGTTCTTCATCTGCAGCGCGCGCCGGCGGGTTTCCTCAATGGCGGGCCCGGTGTCCTTGATGACCGCGTCGAGCTTGAGCAGATCGGCATAGGTAACGGGGCCCCACAATTTGCGCCACAGTTCCGGCGAAATCTCCGGCGCGATGATGTTGACCATTCGCTTCACGTCCCCGTCTTGCTGCCAGAACCCAATGATGAGCATGAACGGCTCGTCGATCTCATACTGGCGCAGGGCATCGCCGAGATCCACGGCGGTGCCGAGCTTGGCGACCTTGGGGGTCACTGGCATGGCGCCGTGGTCCTTGTTTTCCGCCGCGGGGATGTCCCAGCGCTGCGCATAGCTGGCCGGCCGGTAGCCGGAAAAAAACGTGTCACGCACCCATTTTTCGAAGACCAGTCCGTGGAGCTGGACCTCCTGCGCGGGAGCCAGGTTCAGGCCGGCCGCCAGGACCGCCACCATGAGCAGGAGCCGCCTCACGTTTCCAAGAAGGCCCGCAAGGCCTCGAGTTTCCCGGCCCAGAACGCCTTCATTTTCTCGGCGGCCTCGGGTGTGGTCAGCTTGCCGTGCTGCGGCACCACCTGGCATTTGAGCGGGCCTTTCGGCCAGAAATTCACGCTCACGCAGGTGTCGTCGGACCAGAGGATGCGAATGGATTTGTGCGGCGTGGCCTTGCGGATGGTGAGCGGGGTGCGGGGCAGCCAGCGCTCGCGCAGGTCGGGGTTTTTCCAGGCGGCGAAGGCCCGGTCGACCGGGGCGGCCATGGTCTTGCTGACGCTGACCTCGAAGCCGTCGGACTTCTGGTGTCTCACCCGCAAGCCGCGGGCCTGTTCGTAGCCGACGGCAACCATCTGGCGCCACCAGTCCGCCAGGCGCTGTTGCCGGTCGAGCCATTGCACGATTTCCCGGTGGGTCAGCTTCCGGGCGCCGGCCCGGTCGAGCAGCGCCAGCCATTGGGGCCACGTCTTGCCCGTGGCCTTTTTGACCGCGGCGGAACTGATTCCGCCAGGACTGCCCGCTGCGCGTTTCATCAATAGGGCGGTTTGTAAGGCACCCCCGGCCGGGTCACAAGGCTGATGGAGCAGGTAATCTTTTTGTTTCCGCCGGGGGGTGAAACTGCTAGGCATGAAGGCATGAGCGAAGACAACGCACCCAAGCTGCGCCTGAAACCCAAGCTTGCTGCCGACCCTTCCGCTGCATCGTCCCAAGCTGCCACGCCGGACCCCGCGCCGGCCGAGACCGCGGCGGCTACGCCGGCACCGGCGACCGAAGCTGCCCCGGCGGTCCGTCTCAAGCCGCGTTTGTCCGCCGCCCCGATGCAGGAAACCACCCCGGCGTCTGAGCCCGCGCCCGCACCTGAGCCTCAACCGGAGCCCGCCGCCGCCGCGCCTGCGCCGGAATCACCGCCGGCCGCCGCGCCCGAATTTGTCCCCGCACCCGTGGCGGAAAAACCGAAATTCAGCCTGAAACCCAAGGTCGCCACCGCCGCGGCTGAACCAGCGCCAACCCCGGCGCTCGCCGAACCCGTCGCGGCGCCCGAAGCCGCGCCTGCGCCCTTTCCCCCGCCGGTTCCGGCCACCGAGGCCGCCGCTCCGCCCGCGCCTCCGGTCCAGCTGTCAGCGCCCTCGCCGTTTCCGCCCCCTCGGCTCGCCCCCGGCACGGCCTTTCCCCCGCCGCCGCCCAATGCGCCGTTCCCGCCTCCGCCCGGGGGTAATTTTCCCCCGTCGTCCGCGGCGGCCAAGAAAAAGAAAGGGGGAGCGGGTTCGAAGAAAAAACTCCTCTTCATCGGCGGCGGTGTCGCGGTGATGGCACTCGTGGTAGCCGGCGGCTTTCTCTTCCCGCGTCGGCAGCCTGAACCGCCACCCCGGCCGAAGCCCGCGGTCAAGCCGGCTCCGGCGCCCGTGGCGGAAACGCCCGCGGAAAAACCGGCCGCCGTTCCGGCAACGCCGGTTGCGACCACGCCGGCTCCGGCCGAGGCCAAGCCGGTTGAAACCAAACCCGCGGAAACCAAGCCGGCCGTGACCCCTGTTCCGGCCCCGGTGGTCGCCGCTCCGGTGGAAGAAAAACCGGAGGCGCCACCGCCGCCGCCTCCCCCGAGCGTGCAGTTCCGGGCGGCGGTTGAGGCGCTCAAGATCAGCGGCGTGCGCGGCGGCGCCAGTCCCCGCGTCTTCATCGGCGGCACGTCCTACCAGGTGGGCGATCTCGTCAATCCCTCGCTCGGCATCACCCTCGAGGGCTACAATGCCGAGACCCGCATGCTGACCTTCAAGGACAAGTCCGGCGCCAAGGTCGAGCGGCGCCACTGAGCCGCGGGCCCGGGGCCAATCAGTGGGTCGCGAGCACGGCCTTGATGGCGTGGAGGAGTTCGGGGCTCGTCGCGATGCCGAGCACGCCGTTCACCACGAACTGCACGCCGATGCACATGATGAGGAAACCCATGATCTTCGTCATGGCGTTCACGCCAACGGGCCCGATGAAACCGACGATGCGGCTGGAGAGCCGCAGCACGATATAGGTGATCAAAGCGACGGTGATGATGCCCGCGATGATGGCGAGGTAGTCAAACCACCCGTCGGCGAGCGACGTAAACCCGAGGGTCACGGCGATGGAGCCGGGACCGCTCAACATGGGCATGGCCAGCGGCGAAAAGGAGATGTCGGCCTTCTTCACCGCAGCGGCGCGCTCCTCCTCGTCCTCGGACTTGGTGGCAGCCTTGCGCGCCAGCAGCATGTCCATGCCAATGCCGGTCATCAGGATGCCGCCTGCGATGCGCAGGCCCGGGATCGAGATGCCGAAGAAATTCATGATGAAGGTGCCGCCGATCAGGAAGCTCACGAGGATCGCCACCATGTAGAGGCAGCCCTTGCGGGCCTGCTCGCGGCGCCGCGCGATGCTGTCCCCCTCGGTGATGGCCAGGAAGGTGGGCGCGGCGGCCAGCGGGTTGATGATCGGCAGCAGGCCGATGAACGTGCCGAGGAAGATCGCCCAGAGGTGCGTGACGTTGGACATCGGTCACCTTTCAGCCTGAACAATCCGACTGGGACAATCTTTTCCTCTCATTCTGAGCGCAGCGAAGAATCCAGCGGCGCGGCCGATGGCGAACATCATACTGGACTCTTCACTGCGCTCAGGATGACAGGCGGCGGGAATTGAATCTCTCACCATACGTCCACCGGGCCCTTGGGTACGGGGATGGCGTTGCGGCGCAGGACGGCGGGATCGTCGGGATCCAGCATGAACGAGGCGACCATGGCTCCGGGGCGGTAGCGCTCCTGCAGTTCGCCGTGCGCGTCAAGGAAGGGTGCACGCCATTTCTCGTAGGCCGTGAGCAGCGCCTCGAACTCGGCGCGCGTGCCGAACTGCGTGATGCCCTTCTTGAATTCCTTGGCCGGGCCGAAGCGCTTGGCATACCACGCGGCCGGCTTGCGGAAAAGCCGGCAGCCAAAATCCTCGCCATAGAAGCCGATCATCAGCTCCAGGTGCCGGCGCATCACGGTGACGCGCTCGGCGTAGCCGGCCTCGGGCCGCAGCTCGCCGGTCTTCAGGTAATGCTGCGTGTCGCGAAAAATCCAGGGATTGTAGAACGCGCCGCGGCCGATGCTCACGCCGGTGCAGCCGGTCTCGTTGAGCATGTGCTTCGCGGCCTCGGGCGTGGTCACGTCGCCGTTGCCGATGACGGGGATGTTTTTGACCGCCGCCACGACGGCGCGGATGCCAGCGAGGTTGACCGTGCCGCTGAAGCCCTGCGCGCGGGTGCGGCCGTGCACGAAGATGGCGGCGACGCCGGTATCCTCGAGCACGCGGGCGAGATCGGGGGCCGTGATGTTGTTCTCGTCCCAGCCGAGCCGCATCTTGGCGGTGATGGGAATCTTCACGGCGTCGATCATGCCGCGCACGAGCTTCGCGGTCTTGTCGAGTTCGGTCATCATCGCGGAGCCGCCGCCGATGCCGGTGACCTTCTTCACCGGGCAGCCCATGTTGATGTCGACCGAGGCGATGCCCATCGCCTCGACCATCGCGGCCGCGTCGCGCATTTCCTCCGGCACGGCGCCGAAGAGCTGGACCGCAAGCCGCTTCTCGGCCGGGCAGGTGCTGACCATCTGGAGCGCGCGCTTGTTTTTCTCGAGGAGCGAGCGGGCGTTGACGAGGTCGGTCGTGGTCCAGTCCACGCCGCCGATTTCGCGGACGACGAGCCGGAAGGGCAGGTTGGTGTAGCCCGCCAGCGGCGACAGGAAGAGATTCGAATCCAGCTCGTAGGGCCCGATGCGCATGGAGCGGGGCCGCTTAGCGCGCGGCGACGGCGCGTTTCATCCGGGCCAGGGCCTCGGCGAGCGTGGCCCGCGGGCAGCCGAAGTTGAGGCGGACGTGCGAGCCCCGCGGCACGCCGAAGAACGCCCCGTCGCTCAGGCCGACGCCGTGGTGCTCGAAATGCGCGATGGGATCGGGAAGCTTGAGCGCGGAAACGTTGAGCCAGGCCAGGTAGGTGGCCTCGATCGGCGCCTCGATGGTCACGCCGGGCAACTCGCGGGCGACAAAATCGATAATGAAGTCGCGGTTGCCCCGGAGGGTTTGCAGTAGCTCCTGGCGCCACGGTTCGCTGTCGCGGTAGGCGGCCTCGCAGGCGACATAGCCGAGCCCGGTGACTTCGGCCATCACGCCGGCGGCAGCGCGGACGAAGCGAGCCCGGAGCTGCGCGTCGGGGATGATGGCGATGGAAGTGCCGAGCCCCGGGACATTGTAAGCCTTGCTCGGCGCCATGAGCGTGACGGTGCGCTGGGCGATCTCGGCCCCGAGCAACGCCGTGGGAATATGCGGCAGGCCGTCGAGGATAAGGTCGCAATGAATCTCGTCCGAGCAAAGCACGAGGTCGTGGCGCACGCAGAACTCGCCGAGCTGCACGAGTTCATCCCGCCGCCAGACCCGGGCGATGGGATTGTGCGGATTGCAAAGGAAGAAGAGTTTGGTTTTCGGCGTGACGGCCTTTTCCAGCGCCGCCCACTCGATCTCCCAGCGCCGGTTCGCGGCATCGAGTCGGAAGGGCACCTGGGTGGAAACGCGGCCGCTGTTCTTCGGCGCGCTCATGAACGGCGGATAGACCGGCGTGAGCGTGAGCACTTCCTCGCCGGGCTGGGCAAAGGCTTCGGCAGTGAGGTTGAGGCCGACCACCAGCCCCGGCAGCCAGACGAGCCAGGCGGGATCGATCTTCCAGCCATAGCGTTGCTCCAGTGCGTTGACGAAGGCGTCGACGGAAGACTTCACCGGCTGGGCATAGCCAAACAGGCCGGTCGCCACGCGTTCCTGCAGGGCGGCGATGATCGCCGGCGACGATTTGAAGTCCATGTCCGCCACCCACAGCGGCAGGATGTCGCGGCCGGCATACTTTTGCCATTTCTGCGAGTCGGTGCCGCGGCGGTCGATGACGGTGTCGAAGTCGAAGCTCATTGGGTGACCGCAATAGAAGCCACGGGGCATCCCGAAGCCACGGAAAAAAGTGCGCTGAACAATACGCTCGGTTCTGACCGGAACGGGTTCTCCTCGGGGAAACCGGGGGTGCGCAGGTGGTGGAATTAAAAAATACGCACTGTTCTATTGAGGGATGAATCACCAATCACGCTCGGTTCTACCCAACTCGCTGGACGACGGTCACTAAAGCTATTTCCCCCCCCGTTCTGGGCCAGGAGACGAAAATTTACCTCCCGTAGCTATCCGGGATTATGAAGCAACAATCCGAAACTACTAGCCCAACGCTCCAGTCGATTCTCAACAGCCTTGCCAAACCGGATCCCAAGCGGCTTGGCCGATGCTACGAACTCGCAGGCATTTCGTCTTTGAGGGCGAAGACGGTCTCACACTAATACACGGCTCGACCCAGTCATTTGATTTTCAGCGCAGGGGACATGCCTGGGTGGTCTTGCAGAACGGACGAATTTGGGAGCCCATCAGTAACAGGGAATGGGATCCCGAAGTTTTCGAAACCCTCTTTCGCCCTCAAATTGAGAAGACATATCATTTTGCGGCCATGAATATGAACTGCGTTCAGCACCAGCATTGGGGGCCGTGGGATGGGGTCGGTGGCGGTTGAGCTTGTTAGGGCGCAGTTTCCAAGGCGCGAAGGTCGATTTATCCAGCTCGCCCTTCTAAGAAGCGATCTACCTCCTTGCGGGGGTATATTTTCGTCCGGAGGTATGGCAGCGATTTCAGCAGGCCACGCGATTCAAGCCGATAGATGCTAACCTTTGAAATACCTAGCGCTTCACTCAGCTCCTTTAAGTTATAGCTGAGTTTATCCGGCAGTTTTTTAGTCGGCGGGGTTAACGGCACGGGAGTTGGCGTCGGCGCCGGCGGCAATGGGGAAGGCCTTAGCGAACTACGACTGATTCGCTCAACGATCACCTCAACAACCCTGCAAGCCAGGGCTTCAACATCTTCGTCAGTCAGGTTGCGATTCATTCACTAACGTCGCTGATTATCACATTAGCAGCTAATAAATAATGACTTATGACAAACAGGACGGCTTGGCGTGGCTACCCGTTTTGACACGGCCGCCCTGTGTATGCCTATACATAAAAACGTCAGGCCCGCTAGGGCCCTCACCACGGCTGATCGGATGAGAATCCGTCAGCTCCTGTCCCTCGCCCACGAAGATCCGGCGATCCTGCAATCGGACCTCCTGCATGAGTTCAATCTCCGCCCTGAGGAGGCTCTTCGAATGACCGAAGTTCGAGTTGGTAAACGGAGTTCGCAGTCCGAATTTCCGTTTCGCCGACGAACATCACCAGCGAAGACCTGAACACGCCGAGTCGTTCAATGCCGTTACGGCGAAACCGCAGCAACACCATGCTCCGACCAACACAGGGTTCTTCCAGAAACCAACCATCCATCACGTAGCCTGCAGCGATGTGATAACCGAGTGAACCTTCACTGGCCGAGCCGGTGAAGGCTTCCCGGTGCTCGTTCCAAACAGAGCCGGGAAGTTCGCTGCGCTTCGTGAGCCGGACGTATGTAGCTTCGGAGGACATGGGCTTAGAGGGGATTAACTGGGCTGCAACTGTCATGGGCCGAAACCCAAGCCACGGCTTCGCTTACCTTTATCCCGCAGATTCGCAAAGCGGCCAGATGAAGCAGGGGATCTGTAGTTCCCTGCGGCGTGGCAACGACCGTCGCAAGCCAGTGATCCATGTAGGAAACCATAGACAGCCCCAGCCACCGGCGGGGACGGGGCCGGATCCTATGTGCAAGCTTGAAGAGCTCGACCCGGAAATACGGCGGTTGAATGCCAAAGCGCTTCGTTAGCGCGGCACGGTGAAAGGCACGCCAGCGCAACCTCCCTAAGGGCGGCACGCGCGCCCCCAAAAGCCATTTTGTATCGCGCTCGATCGCCTTGAGGACTTCCAGGTCGGCACGCGTCTCGCAGCCGGAATCGACGACCCGCGATGGTGAATTCGCCAACACACATCCAATTTCCCACAGCGAATTTTGATGGGCTTGGCATCGCCACATCCAACGGAGTTGGTGTAGCAGATGCCATCCAGCTTCGCCAATCTCCACAAACTCGGCTTCTCGGCACAATGGGCAGAACCGGGGCGTGGTTACCAAGGCTTGGGCAATTCTTGGAATGCGGCGCGCTTGGGCAACGCTCTGCGCGAAGCGCTTGTGAGCCTGCTCATCCAGAAATGGCCGATAAATCGGGAGAACGGTATTCTCCTCCAGTATTCCGGCGACGCTCAGCCACTTCGGATCTACTAAGCTGGCAACGAGACGCTCAGGACATACTCGACCTTGGATCGATTTTCCTGGGACCAAGTCTCGGCTGCCGATTCGTCCGGTGACGGATAACCTCTGGCCTATGCGTGATACCAGGCTCTCGAAAAGCTCTCCCTGTATGAGCTGCGGCAGCGCAGGAATCACAGAAATTCTTTCTCGGGAGCCCGGGGCAGATCCGCGGGGTCAACCGGAAGAGGTTTTGCCTTGGGCGCGTCCTTTTTGGCGACCACAGGCTGGGCTGGCGAGGGGGATGGGGCCGGGGAAGGCGCCGTGTTTTTATTCGCCGTTGGCTTTGTTTCGGCCGCTTTGGTGGCAATAGCCTTCCAATCGATGCCGTTGAAGTCCGCATACCTTTTAAGGATGAGGTAATTTTTTTCGCGCAGAGCATCAAGATAAGCCTTCGAGACCTTCGTGCAGGCGGTGTTCGCCTCCTTTAATGCGTCGCTATCAAGCCAGTCGCGGCTGGTCCCGATCCGCTTCAATTGGGCGGCCGCGAAGAGTTTAACAGCGTAACTTGGAATTCCCACCGCGTCGCTGTGTAGCTCCAAACTGAAATCGTAGGTGAGCGGCGCATGGCGCGAAGTGAACTGCCGGTCCCAGAAAGAAAGTAAAAACCAAGTCCACGGATCCGGTAACCAGTTTGGGTTCGCGAGATTCGCATTGTATTCCTCCTTCGTGCAATTCGGGAAGGCAAACTGTTGCAGTTCGGTATCAAACGGTGCCTCCGCTCGCCTCATGAAACGGGGATTCTCCTCCAATACCGTGACGGATTCCGGCGTGCCCACCATCACCAAGAGAACCTTGTTGGTATTCGCAAAGTTGAATGCGAAATTCAGCAGGCTTTCGTTATTCTTCAGCAGTTGAACCTCATCAACGATCAGGACGCTGACCGGCCTCAACTTTTCGAGCCACCCCGAGTGTTAGTCCGGGCTGTTGTTATGGGTTGATCTATCGGTTGTCGTTAGCGCTGTCCCGACGGAGGTGACGGGGACGCGGGATTCGGGCCGGGGAGAGTGTTAGTC
>JANYAM010000254.1 GCA_025361365.1 Opitutus sp. | reverse complement strand
AACTAACTCGACCCTCCCACCTGTCCAACGGACGGGGTCCACCTCATGCCGCGATAAACTGACTACCCGTCAACCATTAGCCGTGTGTCATCCGTCCTCGCATCAATCGGATGTATTTCGGCGAATAGTCGAACGGATGTTAGTGCCTAGGAATGCGAAGAAAATGAGACGGCGGAAATTACCGAGAAACAGAAATTGGCTCAGGTGTATAAATGGAGCGACAGCGAAACGCGCATTGGAGTGGGCCACTGGTATCCGCTCGACTACGAACTTGAATCGACTACCTAGAAACGTCGCAGGATTTCGGTAACCCTCTCTAACTTTGGTAGAACTATTGGTAGAACAAAAGCGTATTTCTTGACTT
Source organism: Opitutus sp. (assembly GCA_025361365.1). GTDB lineage: Bacteria > Verrucomicrobiota > Verrucomicrobiia > Opitutales > Opitutaceae > Lacunisphaera. The sequence goes on along the minus strand of JANYAM010000254.1, from coordinate 8,586 downwards.
GCGTATACGTAAGTCATTGGCAACGATAGTCCCCGTAGCTCAAATGGATAGAGCACGCGTTTCCTAAACGTGTGATCCCGGTTCAATTCCGGGCGGGGGCACCAGCCTTCGCTCTTTTGGAGCTACGGCTCGGCAAACCAGCCCGCGGTCTTCTCACATCCCGCTCCGGAAGGTCTTGTGATCCACGGTGCCGCTGGCGCGCACCAGTTTCAGGGCTTTCCCATATTCCTCCAGCAGGCGCAGCGCATAACGGAGGCGCTGACGCTGGAGGGCGTCCTCCTTGCCGATCTCCGGCGCGCCATCCGGCGCGCTCAAGTTCTGTTCGGCATGGTGGATGATGACATGCTCCGGAATCCAGCAGAGCCGGTTGTTCTTGTAGCCGCTCATGCGCAGTTCCGCCACGGGATAGCTGCCGCCACGCGTAGCCGACACCGTGACGATCAGGCCGGGCTTGTGGCCGATCTCGCCGGCGGTGCAGTTGAGCAGAAAATTTTTCACGCCGGGCGTCGCCATGCCGCTCCATTCGGGCGTCAGGACGACCAGCGCATCCGCGGCCTTCAACTCCGCCGAGATGGGATCCCACAACGCGTCGGGCGCGCCGCCGGTCGTCTCATCCCAAAGAGGCAGGGGATTGCCGCTCAGGCTGAACAGATAAGTCTCGGCGCCGGGATGTTCGCGGGTCAGCACCGCCTGCACATATTTCGCGACCTTGAGCGTCTGCGCCTCGGCCCGGTGACTGCCGCTGAGAATGAAAAACTTCATGGCCAGACCTATGCCTTACCTAGGGCTTGCTTGCAAGCGGGCCGGGCGCAAACATTCCGCGCCGTGTCCAACTCCTTCGGCCAGAATTTCCGCATCACCACCTGGGGCGAAAGCCACGGGCCGGCCGTGGGCGTGGTTATCGACGGCTGCCCGGCGCGCCTGCCGATCACCGTGGAGGAAATCCAGGCCGACCTCGACCGGCGCCGCCCGGGCCAGAGCGACATCACGACGCCGCGCAAGGAGGCCGACAAGGTCGAGATTTTGTCCGGCGTCTTCGAAGGCCTGACGACCGGCGTGCCGATCTCGCTGGTGGTGCACAGCAGCGACCAGCGTCCCGGCGCCTACGACGAGATGAAGGAGAAATTCCGCCCGTCGCACGCCGACTATACCTACCAGGCCAAATACGGTCATCGCGACCACCGCGGCGGCGGGCGCTCCTCCGCCCGCGAAACGATCGGCCGCGTGGCGGCGGGCGCGGTCGCCCGCAAAATCCTGTTTCACGCCCGCAGCATCGAGGTGCGGGCTTACGTCACCCAGATTCACGACATCATTGCTCCGCCGGTGAGGAACTTTCCCACGCTCGAGGAAGTGGAGGCCAACGCCGTGCGCTGCCCGGACGGCGATACGGCGGCGCGCATGATCGAGCGCATCAAGCAGGTGCGCAGCGCCGGCGACTCCGTCGGTGGCATCATCGAGTGTCGCGTGCGGAATGTGCCGACAGGATTGGGCGAACCAGTGTTCGACCGGCTGGAAGCCGACCTTGCTAAGGCCATGCTCTCGCTGCCGGCGACCAAGGGTTTCGAGATCGGCAGCGGTTTCGCCGGCACCCTGCTCAAGGGCTCGCAGCACAACGATGCCTTCGTGACGAAAGGCGGCCGGATCCGCACCGCCACCAACCATTCCGGCGGCGTGCAGGGTGGCATCAGCAATGGCGAGGAGATCGTGTTCCGCACCGCCTTCAAGCCCACCGCCACCATCCTGCAGACCCAGAAAACCGTGGATATCCACGGCACCGAGACCGAGCTGCTGGCCAAGGGTCGTCACGATCCGTGCGTGCTGCCGCGTGCGGTGGTCATCGTCGAGGCGATGGCGGCCCTGGTGCTCGTGGACCACTGGATGCGCCAGGCCGCGCAGAACCAGACCTTTAGGTTTTAGACAGAATGAACAGAATGGACAAAATGGAGAAAGGAACTCCACTGAGTCCTATTCCGTAAATTTTGTTCATTCTGTCTAAATGTCTTCCGGTTCTTCTTTAGTATATTTCATTCTCGGCACGCCCGGCTCCGGGCGCCGCGCCATCGTGCGCGACCTGATCGAGAACGGGCTCGCCCCGGAGGAGAAGGCGCTGGTGCTGCTGGCGGAGAGCGAGGCCGCCGACCCCGCCGACGCCAAGCTGGCCGCCCGGGCCAACACCGAGGTCCGGCGCTGGACCTGGACCGAGCCGGTGCTGCCGCCGGTCGAAGGGCTAGATGGGGCGACGGTTTTCTTCATCGCGGACTCACTCGTCAGCCCCATGGACCAGTTGGAGGCCCTGAAGCCCTGGCTGGAGGAGCACGGGTCCACGCTCGCCCGGATCTTCTGTGTCGTGGACTGCCAGCTCGCCGAAAAACAGCCGGTGCTCCGGCAATGGTTAGATGCCTGCATCCATTTTGCCGACGTGGTGTTCCTCACACGCCGCGAGGGCCTCGCCAACAAGTGGCTCAGCGATTTCATCGGCCACTTCAAGGACCAGCATTTCCCCTGTCACTTCGTGCAGGTGAAGACGAAAGGAGAACTCACCACGCCCCTCGTGTGGCTGGATCCCACCGCGCGCCGCGTCTCGCAATACTTCGACGAGGGCGAGAGCTACGAGATCGAGGGCTTGGAGACGGACGATGAGGAGGATGACGAGGAGGACACCGGCCTGCTTCCGCCCGAACCTTATTTCGTGCGCTTGACCAGCGGCCGGCGCGACAAGGAGTTGCCCGACATCCGGGACTACCTGCCGAAGAAATAACCCGCCCGATTATCGGCGGAATCGCGGTGAGCGCTTCCGCTATACTGGGCGCATGATTCAACCAGAACTTTCCTTGTCCGGATCCGCCCAGTCCCTGCCCACGACGCGCACGATGTATCGGGCCCTGTCCCGGCGCGACGCGGCCTACGAGGGCGTCTTTTTCACCTGCGTCAAAACGACGGGCATCTTCTGCCGGCCGACCTGCCGGGCAAAAAGACCGAAGCCCGAGAACGTCGAGTTTTTTCCCTCGATCAACGAAGCGCTGCACGGCGGCTACCGCCCGTGCCGGCTCTGCCGGCCGATGGACTCCACCAAGCCGGTGCCGCCGCTCGTCGAGCGCCTACGCCGCGCCGTCGAGGAATCCGCCGAGGGTCGGGTGAGCGACAAGGATCTCGCCGCGATGGGCATCGAGCCCTCGACCGCCCGGCGGCAGTTCCAGTCCTACCACGGCATGACCTTTCATGCCTACCAGCGGGCGCGGCGGATGGGCCTGGCCCTGCGCGACGTGAAAGCCGGCAAGGCCGTCATCGATGTGCAACTGGCGCGCGGCTACGAATCCACCAGCGGCTTCCGCGAGGCGTTCACGCGGGTCTTCGGCACGCCGCCGCGCGGAGCGAAGGCTGGCCAGTGCCTGCTCGCTCAACGCATGGAAACCCCGCTCGGCACGATGCTGGCACTGGCCGATGAGCTGAGTCTGCGCCTGCTGGAGTTCGCCAATCGGCGCGGGCTCGAACGCGAGCTCGTGCTGCTCCGCCGCCGCCTGAAGTGCGCCATCGTGCCCGGCAGCAACGCCGTGCTGGCGGAAACGCAGCGGCAGCTGACGCGCTACTTTGCCGGCGAGTCACTCGCCTTTGATCTGCCGCTCGCGCCGGTCGGTTCCGATTTTCAGCGGCGCGTCTGGGCCGAGTTGCAGCGCATCCCGGCCGGCCGCACCCGCAGCTACAAGGAAATGGCGGCGCGCGTCCGGCTGCCCAATGGCCACCGGGCGGTCGCCCGGGCCAACGGGTCCAACATGCTGGCCCTCGTGATTCCCTGCCACCGGGTCATCCGGTCGGATGGCGACCTTTGCGGTTATGCGGGCGGCGTCTGGCGCAAGCAGCGGCTGCTGGAACACGAACAGAAATACACCCGGGCTATGGCCACAAAAAGGCACAATAAGTCACAAAAAGAGCTGGGCCCCTGAGGTTTCTCTTCGTGCATTTTGGTGCCTTTTCGTGGCCAAAAAGTCGCTGGTCTGCCTCTGAACAAAAGCCTTGCGCCACCCCGGGCGGAACGTATCCATTGCCCTTCCGTTTTTTGCCCGGGTGGTGGAATTGGTAGACACGCAGGTCTCAGAAGCCAAAAAGGCGTTTTCTCCGGTTGGGTCAGGTTGGGTCCAGGTGTCGCTTTCAGAGGAGAAACTACACTTTTACAATCTCAGCTTGATCCAGTTGGAGCCCCGATTTCCAAGAGTAGTATAGAAGAATGGGGTAAGAAAAAACGGATTCGGCCTGCTGGCGTGGACCCTTAGGGCGGCTCCAGATTGGAGGTCAAAATTAGCCAGTAATCGTGGCAGGGACGCACCGGAAAAGACCCCGGCACACAGTGACTAAAGCCGTCCCCGTTCAAAGGGGACAAGGGCCTTTCAAGAATCGTCCCTTGACGCTCTGCGTCCCGCACGGGACGAGTAAAGGGGAGGGCGTGCCCTCACTCCGTTGTCTGTGAAAATCCCAGGATGGCAAAGCCCACACGGTCGCGCGTTACCCGTCATTGGGGAACGCACCTTGGTCATGGGCATCCTCAACGTGACCCCGGATTCGTTCTCGGACGGCGGGCAACTCGGCGGGCCGGACGCAATCTGCGCCGCCGCCGAGAAAATGATCGCTAGCGGAGCCGACGTTCTGGACCTCGGCGGAGAGTCCACGCGCCCGGGCGCCCAGCCGGTCCCGGCGTCCGTCGAATTGGCCCGGGTGCTGCCGGGCATCGCAACGATCCGGAAAAATTGGCCAGACGTGCCGCTGTCCATTGATACCTCCAAGGCGGAAGTTGCCCGCGCGGCCATTGGCGCCGGAGCGGATATCGTCAACGATGTGTGGGGGCTGACCGCGGGTATTGCCCCTGCGCAGCGCGTCCGGATGCGGGAATCGCCCGATCACGAATGTCCTGTCTCAGCCATGGCTGAGGCGGTCGCCGCTCTCGGCTGCCCGGTGATTATCATGCACAACCGCCTTTCGGGTGACTACGGCGTATTTTGGGACGACGTGCTCGCGGAGTTGCAGCTTAGTTTGGGGCTGGCAAGGCGGGCTGGTATCGCCCCGCACCAGCTATGGCTGGATCCCGGATTTGGGTTCGCGAAAAACGTCCAGCAGAACCTTGAAGTGCTCCGTGACCTGGGGCGGATTGTGAAGCTGGGCTTTCCCGTCGTCGTCGGGACATCCCGGAAATCCACCCTTGGCCGGGTCTTGCGGGCTGGCGTCAACGACCGGGGCGTCGGAACGGGTGCCACGGCGGTTTGGGCGATTCAGCAAGGCTGTGCCATGCTGCGCGTGCACGACGTGTCTGAAATGCTGCCTTACATTCGGATGGCCGATGCGATCAAAGCCGGCCTGACTTTCCCCACTGAATGACCCCGGACATCCTCATCCTCCGTGAGCTCCACTTCGTCGGCCGGCACGGTTTGTTGCCGGTCGAGATGGAACGGGAGCAACCCTTCACCGTGTCGCTGCAACTGGAGACCCCGTTGGATGTCGCCGCACATTCCGATCGTCTCGAAGACACGGTCGATTACCGGGTCATCCAGGGCATCGTGCGCAACGTGATCGAAGGCTCCCACAAGCGCCTGATCGAAACCTTGGCGGAAGGGATTGCCGCGGCGGTTCTCACCGCGGCGCCAAAAATATCCGCCGTAACCGTTGAGCTGACAAAACCGCGGCCGCCCGTTGACTTCCAGTTTGCCGGGGTAACCGCCAAGATCCGTCGCGAGCGAACCAGGCCGCCCGCGCCGCGCACCGCATTCATCAGCCTCGGCTCCAATCTTGGTGATCGCGCGACCCTTTTGCACGGCGCGATCCAGCGCATCGGGGACAGCGAGCGGTTATCGGTCGTGGCGCAGTCGGCAGTCACTGAGACGGCGCCGATGGGAGTGGTGGACCAGCCCCAGTTCCTGAACCAGGTGATCGCGGTTGCGACCACGCTCAGTCCGGAAGAATTGCTGGGCACGCTCCTTCGGATCGAGGCGGAATATGGCCGGGTGCGAACTCAAAGATGGGGACCGCGCACCTTGGATTTGGATCTGCTCGTTTTTGAAGGCGAAACGCGTCGCACTGTTTTTCTGGAGCTACCGCATCCACGCATGCTGGAGCGAAGCTTCGTGACAGAACCACTGCGCGAATTGCTGAATTTGCCTCAGTTCTCGGACTGGAGTGAACTCCGTGACCGTCTGCGAACCGCGGGCTGATGGCTTGCGGTTCCTCTTCAGTTGCCAGGGGCATCAGCACACAGAACCGTCATCTATATGAAATTCCTGCCGAAGATAATTTTGGCTGTCGTGGGGATCGTGCGCTTGGTCCCCGCCGCTTCTGGGGCGGATGAGATAGAACGCTGGGCGCCGCACGACTTCTCTTTTGTCAGTCCGGCAACAATAAAGAATCCGTTTCAAATTGTGTTTTCCGCGGAGATTACCGGACCCGAGGGGAAGGCGTTTACGCAGCCGGGCTTTTTCGACGGCGATGGCACCTGGAAACTTCGGGTAGCCCCCACCAGCGAAGGCGAGTGGTCCATCGTCACGCACTCCGACGCGCCGACGCTCGATGGCTTGCGCGTGACGTTCAATTGTGTCCCAAATCGCTCCCCTCTCGCGCACGGCCCGCTCAGAATCGACCCCGCACAACCATGGCAGTTTGTTTTTGCGGACGACCTGCCGTTCCTGCCGATCGGTTACGAATGTGACTGGCTGTGGGTGCTTGATACGAACGACCCGAAACTTCCCACCCTCGATCCGCTTCTCGATAGGATCGCGGCGCATGGCTTCAATTTATTTCTCCTCAATGCCTACGCCCATGACACGACGTGGCGTCAGGGCCGCACTGCAGCCGACGATTTCGGTCCGCCGCCGCTCTACGCCTGGGCCGGCACAAATGAGCGGCCAGACCACACCCGCTTCAATCTCGCCTACTGGCAGCACTATGACCGCGTGATCGCCGCGATCGCGCGACACGGGCTATGGGCGCATATCTTCATCAAAGTTTACAACAAACAGGTGAACTGGCCGGCAAACGGCAGCGCGGAGGATGACCTCTATTTTCGCTGGCTGATCGCGCGCTACGCGGCGTTTCCGAATATCACCTGGGATCTCGCGAAGGAGGCGCACTATGAAAAGGACCTGGCCTACAAACTCGACCGGCTGCACTTCCTGCGAGCGCATGATCCCTATTGAATAGAAGCCCATAGGCTGGTTGTTGAGCAGCGCGGCGTAGAATTCAGCAGCCCGGTGAACCTTCAGCCACGCAGAGGAGTAGGCGATGAGGGCAAACGAAATGGCGTGGCTCCCCGGGAAGCCGTAGAGCGCGAATGACGCGAGCGACTGTTGGATCGACTCCACTGCCAACGGCGCCACCCCATTGTTCCGCAGGCCGACGGCAAGGCGATCTTTCATCTTATTCAGACGGTCCTGGGAACGCGTGAACCCGATCGCACGACGAAGTTCGTCCGCCTCCGAGGCAGTGAAGCCACCAAGCTCCATCGCGATCCTCAGGATCTGTTCTTGGAAAAGCACGACACCCAACGCGCGTTCAAGAATAGGCCGCGCCCGCTCGTCCGGATAGGTCACCACTTGTTTGCCGGCGCGCCTCTCCAGATAGGGACTTACGGCGTTACCTTGGATATTCCTGCATGAGATCCACTGGATATGGACGGCAGAAAGTCGTGAGATTTTCTGCGGTCAAAGGCGCCGGAGAGAGCCATGGTTTCCGGATACCTACCGCAAGGCGACCGACATGTATGCGAGAACCGTGGCCCAGCAATTCGGCAGCTAGCTAGTTTCGGGCTCGCGCTTACACTTGTCACAGTTGGCGTTGTCGCCGCGTGGGGCATGAGGCAGGTCTCGAAACGCTCGGGCATGTTGAACCGTTTGGCGGCCAAGGCACCTTACCTGTCGTCGATTCTGCTGATCGTCATGGGTGTGGTATTTTTCCCGCGTGGCGTCTGGCACTTCTTTTGAAAAAAAAGCCCGCTCGCCAGAGCGGGCTTAAAATTCCTGGGAACTTGGCTCAACCGTAGATTTTGGTGCGGGAAGGAGTCTCTGGAAGGCGACTCTCGGCGTGCGTCGCGAGCGTGGAAACGGCACAAGAAACGGGAGCGGTGGTGGCTACCGTTCCCTCCCATTAACCCGCTCAGTTGGGTGCTACCGCAGCCTGTGATCCGCCAATTACTTCACGATCAGCTCGCCACGCATCCCGGCCATGCTGTGCCCGGAGCAGGAACAAATGTAGGGATACTTCCCCGGCTTGGTCGGCGCGCAAAAAGTAACATCGCCGACCTCCTTGGGCCCGAGCAGAGGAATGAAGGCCAGGACATGCACGGCCAGTTGCTTGGGCATGTAGGCGATATCGCGGGCCGAAATGGCCGCCATGGCGTAGGGCACCGCCTCGTTGTCGCCGTCCAGGAGGATCCAATTGTGTCCCATGCCGTCCTTGGGCAGGGTCCCCTCGTTCCGGAGCTGCACGTGAATCCGTTCGCCCGGACTCGCCTGGATGGTGGTGATGTTGAATTTTAGGGTGTCATTGCCGACGATCACCACGTTTTTGTCCGGCGACGGTTCTGGCGCCGACTGGTCGGCGCGGGCCGCGCCT
>JANYAM010000031.1 GCA_025361365.1 Opitutus sp. | reverse complement strand
ACGCGCCGCAACCTCGACCTCACGCACCCGCACATCGTGCGCATCCACGATTTCATCTCCGATGCGCGGACCGCCGCGATCTCGATGGAGTATGTCAACGGTGCCTCGCTCTCCGCCCTCAAGCTGGAGAAAGCCGACCGTATCTTCACACCGGCCGAGTTGCACCCGTGGCTGGAGCAGCTCCTCGACGCGCTGCACTACGCCCACGCCAAGGCGAAGGTTGTCCACCGCGATCTCAAGCCCGCCAACCTCATGATCACGCGGGAGGGCGACCTGAAGGTGGCCGACTTCGGCATCGCGCGCGGCATCTCCGACAGCGTCTCACGCGTCTCGGTCCAGGCCGGCAGTTCCGGCACGCCGATCTACATGTCGCCCCAGCAGATGATGGGTGACGATCCCGCCGTGGCCGACGACATCTACGCGCTCGGCGCGACGATCTTCGAATTGCTGGCCGGCAAACCGCCGTTCCACACCGGCAACATCATCGCCCAGGTGCAGAGCAAGGCGGCGCCTCTGGTGAACGAGCGCCGGGCAGTCGCCGGGCTCCCGCCCGTGCCGCCCGTCTGGGAGCAGGCCATCGCCGCCTGCCTGGCGAAAGAGCCCGCGGAGCGGCCCGCTTCCGCGGCCGAGTTGTGGCGGCGGCTCGAGGGCGGCGCCGTCGTTGCCGTGAGTGCCCCGGTCATTGTGACCCCGACAGTCGTGGCTCCGGCACTCGTGCCTACCGCGCCCGCCTCCGAGGCGGAGACCGCGCAGCCCGGGGTGGGGCGCCGGGTCGCCGCCCTGGCCGGCTCCGCCGGCTTGCTGGCGGTGCTGGGCACCGGATTGATTTTCACCTGGAGGTTCGCCAACAACAATCAGAACGAGTGGTATACGGCCAACTGGCGCTGGGTTGAATACAGTGTGTTGCCGGTATGGATCGCGGCGTCGATCGTGCTGGTGCGGGAGGCACTGAATCGGGGAAATACCTGGCGACTTTGGCTGGCCGCCGCCGCCGCCCCGTTGGCGGTCGATATCGCTTTCAGTGAATGGCAGTGGCATGCGGTGCTGTCAGGTGACGCGGCTGGGGTCATGTCGGGCGCTCCGTCGCTGCTGGGACTGGTGCTGGGCGGATTGGGGTTGATAAGTTTCCGGCGCATCCGGCCGATCACGCTGGCGCAGGTCGCGATCGAGCTTTGGCTCGGGTTGGGCGCCGGGGTCGTGGCGGGTTACTGCGCAAGTTTGCCCATTTTGCCCGAGCCGGCGGCCAGCAACAGCCTTGTCATGGGATCCTTTCCCGTGTGGGTGGTCATGGGGGCGATGACGTGGCTGTATCTGCTCCGGCTGGTGGCCGGCGGGATCAAAGCCGCCCCGGAAAACCAGCCCGTGGTCAAACCCGCCCGGCGCCGACAGCTGGTGGCCGGATTTTGCCTCCTCCTGCTCGCGGCGGCTGTGGTCTACGCCTGGATGGTCGTGCTGAAACCGGTGGCGGCACTCTAAATGAGCGCGGTGACTTTCGGCGTTTGCCGTCCGACCGATCGAGTGCTTTGGATTCCGTTCGGCGCAGATCTAACGTCGGCTGCCGTCTCACCCTGAGTCCCGTTCGGTAGGGAGTTGAGCCTGCGACGCCGCGCCAGACCAGCGGTCGGTCGCCAGGTTCGGTTCACGCCTCCAGCTTCACGCGCCAGGTGCGGCTGCCGAGGCGGAGCTGCTGGCCGGTGGCGAGCGGGGCGATCTCGCCGGGGCGGAGCGTGAGGCGGTCGAGCTGCACCGCGCTGTTGTCGGCCAGAGTCTCGACCCAGAAGCAGCCGCGGAAGTGATAAAAGCGACCCTGGATCTCGGCGAGCTGCAGATCATCGAGCGCGAGCGGATTGGAGCGGCTGGTCCCGAAGGCGGCGTCGGTGAACAGCCAGAGCGAATTGAGCGGCTGGGGTTCGGTCGAGATCACCTCGCAGCGGATCGCCCCGCGCAGGGCGGGCGGGGGGACGGCGGGGCCGGGCCAGGCGCGGAGGTTGGCGATGGGCGGCTCGCCCTCGCGGGCGGGCGCGAAGCGCGCAAGGTCGATCTCCACGGCACCGCCGAGCACGAGACGGTCGCGCTGCCCGGCCTTCACGCCCACGGGGTCGAGCGGGTGACCGTCGAGCACGGAGCCGTTGGCGCTCTCGTTGTCGCGCACGAGGATGCCGTCGCCCGCGACCTCGGCGATGACATGGACCTTGCTCACGCGCTTCGAGCGCTCGTCGTTGGCCTCATTGCGGGGGAGCACCCAGGCCACGAAATCGGCCTCGCCGCGGGCGCGGCCGATGCGGAACTGCGGCCGGGCCACGAGCCGGAAGGGGAGGAGCGGGGCGGCGCCGTTGATCAGCTCGAAATTGCAGGCGGTGGCCGGTGCCACGGTGGCGGCGAGCGGGGGCGGAATCCGCAGCGTCTCGCCCGCGCGGCGCGCGCTCACATCCACGGCCGTGCGGCTGACCTCGTAGTCGAGCTCGAGCGGCACGGGCTGGAACTTCTCGGGCAGCTCCAGTTCGAGGAGGTCATTGAGCGTCTTGAGCCCGCCGAGGAGGTTGTGGATGTTGATGTCGCCGTATTCGGCGCCGAGGCCCTGGTTGGCGCCGGTGCCGGCGTTGCTTTGGAGGTCGCCGAAGCTGATCTGGATGTTGCCGGTGTCGGGCGCCTGCAGGACCTTGAGCGAGCGCTGGCCCCGGTAGGCGAACTGCGCGCCGGCGGATTCCCACACGGCGCTGACCTGCAGCAGGAAATTGCCCGGCCGCAGCGGCTCGATCTCCAGCATCTTCTGCGCGCCCGGCCCGGGGGCGAGCCGCCGCCAATGGGCGGAGAGGATGCCCTGGAAGCAGCGCGACTCGAAATCGAGGCGGAGATTCTCGACCGGGACCGGGTCGCCGAGGGCAACCTTCAGCTGGATCGTGGTCGCATGGCCGGCGACGAGGATATGGAAAAAATTAAGCGAGACCTCGATCGGGCACAGCTCGGGGCCGAAGGGCGCGCGGCTGCGGCGGAGCATGGCCGCCGGGTAAACCGGGGCCGGGTCGGGCGCGGCGGCGGGTGCCGGGGGCGGGGGAGCGAGTGGAGCCGACGGAGAATCCGACGTGGAGGAAGAAGACACCGCGCCCACCGAGGACAGCGAGGCGGTGGCGGCCGCTGGCACACTGTTGCCCGAGCCGGAGGGCCGGGAGACTTGCGTGGCGACGGTCTCGGGCCGGGGCGAAGAACCTTGCGAGGGTTGCGTGGCGGTCTCGCTCTCCGGCGGGGGCGGCAGATCCTTGCCACAAGCGGGGCAAAAGCGGCTGCGAGGGCTGACGGTCGCGGAGCAGGAGGGGCAGGTGCGGCTCATGTGGGGTGACTGACGGCATACACCATACCAAATCCCGCCTCATTTCCAGTCCGCTTTCATGCCAGGGGACTGGAAATTCGGCTCGCCGTTGGCACGGTGATTGCCGTTAACTGGCCATGATGACAACGCCCCGCCTTCTACCCCTCCTCGCGGCCGGTGCGCTTCTGGTCCTCGCGACGGCCACGTCCGTCCGCGCCCAAACGCCCGCCGCCCCAGACAACCAACAGGTCCGTGTGCAGATTACCGAGATCGGTTGCCTGCGCACGTTGCTCTTGCTCGAAGAGAACGCCCTCGACCTCGAGGACCTCATCTCGCAGCAGCTCACGGACAAGGATTTCCGGGTGTTCCCCGCTGCCCAGAGCCTGACCGGCAAGGTCACAACCGAGGAGATGCGTGCGGCCGGCGAGAAGGCCAACGCCGATCTCATCGTCTACGCCCGGGCCACCGACCGCCTGAAGAACCAGAGCGGAGACTGGCTGCTCTATGAAGCCGAGGCCACCGTACAGATCTACAGTCGCGTGTCCGGCGAACTGCTGGTCACCAAGCTGGTGACCGTCGACGGCAAGCGCACCACCGACAAGGTCAATGCGCAGCGGACGGCCCGCCGGGCGGCAATTACCGAGGCCACCCAGCAGGCGGTCGAGCGCAGCCTCGCCAAGGCCCACAAGATCCTCGTCCACGAGGCCGTCATCGTGAATGTCTTTAGTGACAGCGCGCTCCTCGCCATGATGGAATACATCGGCCGGATGGAAGGCGTCTACCACGTGCGGCGCCTTGATTTTGACCGCAAGACCAACGAGGCCCACCTCGAGATCATCGGCACGCCCCGCTCGGAGACCTTCTGGCGCGCCTATCTGGAGAAGATGCCCAAGACCAAGGTCAATGTGCAGGTCACGGCCAACGGCACGATCCACAATAAGTATCCCAGCTGGTTCCAGCAGCCCGTGCAAAATTAATCTCCGGCCACCCCTCCTCATGAAAATCCTCCGCCTTTGCTTCCTCTTTGTTTTCGGCGCTGCGAGCCTGTGGGCGCAGTCCCCGGCGCCCGCGGCCAAGGCCGTGTCGGTCCCCACCGTCGAGGCCTCCCCGGCCTTCAAGCCCATCGATTGGAAGGCCGACCCCACCATGACCGAGTATGCCAAGCAGGCCGGCTCGCGGGCCATCGCCGATTGGGTGGCGGATTTCATTTCGAAGAGCGTCCCTGCGAAACGCTTCGCGATCATGCGCCTCGCCTCGGACCTCGACGACGGCTACTTCACGACGCAGGCGCGCAACGAGTTCTCCAGCCACGCGCTGGGCACCGACTACAGCCTCTACACGCGCGAGGATCCCGAGTGGGACCGCATCGTCGATGCGGAGATGAAGCGCGGCGACCAGACCGGCGACATGATGGAAAAATCCTCCATCCAGCAATGGGGCCGCCAGACCGGCGTGCAGGGCGTCATCCGCGGCCGCATCACCGGAGTCTATGTCGGCCCGGCCAAGGCCACGAATGCGGCGGGGGTGCGCCTCGCCGACGATGCCAAGCAACTCCAGGTCCGTATCGCCATGCAGGTCTTTGAAGTTGAAACCGGCCGCCTCCTGTGGGGCGGCGAGCGCGTCGCGGCCGTGATGCTGCCCGGCGGCGAAATCGAGGTCGGCTTCACCCGGATCCAGCTCATCAAATACGCGGCCTATGCCCTCGGCGGCCTGATCGCCCTGTTCATCGTGTTCCGCCTCGTTGGTGCTGCCGGCCGGCCGCGTTGAGCGCGCCGCCTTGGGTCCACGCCCCATGGACGAACTCGACCTTGGCGCCACGGTCCGCGCTTTCGGCCAAGGCCAAAAGGTCTTCAACCGCTACACGCTCCAGCGCGTGCTCGGGCGGGGCGCGCTCGGCGCGGTGTGGCTCGCGCAGGACGAGGAGCTAAACCGCGCCACGGCGCTCAAGTTCCTGCCCGAGCTGGTCACCCTCGATCGCGCCGCCATCTCCGAGCTGAAATCCGAGGTGCGCCGCGTGATCGAGCTGGCCCACCCGCACATCGCCAAGGTCCACGACCTGATCACCGACGGCCGCGCGGCCGCGATTTCGATGGAGTTTGTCGACGGCACCACGCTGGCCGCGCGCCGCGAGGCCGCTTCCGGCGGCGTGCTCACCCCGGCGGAGCTGTTGCCCTGGCTCCACCAGCTCGGGGAGGCGCTCGACTACGCGCATCGCGATGCGCATGTCATTCACCGCGACGTCCGGCCCGCCAACATCATGGTCGATGTTCGGGGCCGGGCCAAGCTGCTGGATTTCGGCGTCGGCGCCTCACTCATGGAGAGTGCCAGCCGCGTGTCCCGGCTCGAGGTCGGCGGTCCGCCGTCCTACATGTCCCCCCAGCAGCTGCTGGGCGAGGACCCCATGCCGGCGGACGACATCTACTCCCTGGGTGCGACCCTGCATGAGATGCTGACGGGCTCGCCGCCGTTCCATTCCGGCAACATCGTCAACCACATCCAGAAATCCGCCCCGCCGCCGGTCAATGAGATCCGCCGCGCCGCCGGCTTGGAGCCGGTGCCCGAGGTGTGGGAGCAACTGGTCGCACGCTGCCTCGCCAAGGAGGCCGCCGCCCGGGCCGGTCCGATCGCAGAACTGATCAAGCAGCTCGAGTCGGGTCGCATCACCGCCCCGGTGACCCCGACGACGCCCATCGCACCGGCGACTGTGGTCGCCGCCGCCCCCGCCGCGGCTCCGGCGGTTTCGGCCCCGCCCGTCATCGCGTGGTGGAAAATCCCCGCCTACCGCTGGACGGCGGTGGCGGCAGTGGTCCTCGCTGGTGGGTTGATTTATTGGTTTGGCGACGTGCCGGGCCGGACGGAAGCGGCCCAGGCGCACGAGCTCGGCGTCAAGGCCAAGGTGGCCGGAAACTGGGCGCAGGCCCTGCCGGCCCTCAAGTCCGCCGCAGCGCGCCGGCGCGGCGAGTTCATTTATCAGCGCGATTTCAACGAGGCGCAGGAGGAGTGGCTGAAGCTCCTGTTTGCGCAGCAGCAGGCCCTCGCCCCGGCCGACGCCTACGCCGCCCTGCAGGGCGGCCCCGCCCAACTCGCCCCGCTGCTCGAGGGATCCACCGCCGTCAATTTCCAGAAACACAGTGAGGAGGTGCGGGCCCGGCTGACCGAGCAACTCCGCGAAAAGATCGCGGCCGCCGGCCAGCTGGCCGCCGCCGGTAAATTTGCGGAGGCCGGCACCGTGTTCGAGGGACTGAAGGCCTACGCCGCGCTCCTGCCCGAGTTGCCGCAGGCACGCCAGGCGGCGCAGGAAGCCGAGGTGCGGCACGAACTGGCCGAGGCCGGCGCGGCCGCCGGCCGGGGAGAATTCGGCCCGGCGCTGGCCCGGATCGACGCCGCGGCCCGGCGGGGCCTGCTCGCCGCCGACATCGAGGCTGCCCGCGCGGGCGTGCGCGAGGCCGCGCGGCTGCGCTTGGTCGGCGAACTGGCCGCCGCCCTGCTGGCGGGTGACCGCGCCGCCAGCCAGAGCGCCGTCGAGGGGTTGGCGACCTATACCCAGGCGAAGTTTTCGGTCACGGCGGAGCAGCTGTTCGGCCAGAAGGAGCTCGGCGATTTTCTCCACGCGTTGGAGGAACTGGGCATCCGGCCGGCCGCCGGCGCCCCGCGCACCAGCCACCTTGACCTCGTGCTGGTCGACCGACTGCGCGGCCGTTTCGCGGATCAGGCGGCGGCCGCCCGCTTCCTCGGCTCGGCCTACGCGGAATGGACCAAGGAACTGCTGGCCGCCCAGCGGCCGGGCTTTGCGCTCTACACCGCCGCGCTGGCGCGGGCGGAGGGATTCCCCCTCGACGCCGCCTTCGACCAGCAGGCCCGAGCGCAGCTCGCCGCGGACCTCGGATTCAGTGTCACGCTCAAGCCCACCGTGGTCACCGGGGACAATGCCGCGGGGATCCGTGACGCCGCCCGCAGCCGGCTGGCGGCATTGCTGCAGCAGAGCGCCGGCGGCTGGCTGAAGCTCGCCGACGAGACGCCGGCGAATTCCGACATGGCGCTGGCCCTCGCCACCCAGCTCCGCGGCCTGGAACAGAATGACAACCGGCGCGAGGCCACCAAGGTCGTGCGCTACCAGAGCGGCACGACTGAAGAGTCGAATCCCAACCACGAGCAGCTCGCCTCACAGCTGGAGGATGCGGAGAACAACTATGAGCGCGTGGCGGAGAGCAACCGTTCCACGCAGAGTTCGGCCAACCAACTGGCCGGCAGCGGCAACCTGAGCGCACTCGGCGCCGTGTTCACCGGCGTTGCCTCCGGTCTCAGCCAAAACGAGGTGAACAAAGCCCGCAACCGCGTCAACGAATTGCGCGCGCAGCTCGCCCGCACACCCGAGACCGTGACCCGCGCCCAATACGCGAACGAGAGCTACCGCGAGATCACGCACGATGTCACCTATGGCGCCGCCCTCGCGTTGACGGTCGAGCAGGCCGGTCGCACCCTGGCCACTGGCAAGGGCTGGGCCTCGGCCTACCGCCACCAGACGGTGGAAGTGGTCGGCAATGCCCAGCGCAACGTTCCGGTCGCCGCGCCGAGTTATCCGACCATCGCGGCCGTGGCCGAGTGGCTGGCACGCGATCTCTCCGGAAAAATCTCCGCCGCCTCGGCCGATCTGCTCCAGCCGGTCCAGCAGGCGACCATCACCCTCCTGCAGCGGCAGAATGCCACCCGCCGCCTGCCCGCCGCCGAGGCCGATGCGCGCACCTGGGGCCTGATCCAGCTCTGGACGGCCGGCGGCCTGGCGCCCGACAACACCGCGGAGATGCAGAACCGCGTGCGCGTCCACCTCGGACTGCCAGCCCTGTGACCGCCTTATGGATGACCTCGACCTAAGCGCGACGATTCGCGGCATGAGCGCCGGTCAGCGCGTCGTGAACCGCTACGTGCTCGACCGCATGCTGGGGCGCGGCGGCATGGGCGTGGTCTGGCTCGCCAAGGACGAGGAACTTGGCCGCGAGACCGCCCTCAAGTTCCTGCCCGATGCGCTGACGCTGGATCGCGGTGCCATCTCCGATCTCAAGCGCGAGGTGCGCCGGGCCATCGACCTGGCGCATCCCCACATCGTCAAGATCCACGACTTCATCACTGACAGCCGGGTCTCCGCGGTCTCGATGGAATACATCACCGGCGACACGCTGTCCTCGCGCCGCGTGGACCAGCCCGGCCAGGTCTTCACGCCGGCCGACCTTGGCGTGTGGGTGGCGCAGCTCTGCTCCGCGCTCGACTACGCGCATACCGATGCCGAGGTGGTCCACCGCGACCTCAAGCCGAGCAACCTGATGATCGACAAGCGCGGCCGGCTGAAGGTGCTCGATTTCGGCATCGCCGCGTCCATTTCCGACAGCGTGTCGCGCGTGTCGAACAAGGCCGGCAGCTCCGGCACGCCCATCTACATGTCGCCGCAGCAGATGATGGGCGAGGAGCCGGCCGTGACCGACGACGTTTACGCGCTCGGCGCCACGCTGTTCGAATTGCTCGCCGGCAAGCCGCCGTTCCACGCGGGCAACATCGTCGTGCAGGTGCAGAACAAGGTGGCGCCGCTGCTCAACGACCGCCGCCGTGCCGCCGGCCTGGAGCCGGTGCCGGTTGAGTGGGAGCAGACCATTGCCGCCTGCTTGGCGAAGGAACCGGCCGCGCGCCCGCAAAGCGCCGGCGAGGTGGCCGAGCGTCTCGGGCTGCAGGCCGCCGGCAGCACGCCCCGGATCGCGCCCCGTCCCGCCGCGCCCGTGGCCGTCGCGCCCGCGCCCGCGGCGCCGCCCTTGGTCGTGCCGGCGCCGGTGGCCGCGCGGCCCCCGCAGATCAGCACCGAGCAGCTGGCGAAGAAAGCCTTTAGATTTCTGGCGCTGTGCGCCTTGGGGGTAAACTTGTTCGCTTTGTTATTCATGTGGGTGTCAGACGAACTAAAGGCCGACAACATCTGGGGATTGCTTGGGGTGACCCTGTTCACATTCGCGGTCAGTTGGCCGAGCCTTTTCGTAGGAATGGTGCTCTGGCGCGCGCTGTTCGGGATCAAGGCGCCGCCGGTGGTCCCGGCGAAGCCGCCGGGCCTGCCTTGGATGCGCGCGGCAGTGGCTGGGGCGCTCATTCCGTGCGCGATGTTGAGCGCTTGGCCGATCTATCATGGTTTTGGCGTCAACGGGGATACCACCGAGATGGGCAACGTGCTGGTGCGGGCGGCGGGGGCATGGCCGGCCTACGCGCTGCTGTTCGCCTTGCTCCAGCTCTTCCCGCTGCTCCGCCAGGCCCGGCGCCTGCGGGACTACGTCATTTATTTTGCCGCGACCGGCGGGGTGTTGAGCGCGGCCGCCTACGCGACCGGACTGATCCTGCCGGGAGATCTGGAACTGGGCGGCGCAACGCTGGTGCTCTCGGGCCTGGCCGCCGCCGCGGCGTGGGGCCTGGGCGGCGCGGCCGCCCACTACCTGTTGTTCAAGGAGCGCCCGTCCTTCGGCGCGCGGCGCCCACTCGTGCTCGGCGCCCTCGCGGCGGCCGTGGCGCTGGCGGGCTACCAGCTCTTCGTCGCGCTGCCCGAGGAAGTGCAGCTGAACGAGTATCGCGCGGATCAGGAAAAAAAGCGCATCGAGGCCGAAGCCAAAGTGGCGGAGGACGCACGGCTGGCGACAGAAGCAACCCGGGTCAAACGGGAAGCAGAACAGAAAAAAAAGGAGGCGGAGAAAACGGTGCAGGCCGCCTACCGCATGGTTTTTGATCAGGCGCCGGACCAGGCCAGCCTGGAGGCTTATACCAAGACCATGCTGGCGGATCCGGCCTATGACGCGACGCGCTTGCGCCATGAGATGCGCGCCAGTCCGCAGGGCAAGCAGGGCGGACGGGTGTTGGTGCCGGCGGAATTCAAGACGATCCAAGATGCCATCTATGAAGCCATCCCGGGCAATGTGGTGCTCGTCGCGGCCGGCACCTACGCGGAGTCCCTCTATCTGGACAAGGCCATCGAGCTGCGAGGCGAGGGACGGGACGTGGTCGCGGTCGAAGTCGACAGTTCCAAGAACGCGCTGCATGTCAAAGGAGCCACCGGCGGGACCATCAGCGGGTTCACTTTCCGGCATACCGACACGAAGGACACGGAACGGCGGGCGTCATTGATTGGCTTCACCGGGTCCAGTGTGCGCTTCATCCGGAATTCGGTCACCGCCGCCAATGGGTTTGGCATGTATCTGCAGGACGGCGGCAATCCCGTCATCACGGAGAATAACATCGGTGGCGCCCGCTGGGCCGGGATCAATGTGATGAAGGAGGTGGGCGGGGAAATATCGGGGAATGATATTCACGACAATGAGCAGGAGGGTCTCGCCATTGCGGAGCAGACCGGACGCCTGCTGATCAACCGCAACACTCTCCACGACAATGGCAGTGCTGGCATCCAGATTTGGAAGGGCGACGGCGTGACCTTGACCGCCAATGAGCTGTTCCGCAACGGCAGCAAGGAGGCGAATGGCGGCATCGGAATATTCAATGAAGCCGGCCGGCCGTCCCTCAGGGGCAATGTCGCCCGGGACAACAAGGGCAGTGGCATTTGGTGGGCGGACAACAAGAATCCTCCCATGATCGGGCCCGGCAATATCAGTGACGGCAAGGAATTGCCGCTCATTCGATGACACCTTCAGGCGCCTTGGTTGCCCAGGCCGGTCCATTTAATGCGGCTCAGCCGCAGCACCCATGAATGACCTCGACTACGGTGCGACGATCAAGGGATTCAATCCTGGGCAGAAGGTCTTCGCTCGCTACACGCTCAAGCGAATCCTCGGGCGGGGCGAGATGGGGGTGGTCTGGCTGGCGCAGGACGAGGAACTCGGGCGGGAGACGGCACTGAAGTTCCTGCCGGAGGTGGTGGCGATGGATCCTTCGGCCATTGGGGACTTGAAACGCGAGGTGCGCCGGGCGATCGAGCTGGCGCATCCGCACATCGTGAAGATCCACGACTTCGTCACCGACGGCCGGACGGCGGCGGTGTCGATGGAGTATGTGACGGGCCAGACGCTTTCCGCGCAAAGGCTGGACGAGCCCGGCCAGGTTTTCACACCGGAGAAACTCGCGCCGTGGGTGGCGCAGCTTTGCTCCGCGCTGGACTATGCGCATCATGATGCGGAGGTGGTGCACCGGGACCTCAAGCCGACGAACCTGATGATCGACGGTCGCGGCCGGCTGAAGGTGTTGGACTTCGGGATTGCGGCGTCGATTTCGGACAGCGTGTCGCGGGTCTCGAACAAGGGGAGCAGTTCGGGGACGCCGGTCTACATGTCGCCGCAGCAGATGATGGGGGAGAATCCGGCGATCACAGACGACGTGTATGCTCTGGGGGCGACGCTGTTCGAACTGCTGGCGGGCAAGCCGCCGTTCCATGCCGGCAACATCGTGTTGCAAGTGCAGAACAAGGTGGCGCCGCTGCTCAATGACCGGCGGAAGACCCTCGGGTTGGCGCCGATAGCCGGGGAGTGGGAGCAGGCGATCGCGGCCTGCCTCGCCAAGGATCCCTTGGAGCGCCCGCCGAGCGCCGGTGAGGTCGCCACCCGGCTGGCTGACGGCAGCGCGAGCCGGCCGCCGGAACCCAAAGCGGAGGTTGCCGCGGTGCGCGGGGAAACCGCGGTGCCTCCCTCGCCGCCGCAGGCGAAGCCGGGGGAAGCGAAAGGAATCCGCCGGGTGGTGCTCGTGGCGGCACTGGTGGCGATCAGTGCCGCGGTGGTCGCCTTGCTGCGGAATTCCGGCAACCCGGAGACGAAGCCAGGACCCATCGTTGATCCGCAAGGGCAGTCGGCCCAAGAAACCCCGGCGAAACCGGGGCTGGCCCGGCTCGCGTCCATCACCATTCCGGACTTGAACCTGGAACTGCTGCCGATTCCCGCGGGGACTTTCCGCCTCGGCACACCCGTGGGCGGCGAGAAAGACGAACGGCCGCTGACCGAGGTGACCTTCACCCAGCCCTTCTGGCTGGGAAAGACCGAGGTGACGCAGCGGCAGTGGCAAAAGATATTCGGATGGAACCGATCTGCCCAGCCGGGGGATGATCTGCCGGCGACAAATTTCGTGTGGTACGCCGCCATGGAATATTGCCGGAGGCTGACCGAAAGTGAACGCGCCGCGGGCCGCCTGCCGGCCGGTTACATCTACTCGCTGCCCACCGAGATGCAGTGGGAATACGCCGCGCGGGCCGGGTCCACCGCCGACCGCGTGCCCGACCTCGGCGAGGTTGCATGGTATATGGCGAACAGCGATGGGAAGATGCACCCGGTCGGACAGAAGCGCCCGAACGCCTGGGGGCTGCACGACATGCTCGGCAACGGGATGGAGATGTGCCTCGATGATTATGCTCCCTATCCCGGCGGCAAGTTGACCGACCCGGTCACCGAGATCAAGGGAGGGGAGATTGTCATCCGCGGCGGCTGCTACCAGAATGACACGGGGCGTTGCCGGGTGGCCTCGCGCTTAGTCCTGTTCTCGGTCGTCGATCCCGTCTATGCCACCTTCCGGCTCGCTTTGATCCCGGAAAGTTCCCGGATCGACCGCCGGCCGCCGCCGCCCGCGCCGCCGCAAATCGGTCACGCGTATACCGTGCCGCTGTATGACATCGCGCTGGTGCCGATCGCGCCCGGCACCTTCACGATGGGCTCGACGGACGATTGGTTCGTCAAGAACGCGGGCTTGGGCGAGCCCACCATGCGGCCGCTCACCGAGGTGACGATCACGCGGCCGTTCTGGCTGGGAAAGACCGAGGTCACCCAGCTCCAGTGGCGTCAAATAATGGGAACCTCGGTGGGGGAGCAGAAGGAGAAGCACAAAATATATTTCCAAGCCGAGGATCAGCCCGTCGCGGGGGAGGGGGACGATCGGCCGATGTATTTTGTCACTTGGGACGAGGCCATGGAGTTTTGTGGCAAACTCACTGCGCTGGAGAAGGAGTCCGGCCGCCTGCCGGTCGGTTACCAATATTCACTCCCGACCGAGGCCCAGTGGGAATACGCCTGTCGCGCCGGGTCACTGGCGGACAAGCCGGCCGACCTGCAAGCCGGCGACTGGGTGGAAGAGAACAGCGGAAACATCACGCACCCGGTCGCGCAAAAGCCGGCCAACGCCTGGGGCTTGCATGACATGATGGGCAACGTGGCTGAATTATGTCTCGACCACACTAACGATCTACCCGGCGGCAAAGTGAAAGATCTTTGGATGAAGTCGACGGAGCAGGGGGCGACCCATGCCGAACGTGGCGGGTCCTATGGCGGCAATTCCATGTATGGTCATTATGGATTCCGCCTCTCGGACGGTGGCGGCCTCCCTAGTTCCGGGGTGGGTTTCCGCGTGGCCTTGGTTCCCATCCCGTGATCTGCCGGGTCAGGCGCGGCCGGCGATGACTGGCGCCATGCTGGGCAAGGGCCGTTGAGCGGGCGGACTTTGGGCGTGCCTTGGCACGGGCTTTGCCATTAACCTCCACCCACCTCCATGGACGAACTCGACTTCGGTGCCACCATCCGGGGCTTCAGCGCCGGGCAGAAGGTCTTCGGCCGTTATACGCTGAAGAAAATTCTGGGGCGCGGCGGCATGGGGGTGGTCTGGCTGGCCCATGACGAAAAGCTGGACGAGCCCGTCGCCCTCAAGTTCCTCCCCGAGGTCGTGAAACTCGACCCGGCAGCATTCGACGACCTCAAGCGCGAGACCAAGCGCGCCCGCCAGCTCACGCACCCCAACATCGTCCGCATCCACGACCTGATGGAAGACGCCACCATGGCGGCCATCGCGATGGAGGCGGTCGAGGGCACCACGCTCTCGCAATTGCGGCTGGACCGTCCGGACCGCGCCTTTGACCCACCCGACATCGCCGGCTGGCTGCAACAGCTCGCCGTGGCGCTCGACTATGCGCATCACGACGCCCGCGTGGTCCACCGCGACCTCAAGCCCGCCAACCTCATGGTCGACGGGCGGGGCCGCATCAAGGTGACGGACTTCGGCATTTCCCAGAGCCTGACCGACAGCGTTTCCCGCGCCTCCGCCCAGAAATCCTCCTCGGGCACGCCCGCCTACATGAGCCCGCAGCAGATGCTCGGCGGGCGTCCTTCGCCGGCGGACGACATTTATGCCCTCGGCGCCACGATCTACGAATTGCTGACCAGCCGCCCACCTTTTTATTCCGGCAACCTCATCGCGCAGGTGCAGTCGGTCACGCCGGCCACCCTCGCGGAGCGGCGCCGTGAACTGGAGGTGAAGGGGGGCGCCATCCCGCCCGCCTGGGAGCAGGTGGTGGCCGCCTGCCTGGCGAAGAACGCGGCCGACCGCCCGAAAACCGCGGGCGAGGTGGTGCAACGCCTGGGCCTCACCGGCGGGGTGGCCATCCCGGCGCCGGTGGAGGCGGTGGAGGAATTGCCCGTGGCCCGGCCCGAGGGACCGACGCGACTCGTCGAGCTCGGGGGCGGCGTGAAGCTCGAGCTGATGCCGATCCCGGCGGGCGAATTTTATCAGGGCAGCCCGGCGGGCGAGGCGGGACGCTATGACGAGGAAGGGCCGCTCACCCGCGTGCGAATCTCGCGCCCGTTCTGGCTCGGCAAGGTCTCGGTTTCCCACGCCCAGTGGCGCGTGGTCATGGGCACCGGCTTGTTGGAACAGGTGCGCCTCGCGCTGCAGGACGACCAAGAATACGACCTCGAGGGAAAGAAGCAAACGCTCCGCGCCCTCTGGGGCATGCCACGCGAGACCGACCCCCAACGCATGCTCGGCTCGGCCGCCGATGACGTCGCGATGTATTATGTTTCGTGGACAGATGCGCGGGAATATTGCCGGCGGTTGACCGAGCAGGAGCGCGCCGCCGGGCGTCTGCCCGAAGGCTACGTCTACGAGTTGCCGACGGAAGCGCAGTGGGAATATGCCTGCCGGGCCGGCACCCGCACCGCCACTTTCGGCGGACCGCTCGAACTCCGGGGCGCGATGAATGCCCCCATTCTTGACGCCATCGCCTGGTATGGAGGCAACAGCAGCGTGCGCTACAGCGGGGAGGGGTGGGACACCGCCAACTGGAAGGAGAAGCAATACCCCGGCGGCCGTGCCGGCCCGCGCAACGTCGGGCTCAAGCGCGCCAACGGGTGGGGCCTGCACGACATGCTGGGCAACGTCTGCCAGTGGTGCCTCGACCTCAACGCAAAGTATCCCGGGGGCACCGTGACCGATCCCGTCGGAGAAAGCGAATACGCCAGCCGGATTTTTCGCGGTGGGGCTTGGAATTACAACGCCCGTGACCTGCGCGCCGCGACACGCAACTGGAGCCTGCCCACCATCCGCCGCAGCAGCAGCGGCTTCCGGGTGGCGCTCGTCCCGGCGATCAAAGTTCCGCAGCCCACCGGGGCGGGCGCGTCCGGTCTGCCGGCGAGCGCACCGGATGAGGCGGAGTATCCCGTCGTGATAACGCCCGCCGCGCCGTGGCGCATCGCCTTGCGCGACGGTCACACGCTCGGGCTGCGCTGGATCCCACCCGGTGAATTCACCATGGGCAGCCCGGAGGGTGAAGCGGGCGCCTTCGACGAGGAGGGTCCGCGCACCCGGGTGAGGCTGACCAAGGGTTTCTGGCTCGGTCGCACTTCCGTCACCCAGGGCCAGTGGCGGGCCGTCACCGGCCGATCCCTGCGTGATCAGATGCGCCGGTTCCTGGAAGACAACCGCACCTACAAGCTGGGCGACAAGGTCCAGACGCGCCGGGAGTATTGGGAAATTCCCGCCGGCAGCGACCCGGCCAGCCGCATCGGCGACGAGCAGGATTCCCTGCCCATGTATTACGTGACGTGGGGCGAGGCCCTGGAGTTCTGCGCCTTGCTCACCGAGCAGGAACGCGCCGCCGGCCGCCTCCCCGCCGGTTACGAATACATCCTGCCGACGGAAGCCCAATGGGAATACGCCTGCCGCGCCGGCACCACCGGGGCCACCTACGCGGGCGAGATCGACCTGCTTGGCGAGTGCAATGCCCCGGTGCTCGACCCGATCGCCTGGTATCCGGGTAACAGCAGTGTGGGTTTCAGCGGCATCGGCTGGCCCACCGAGAAGTGGGTGGACAAGCAATACCCAGGCGGCCGCGCCGCGCCGCGCGTCGTTGCCACCCGCGCCCCCAACGCCTGGGGCCTCCATGACATGCTGGGCAATGTCTGGGAGTGGTGCTTCGACGGCTACGCCAAGTATGCCGGCGGCGATGCCACCGACCCCGTCAATCAGCCGCTCGCCCTTTCCCGCATTAGTCGCGGCGGCGCTTGGAACGGCAAGGCGCGGGATTGCCGCGCCGCCTGCCGCAACTGGAGCTGGCGCTACCTCCCGGCCAGCAACCTGGGCTTGCGCGTGGCCCTCGCGCCCGTGCTGCCCGAGAAGCCTACGGCGGACGATGCGGCGGCGGCCACCGGACAGCAGCCCGCTACTTCGGCGGCAGAGGGTGCTACCGCGAGCCGCCTGAGCCGGCGGGAGATATTTATCCTGCTGGGCTTTGTCGCCGTTTTGTTGGCGGGGGCCGCCGCCGCCTTCTATTTGACCCGGTCGGGTAACCGGACCGCCGAACTCCAAGGGTTGCGCGATACGGATGCACGGGAACTGGATTTGGGCCAAGCGCTCAGCCTTGCCGACCTTGACCGGATTGAATCGCACCTCGATCGCTACAAGGCCCTCGGCGCCACCGACACAGAGATCGCCTTGCTCAGGGCCCGCAGCGGGACCCTGCGCGAAGTGTTGCAGCGCCCCGCGGCTACCCCGGTCCCGGCTCCGATCCAGCAATTTTCCACCGGGGGCGAGCGCGACATGGGCATGAACTACACCGCCACGGCCACCGTCCTGTTGCCGGCCGGTCACCCCATGCAGGCCGTGTCGGGGCTCACCGCGGATGTCGCCAGCTCATCCCATGTCTTCCTCAGCGGGGTGTTGGCCGGGGGCAAGCAGGGCATCGTCCACCTCGATCCCGCCGAGCCGGAAAAATCTGCCCGGCTTGCGCCGGCGCACAACCCCATGGGTCTGACGGTGGACTCCGACCATGTGTATTGGATCGACCCCAATTCCGGCCCGGACACCGACACGCAGATCTGGCGGCTCCGCCGCGACGGCACCGGCCAGCCGGAGGCCATCTACACCGGCAGCAAGGTTGGCCAGCCCGTCGTCGACGGCAGCGGATTAGCCCTCTCCGCCGACGGCCAAAGTCTTTACGCCATCGACGAAGTCGGCGGTGGCGTCTATCAGTTGCCGCTCGCCGGAGGGGCCGGGCACATGGTGGTGCCCGCGCGTTATGCCGGCGGCTTCAGCACGGAGCACCTGCAGAGCATCGACCGCAGTGGGGGCGACGGGTTCGTCTTTGCCGACTCGGGCCACGCCGGCACCATCCCTCCAACCATCGGCGAATTTCAAGGCCAGTCCGTCTCCGTGCTCTGGAGCGGTGCTCCCTTGGTGGCGCCGGCCGGCGTGGCGACCGACGGCGAAATCATCTACGTCACCGATCCCGGGGCGGGCAACACCGTCTGGTGCGGAGTCGCCACCGGCGGGCCGCTGCACCGTCTGCAGCTTGCGGGCATCGCGCCGGTGCGGCTCGGCGCGCTGGTCCATGACGGCGCCCACCTCTATGTCGGCGACGCCGGCAACGGCGCCGTCTATCAAGTGACGGGCCTGCCCACGCTCGGCCAGCTGATCTTCGGCCGTTACGCCGACGAGGACGGCGTGGTGTTCACCGACTCCGGCCTGGGTTACCGCATGCTCCAGGAAGGCACCGGCGCCAAGCCAGCCGAGGACGACTTGGTCGATTTCGACTTCGAGGACTTCGGCATCGACGGCAGCCGGATTTCGCCCGGCGACCAGCCGAAGAATTACCACGGCAAGCTCCCGGGACTCTGGGAGGGGGTGGTCGAAGGCCTCAAGCTGGTTGGGGTCGGCGGTCGCATCCGCCTGCTGCTGCCGCCTGCGCTGTTGAGCGGCAGCACCTTTCCGGTCGTGCAATCTCATGGTGAGGGTTACAATAGTGTGGTAATGGAAATCACCCTCAAGGCCACCGGCCCTGACAAGTAAGCACACTCCAACCCAACCCCGCCCGCCTATGGCCGCCCCGCAAGCCACCACCACGCCGCGTGAAAAAATCGGCATCGGTTTGATCGTCGTCAGCGGCATCATCCTCGCCGAGACCTACTGGCAATACCGTGACGCCTGGGCGGTTTTCCATGACCTGCCGCCGCTGGTCATCGCCTTTCTCGCCGCGGTCGGCGGCGCGGTCGGCGGCTGGCTGGTCGCCAAGAGCCCCGCGACCCGGCTCGCCGCGATGGTGGGCGGGGCGCTCTGTAATTTCGGCGGCCTGATGTCGTTCCAGATTTTCTTCGGCTCGTCGGGCCGGCTCTCCAGCGGCGAACGCCTCTTCGGGTTCGGCATCGGGGCGCTCCCCGGCATCATCGTCGCCGCCGCCTGGCTCTACCGCATCGAGAAAAAACGCAAGGCCGCCCCGCCGACCGGCTAGTCCCCCGCCGCGTCCAACTCCCTCCGCCATGGACGACATCGATCTGGGTGCAACCATCCGCGGCTTCTCCGCAGGACAAAAGGTCTTCGGGCGTTACACGCTCAAAAAGATTCTCGGTCGCGGCGGCATGGGGGTCGTCTGGCTGGCCCGGGATGAGAAGCTCGAAGAGGAGGTGGCGCTGAAGTTCCTGCCGGATGTGGTCAAGCATGACCCGGCGGCGCTGGACGAACTCAAGGCCGAGACCAAGCGGGCGCGGCGCCTCACGCATGCGGGCATCGTCCGCATCCATGACTTTTTGGAGGATGCCCATGCGGCCGCGATTGCGATGGAGGCGGTGGAGGGCGTCACCCTCTCACAATTCCGCATCGAGCAGCCGGGAAAATATTTCGAGGTCGCCGCCGTGGGCGCCTGGGTGCGGCAGATTTGCTCAGCCCTCGACTATGCCCACCACACCGCCCGCGTGGTGCATCGCGACCTGAAGCCCGCCAACCTGATGGTCGATGCGACCGGCCGGATCAAGGTGACGGATTTTGGCATCGCCCGCAGTATCAGTGACAGTGTTTCCCGCGTCTCGGCGCAGGCCGGCTCGTCCGGCACGCCGGCTTACATGAGCCCCCAGCAGATGCTGGGCGAGAAACCGGCGGTGACCGATGATGTCTACGCCTTGGGCGCGACGCTCTACGAATTGCTGACGGGGAAGCCGCCTTTTTATTCGGGCAACGTCATGATGCAGGTGCAAAGCAAGGTGCCGCCGAGTATGGGCGCGCGCCGCGCGGAGTTGGAAATTTCCGGAGCGCCCATTCCCCCGGAATGGGAAGCCGTGGTGGCGGCCTGCCTCCACAAGACGGCCGGTGAGCGCCCGTCATCCGTGGCGGAAGTGGCCCGCCGGCTGGGTTTGGACGATGGCAGTTTCACGGCGAAGGAGTCCCCGGCCGGCGGGGCCTTGGTGCCGCAATTGCCCGCCGAGCTCGACGCCGGGGACACGATGAAATTCGGTCGGGAGGAGGCGCGCACGGCCCAGACCGCGGGGCAGGTGGCAACTGAAGCCAGCGTCAAGCCGGGCCCGAGTCCCAAAGGATTGCGCTGGGTCATGGTGATTACCGCGGTGCTGATGCTGTCCGGGGCCGGATATTATTTCGGCATCCATGTTCCCGAGGAAAAACGGATTGCGACCGAGCAAGCCCGGGTGCTGGGGGAGAAGCGGCTGGCCGAGGAACGGAAGGCCGCTCTGGCCGAGCAAGAAGCAAAGGCGGCAGCCGAGGAAAAGCGGCGCGTGATCGCGGCCGAGGACAAGGCGTATCAGGATATCGCTCGCATCATCGTGAGCATGGCTGAGTCGGCGCCCAAGGCGGATTTTGCGTCGGTGCAAAAGTCGGTCGAATCCTATCTGGCCACCGCCCCGCAGAGATACCAGGCGAGTGTGGCCTCGGACTGGGATAAGAAAGCGAAAGCATGGCTGGCCTATGAACTCGCGCACCGGCCCGGTTCCCTGGTGGTGCAGACTGATCCACCGGGTGCCACCGTCATTCTGTATCCAGCTAACATTCGTAAGACGAGTCCCGCGGTGTTCAAGGACATCACCCCGGGGGAGGACAGCATCCGGGTCGAGAAGGAAGGCTACGAGGCCCAGGATGTCTCCTTGGTGATCAAGCCCGGGGAGGAAACCAGGTCGGGCTTGGTGCGGCTGATTTCGCTGACCGGGTCGGCCGTCATCACGAGCGATCCGGCCGGGGCGAAGGTTTCGCTCGACGGCAACAGCCGGCATTTCGAGGGGGTCACACCCTTCACCCAGGACCAG
>JANYAM010000231.1 GCA_025361365.1 Opitutus sp. | reverse complement strand
CACATAGCGGTCGATCGCCGCACCGAGCACGGCACCGCCGTTGTAGTCGGTGTGGTTGCCGATGAACTCCACCCGGCCCGGCGCCCGCGCGATGACGGCCGGGGCGCCGCCATAGGTCTGGCGGAACAGCGCGGTCAGGCTTTGCGGCGTGGGAGTCACGAGAGCAACGGTGCAACGGCCGGACGGCCCTGCAAAGGAAAAACCCAACCCAGGGATGGTTCACGCGAAGAACGCGAAGGTCGCGAAAGAATACCTTTACAGGAGATAACTGAGTAAACAGAGGATATCTCCGTTCCCTCAGTTTCCTCCTGTAAATTGATTGGTTTGTCTTCGCGCTCTTCGCGTTCTTCGCGTGAAACTTTTCTTTTGGATGAAAATTGCATCATATCTCTTCGGTTTCCTCGCCGTCTCCGCTTTCGCCCAGGACGCGTTCTTGCGGACCGTCGAAAACAAGACCCCCGCGCCCGGTACCGCGCCGGCCGGCATGGTGTGGATCCCGGGCGGCGAGTTTTCGATGGGCTCGAAGGACCCGCGCACCGATGTCTGCGGCGGCACCGAGGCGATGGACGACGCCCGGCCGGTCCACCGCGTCTACGTCGATGGCTTCTGGATGGACCGCACCGAGGTGACCAATGCCGAGTTCGCGCGCTTTGTCGCCGCGACGCACTACGTCACCGTCGCCGAGCGCCCGCTGCGTGCCGCGGACTATCCCGGCGTGCCGGCCGACAAGCTCGCGCCGGGCGCGATCGTTTTCACGCCGCCCTCTACGGCCGTGCCGCTCGACAATGCGCTGCGCTGGTGGGCTTGGGTGCCGGGCGCCAACTGGCGCCACCCCGAGGGCCCGGCGAGCAGCGTGACGGGCCGCGACAATTATCCTGTCGTCCAAGTCGCCTATGAGGACGCCACCGCCTACGCCGCGTGGGCCGGCAAAGACCTGCCAACCGAGGCGCAGTGGGAATTCGCCGCGCGCGGCGGCCTGTCCGGTGCGCTTTATCCCTGGGGCAACGAGCTCAACCCGGGCGGCAAGTGGATGGCCAATATTTTTGAAGGCCATTTCCCGAACGAGAACACCAAGGCCGACGGCTTCGCGGGCATTGCGCCGGTCGCCTCCTTCCCCGCCAACGCCTACGGCTTGAACGATGTCGCCGGCAATGTCTGGGAGTGGTGCAAGGATTGGTATTTGCCCATGAATTCGGCGAAGCACGAAGTTCTTGGGACAAACACCGGGCCGGCAGCAGCCGGCAACGGTGTAGCCCTCCACAATCCAATCGGGCCGACGCAGGCCGAGAGCTTCGATCCTGGCGAACCGGGCACCGCCAAGCGCGTGCAGCGCGGTGGCTCGTTCCTGTGCACCGATCAATATTGCACGCGCTACATGGTCGGCAGCCGCGGCAAGGCGTCGCCGGACACCGGCAGCAACCACGCGGGATTCCGGTGCATCAAGAAGCCCTGAGCCAACCAATCTTTCCCGCTGATAACGCGGATCGACGCGGATAAAGCCCATTCGGGATATCCGCGTTTATCTGCGTAATCCGCGGAGAATTCCTCAAGCTTTCGGTTTTGTGCCAGGCTCCGGCCTCGCCGCCTCGCGCCCGCCCGGCCCCGGCGATTGCTTCAAATAAGCCGGCGCCGCCTCGGGCTTCGACGGATCCATGTCCTGGTAATCATCCACGATGAACTTCGCGAGCCCGGGCACGTTGGCCTTGATGCCGCGGACGATATTCTTCGCAAGCAGGTAGCCGCCGTAGCCACTGAGGTGCGTCTGGTCGTTGAACGCCGTGCCGACGTCCTTCCCGAGCGCGGACCACATCTCCTTGCTCATCGCCCACTGGTCGATGAGCGGCACATTGTTGTCCTTGGCAAACTCCCGCATGGCGCGCGCCCACGGCCCGACGGTGTCGCCGTTGTTGCGGCGCTCCATCGGGGTCACGAGCACCAGCGTCGCCCCGCGGCGCTTCGTCTCCGAGAGGAACACGCCGAGGTAGGCCTTGAAGGTCGTGGCGGGATCCGTGTAGGTCTGCGGCCATTGCGCTTTCGAGTCGTTGTGCGCGAACTGGATCAGGAAGAAGTCGCCGGCCTTCATCTGGCTCAGGACCTTGTCCATGCGCTGGCCGGTGATGAAGCTCTTGGTCGTCTCGCCGCCCTCGGCGCTGTTGCAGAGCGCGATCTCGGGCTTGAGAAACTGACAGATCTGCGTCGGCCAGTTGCCGCCGGGTCCGCGACGCGGGTCGCCGACCGTCGAGTCGCCGGCGGTGAAAAGCGTCGGCACGGTGTCGTCCTTCACGATCTCCAGGGCCGCGAGCCGCGGCCGGAGGCCATTAAACTCAATCGTGAGCTTCTCGTCCCAGCAACGCGCCTCCGCCTCGCCGGCGAGGAACATGTGGACCATCGTCCCGCCCGGCGCATTCTGCGGCGG
>JANYAM010000203.1 GCA_025361365.1 Opitutus sp. | reverse complement strand
TGAAGCCTACGGCAAAGTGGCGCAGCTGCTGAACATCCCACACGCCGGATGTCTGGCCCATGCACGCCGCAAGTCTGAAGAAGCCCGCAAGGCCAGTGCCAATGCCACCGACGGCCAGGCACGCGTGGCGCTGGAGTTCATTCGAGAGCTGTATCGCGTTGAACGATCCCTGGCCGATCGCACCCCACCGTGCTCACCCGAGGAGCGCCTGCGCGTGCGTACTGAACACTCCGCGCCAGTAATGCAGAAGTTCCACGACTGGCTCGAGGCGCTCGCCCCGAACGTCCTGCCACAGAGCCTGCTCGGCAAGGCCGTGCATTACACCCTGGGTCAGTGGCCCAAGCTCACCATCTTCCTCACGCATGCCGACGTGCCGCTCGACAACAACCGCTGCGAGAACGCCATTCGCCCGTTCGTGATCGGCCGCAAGGGCTGGTTGTTCTCCGACACCGTCCCAGGCGCACGGGCCAGCGCCAACCTCTATTCCCTGGTCGAGACCGCCAAGGCCAACGGCATCGAGCCGCATGCCTATCTCTCACACCTGTTCGATAAGCTGCCAGTGGCTGCCACCGTCGAGGACTTCGAGGCGCTGCTGCCGTGGAATGCGAAAACAGCATCGCCGGTTTCACACCTGCACGCGCTCGCACGGCGCAAGCACGCGGTTGGTTGATCGCTTACACCTTACGGGGCGCCTCGCGCGAAAGGCGGATACGCGGCGGAAGATCCTCGTCGGGGCGGTGGTCCTGGCGAAGATCGAACAAGGCGTGATCGAAGAGTCAGTGCTGCGTGGCTGGCTTGAGGGAGCGCTTACGCGAGGTGATGACAGGGAGCTATTCGGACTTTGAGCGGGAGCGCCCGGCCCTAGTGCTTGCCCAATTCGGCGATGCAGTGCGTGGCAGTCTCGCTCGAGTAGTCCGTAAACGTGGTGCGCGTCTTGCGTTTGCGGTACTCCCACGGCGCGATCCGTTCGGTGTTTGGTAACGACCAGAGGCCTCGCTTAGCGATTCGCGCATCGGCCTCGAGGCGGCAGTAGTCGGTCTCGGTGGGCTTCAGGTACTTCCGGTACGCCCAGGCGTGGCCCTCGCGGATGAGCGCTTGGTTGATGTTCTCGTCGCCCAAAAGAACGATAGCAATCATTCGCGAATAGCGATCCTGCTGGAAGGGCTCAAGGTGGACGGCCTGGTGGAGCACTCGCTGGGTCAGGTAGGTTCTCGCATCCCCTCCCCCGGGCTGGGTGGACTCAGGGGCGTCGATTCCGTACAGGCGAATGCGGATGGAGCCGCTCGCGAGGTTGACGTCGATCGTGTCGCCGTCGACCACCCGCGTAACATTCCCAGTGAGCACGGGAGAGGAGTCGGCGGCAAAGGTTGGGCTCAGCAACGCCGCGCAGAGCAGCGCACAAGCCAAAACCATTCGGCGCGTGAACATAGGCGTCAGCGACCGACATAGTGGCCATCGGGTGTCAATACACATTGATCACCGCTCACGTAGGTCCCGTCCGGGCACAGGCGAGGCGTTCCGCCGCCCGGCACGTAGCTGCCATCGGGGGCCAATTGTGGAGGGTGATTGTAGCCCCCAGGCACATAAGAACCGTCCGGCGCGAGCGTACAGTGCCCGGAGGCGCCGATGTATTTGCCGTCGGGGCACAGTTGGCAAGGCCCCCTATTGACGTACGTGCCATCCGGGCACATCGCTGTTTGCGAAAAGGCGGAACCGACTACGCCCAGACCACATAGTGTTAGGGCGAGTGCATTGGCCCACTTTGAACGAACTGCTGTCATGACTTACTCCAAATCTGTTGCGCCAAACGGTACACCCATTTCCTGCGATGCCTCAGGCCTACCGGGAAGATTCGCCGGAAAATAGGACTTTCAGGCGGTCATACCCCGTAGGCGACGGTTGCGGAGCTGATTTGGTACAGTCCGGGGCCGGATATAAACAGGTGTCGGCAGCATGGACCACTCGCAATACGGCTCGCGTATTGGGGTGCCATCAAGGAACGGGATTTTACGTACGATAGCGGCGGTGCACCATCATAGAAATCAAACAGTTGGCAATTCGCTCCAGCACCGCTGTCCGACCGCAAATCCGCCGGCGTCGATGTTATGAAGATCAAACACTTGGCAGCGCCTGGCGTACGCAATGATCCGAATCTTGAGCCCACCCCGTTTACAGCGCTAGGCGCCCAATGTCTTCCGGATGTCCTTAGTCAGCAGGTACAAATGATGGCGATCAACATTTGAGGGTTCGAACCCGTAGCGTGTGTAGAAGCGTACGGCATCATCGTCCTTGGCATGAACGAGCAATGCGCGACTCGCCACAATTTCTTGTGCCAGCAGAAAGTTCTTGAACGCGTCTTTCAACAACGCCGGCCCAAGTCCCCTGCCCTGCTCACGCTGATCGACGGCCAGACGCGCCAGCAGTGTGAGCGGTATGGGGTATTTCGCCAACCCCTTGCTCACGCGTACGGTCGTAGCGGCTGGTTCCACTGCGGCCGCGGCGAGACTGTAGTAACCGATTACTCGGCTTTCGCGATGGACGACATAGGTCCGGGCGGCACCGCTCAACTGATTGACCAGCGCAAACCGTTTCAGGAACGTGTTAAGCGGAGCTTTGCCGCAGTCGAACGCGCCGGTGTCGTGGTGGCCAGCCAACAATTCCGGCCCCTGCAGCGGAGCCGGGTCGCTCACTTTTCCAGCACGCTGGGTGTGGCAAACAATTGACGCAAGGCCGGAATCTCTCGCGGCGGTGCATCGAGGGCGGCCGTGAACTTGCGCAGGGCTTCCGCCGACAAGGTGAAGCGCGTCTGTTCGTTGAGCGCCAGATCGGCCGCTTCGCGCGAGGCGGCCAGCATGAATTCACTCAAGGTACGGCCCTGTAGTCTCGCCGCGCGCGCCAGGTGCAACTTGTCGGCGGCCGCCAGCCGCAGTGCGACACGTTCGGCTTTGGCTTGTGCAGTCATGCTGAGATCCTCGCGCTTCGTATCGATGACATTGTACCAACAGTGTGCGTACATGTTGACGAAACTCAATCGGGCGGTCAACTAGCCCACACTGGCTGTCGCACGAAATACCCTCCCACTTGCAGAACGTGCGACAGGAGAGCTATTATCGGTCAGCTTATGTTGCTTTGTGGAACAGCCACTTAAGGATTCTATGGCCGCGAGCCCCGAGCAGATGGCTGCTGAACTGCCCTCCCCTGTCGACACGCGACGGCGGATTCCGCCGGCGAGCGCGGAAGACATCGAGGTCATGGCGG
The DNA here is from genome assembly GCA_025361365.1 of Opitutus sp. Classification (GTDB taxonomy): domain Bacteria; phylum Verrucomicrobiota; class Verrucomicrobiia; order Opitutales; family Opitutaceae; genus Lacunisphaera. Next base: position 4,079 of record JANYAM010000203.1, on the reverse strand, counting down.
ATCAGGCTGCCGACATTCTGAAGGAAGCGGTGGCCGCAGCGCTAGAGCCACAGCAGCGAAAGGTCCTGCGCAAGTGGAACCTCAAGGAAGTCGCCGAGCTCCTCGGCGTGTCCCGCAAAACTCTGGAACGTGGCATCGATGACGGGAAACTCCCCGGCGGGGAGCGCGTGGCCACGGGCCGCCGGCTCTTTTCGCTCGAGGAAATCCACAAGATTCAAGAAATCTTCAGCCTCCTCCCCTGGCGCGATCCGAAGACCGATCGACCCATAGTCATCGCGGTGGCCAACTTCAAGGGCGGCGTGGCTAAAACCTCAACATCAATTCACCTCGGCCAGTATTTCGCGCTCCGCGGCTACCGAACACTGATGATCGACATAGATGCCCAGGGGTCACTGACCACCCTGTTCGGCCTCCGCCCCGACGCCGACGTGAAAGTGGAACACACCCTCGCCCCTTGGCTCTATGGGCCCGGCGTCAATGGCGCCAATCCGGGCTGGACGGGCACTCTGGCCTCTGCTATTCAGCCCACTTACTGGCACGGGCTGGACCTGATTGCCGCCAATTTGCAGCTCTACGGAGCCGAGTTCGCCCTCGCTGCACGCCAGGCCCAAGAGCCTAATTTCCGCTTCTACCGAGTGCTGGCCGACGGCATTGCCACGGTGAGCGATCAATACGATGTCATCGTCATCGACACGCCCCCTTCCCTTACGTTCCTGACGACAAACGCCATCTACGCGGCCAATGGCATCGTCATGCCCGTGCCGCCCGCGATGATGGATTTTGCCTCTTCGGTAAGCTTTTTCCAGCTCCTTTCGGAATTGGTTCAGGTGACCAACCAAAACGAGGCCGAGCGGAAAAAGTTTGATTTTCTAGGGATCCTGATCTCCAAGTACGAGCCCAAGAACCCGACCCATATTGCCATCCACGACTGGCTGCGCGCCGCCTTTGCGCGCAGGGTGCTGGTCAACACCATGACCATGACCACGATCCTTCGGATCGGGGCCGACATCAAAACGGCTTACGAAATCGAGCGTTATGAGGGCGACCGGCGGACCCTGTCGCGGGCCATTGAATACCTCAACGGTGTAAACGGCGAAATCGAAGACGTGGTACGCGCCCAGTGGCCATCAAAGCACCAGCCGCCCGCCAGGCCAGCACGATTGCGGCAGGTGGCGCCGTGAGCAAACGCGACGACATCGCGCTACGCGTGCTGGGCAAGGTTCAGGAGCGCTCGGCCGCGGCCGAGCCTCCTCGCCCACGTGTGATGAGCACCTTCATCGGCCAGGTCGGCGCCCAGATGACACAGGGGTTTGCTGCCCGGGTCGAGGAACTGGAACGCGAGCGGCGCGACGGGCTGGTGATACTCACGCTCGATCCGAAGACCATCCGCCGGAGCGAGCACGCCAACCGGCATGCCCTGAGTCTGAAGAGCACGGATGGGGATTTCCTGGCTCTCAGGGCCAGCCTCAATCGCGACGGGCAGATCATGCCGGTCAGCGTCCGCGCCGTCGCCGACGACCCGAAGCACGCCTATGAGCTGGTCTCCGGCCATCGCCGGCATGAGGCGGCGCTGCAGCTCGATCGCGAATCTGAAGGTGGTTTCAAGATCCGCGCAGTGCTCGATTCTGCAGCCCAGGAACCGGCGCGCCTCGCGCTCCACATGTACCTGGAGAACGCCGCCCGCAAGGACCTGTCGGCCTACGAGGTCGGCGCCATGTTCCGCGTATGGCTTGAAGGGAATCTCTACCCCGACCAGGTGGCCATTGCCGAGGCCACGGGACTGGGCAAACAGACCGTCTCGAAGTACCTGCAGGTTGCCGCGCTTCCGAAGTCCATTCTCGACGCGTTCGGTGACCCCCGCACGATCGCCGTGCGCTGGGCCGAAATCCTGATGGCGGCCCTCAAGGCCAACCAGCCGGCCGTGCTGGCCGCGGCCAAAACCATGGCCGCACGCCCCGACCGGCCGGAGGCCGACGCGATCCTGCGCCAGCTCGCAGAGAGCGCGGCTGCCAAGAAGCCAAAGAAGGGCGGTTCGCACTCGGAGACCGTAAAACTGGACGGACGCACCATATTTGCCTACTCGCTTCGCAACGAGAAAATTGCTATTCGTTTTGGCAAACACGTGGACCGCCAGCTCGCCCGCGAGCTGACCGAGGAGATCAAGGAATTGTTGACCCGCCGCCTCAAGTCAAAGCTTCAACAGGGGGGGCACCGATGAGCGTTTTCGTACCGGTCTCACGCGTGAGACTGAGCGCGCGGAGGGTAGGGGATGGTTTGAGTCTCACGCGTGAGTCTGGCCCGCCAGACGATGCCAGGAGGAGGGGAGCGATGCCAGAACCACCCAAATAAAAAGGCCCCTTGCGGGGCCTTTTCGATTTCTGGGATTGAGTAGCTATTTGCCACTAACCACCGAAACCAGACACTTCGAAGGTTAGACCTGCATTTCAGCAGGGTCAAGCGAAAACCTGCTCACCCCATCGGTTTCCACAAATTGGCTTTACCGCCAAGGGATGAGTTATGTCCATACGAACTGCACTGTCTACACACGACCCCCAAGGACAAGCCCCTGCGTCACATGATCCCAGGGACCGTTTGGTCCGCGAGAAGTACTTCAGCCTGCGTCCCAAGCCGCTGGAGCGATACCTGTGGCAACAGGGCTTACCGCAAGCCGCCGAGCGCGTGTTCTGGCTCCACTGGGAGGAGGGCATGCGCAACCGCGACTGGTGCTCCGAGGTGCCGCTCAAACGTGTCGCCGCGCAGTGCTGCATTGACACCTCGACCGTCACCCGCGCCTACCAGGTGCTGAAGAGTTTAGGGCTCATACGACGCGAGAGTGCCGGAAGAGACCCCGAGAACCCCTTTCAGCAGGCCACGGCCATCACCGAGGTCCGCATCCCCCGGGAGCTCCTCACCGAACTCACCCGAGCCCCCAACCGGGCGAGCGGCAGGTACCTGGGGGCGTCTGAGGGCCACGGTGAGGTTTGGATCGCTCCGCGGGAACCCTCGACTGCCCCAACGGCTCCCAAGGTCCCAGAATCGCTCCCAAGACCCCAGACAGCCCCGGTCAGCGCTCCGTCGCCCCAACCGCCCCCCAAACACCCCTCCCGGCAGGAGATCCAGGCGATGTGGGGGAGGGCATCCACGACCGAACGCAGCCGGTTCTTCACCGCCTCCCGTGACGGGACCACGGGCTTAGAGTTCGATCCCAACACGAAGCTCACCCCTGAGGATCGTGGCCAATTGCTCGCCCAGCTTGAGCAGCTGGCCCGCGCGCGGCACGCCACGCCGCAGTCACCTAGCGCCGGCACCGGAGCCGCGGCTTCACACGTCTATGCCAAGCCCCGCAAGCTCTCCGTCCTCGAGCTCGCCCGCACGCGCAAGCGCATCGGAGAATCCGTGTCCTCGCACGAGGCCGCGGAAGTCCTGCGCCAGGTGGTGTGGGCCGCGGAGGAGGGCGCGTTACGGCGATTTGATCTCTCGCTCGCCGTTAATATTGCCGTGAAGAAGATCCGCGAGGGGGCCTGGACGCGCCCCAACCGGATGCCCCCGAACTGGGCCCGGGCCCTGGCACCGCTCGAGACCTGCCGCCGTGCATAACGAAGAGAAGGATTTCTGTCGGAGGTATTCAGGAAAGAAGAAACACCGGCTGCGCCGATGGGTTGAATTGAAATCCCCGGATGGAGACCTCGAGCCCGAGAAACGCTCTAACAGCCACTATCGGCTGTAAGTTCAATGGCTTATATGCGAACATAGGACCCTGAATGTTTAGCAGGTTAATCATCCCATGATGACTTCAGGGCAATTTCGAGCGCTTCTTGCCTCTCGGGGCTATTCCTTACGAGAAACCGCGCGACGCTGGGGACTCTCGTCTGGCCGGCTCAGCCAGCTCGCCAACGCCGCGCGACGGCCCGCGCATTACGAAGAAGCCGCGTGGGGCTTACCCCCAAAACGATTGGCCGATGCGATCTCGCGCAAGCGGCAGCGGATACTCGACGCACTGGCCGGCCAGGCACAGGGGGTCAGCCAAAGTTTCCTCGGCGATGAGTACCAAGTGACAGCAGAGCAGGGCGAGCATTTGC
>JANYAM010000187.1 GCA_025361365.1 Opitutus sp. | reverse complement strand
TTCCGGAGCTGCACGTGAATCCGTTCGCCCGGACTCGCCTGGATGGTGGTGATGTTGAATTTTAGGGTGTCATTGCCGACGATCACCACGTTTTTGTCCGGCGACGGTTCTGGCGCCGACTGGTCGGCGCGGGCCGCGCCTTGGCAGGCAAGGGCAGCAACTAATATCGCGAGCGGAAGGTATCTGGTTTTCATGATTGTGTGGGTTGAGTTGTGCAGGAAGCAGGCGGAGGCCGGTCTTAGAATACGATCCAGGCCTCCAGGTAGAGCGTGTTGTTGTTTCGCGCGGACCGGCCGGAGCCGTCGACGTTGGATTTCGAGCCGTCAAACCGGTTATACATCACATACTGGAGGGAATACTTGATGTTGCTCCTAGGCCAGAAGGCCGGCCCAGTGCCCTTGTTCAGCGGGAGATAGTTGGCCTGGAGAATATAGCCGTCACTGTTCGGCGAGCCGGTCTGACTGCTCGGGTAGGCCAGCGCGTCGCCGGTCCCGGTGGTGGAAAAATACTGGGCCGCGAGGCCGTAGGTCTTGTCCCAGAGATAATCGGCCGAGAGCTTGAAGGCGGTCAGGGAATCCGAGCCGTTGGCGGTATTGCCCAGGCTCTGGCTCGCGTGCCATTTCGCATGTTCGTGAATCACGGAAACCATGGCGGTGAAATCGCCGTTCCCCAGGGGTTTTTGGAACTGGGAGTCGAAGCCAATATCCGTGATCGTGTCCTTGCCGGCGCTTGAGTCCCGTTGGGGATACGTGTCGGCGGCGAGGCCGAACAGGCCAATCTCCCAGGTGGCACCGGCCACCGGCTTGGTGTAGGCCAACCGCCAGTAGGGCGTCAGTCCGGAAATTTGGGTTTCGCCTGACGGATCCACCCCGACGCTGCGCTGAAAACGGGTCCCGAGCGTCCGGTAAGCTCCGAGGTCCACATAAAAGCTGCCGTCGATCATGGCATAGGCGCCTAAGCCGGCGACCTGGCCGGCCAAGCCGCCATCGATGAGCGTCGCCGCGGCCGGGGTCGGGGCCAGTTTGGAGCCGGAGAACGGAAAGCCCCAGGCGGGCGTGCTGTTCCAGGGGTCCTGCATGGTCGGATTATTGTTCAGGTAGATCCCGTAGATGACTGCGTGCCCCGCGATTGCGGTGATATCGGCGAAACGCACCTCGGTGTTGTCCATGGCCCACGCTTTCGCCACGCCATCATAGGTGGTTTGCGAGAAGATGCCGATTTTGTTCAGCACGGCGGCGGTGGGAGCACCAAACAGCTTGACTGCATAGGGACCGAAGAGCCGGCCCGCATAGAAGAAGCTGACCTGGTTCATCGCATAATTGTTGTTGTTGCCAAAGCCCGGGGCGGCCCCGCCGTCCTGGCCGGCTTGCGTCTGGGTGAACGACGGCTGTAACATGACGGCCACGGGCGGCATCTGGCTCTGCTCCGCGCTCATGGTGTAGCCGCTCAGCTTGAACTGGCGCCCCATGTCGGTGAGGACGGGAAACTCTGTATGGCAGGCGATGCATTGCATGTTCATCTGCCGGGCGAAGCTGGGGAGGGCTAAACAGTTCGAAGGCGAGGCGAGGAAGCCCAGCAGGGTCATTGCCCCCGCCACCAACCCAATCCAAGCGGAAGAGGGGGAAGTGGCTGGGGTCGCCACGGTCTCGCGGAATGCCTCGGGCGGCACAGCCGGGAGCGTGGAGCTGCTCACCCGGTTCATGGGGGAGCGGCGGGCTTCGTTTCTCCATAACAAAGGGCGCAGGACTGATCGCGTGGTGATCGGGTTCATGTAGACAAACTATAGCACCACCCCTTGGGATTACGCGGCGCGGGTTGCGCGAAACTACGCATTTCTTGCTATCCCGTATGGAATTCTACAAAGTCCGGCTGACAAAATATACTCAGTGGTGGGCGCGACTGCGAATCGGCTTCTTGGACAATTCAAGGTTGTCCGCATTACGCCCAAACTTAGTTACGGTGAGGCAACGGAAGACAACGGAATTGCCGTGGGAAACATCACACGGCCAAAGCAGAGTGATGCTGTCGAAACGCCTGCACCAATAGTGCCCGTTAAAAATCTAGCGGATAAAGTCAAAAGCGACCTCTGAGCAACTGAAGTTCGGCGGGGCCATTAATGTCATCTTTCAATTGCATCCATGCTCCGGCGCCTTGCCCACCGGCTCCCGGGCAGCATCAGACGACTGGAGGGAGCGATGTTTCGACTGGCCGCGCTTTCTGATGGGAAAGAAGAGCCCGCGGGCTTGGCCACCGCCGATGCACTTCTGGATGAGCTGCTTCCCAAACGGAACGCCCGCTAAAGGCGAACGTCACAGTTTATCCCGCCACGGCCGTTCGCCCTGAATATCGTCCCGTGCGCGGGCCAAAACAGGATTGCCGGGGCTGAACCGCAGGGCAGAGTTGCGCAAATGCGACCCTAGGCTCCGGGGCGGACAGCATCCGCCGGAGTCCAGACCGCCGAAAACCCTATGGCCGGCATGAAGAAAAAGCAGAGGCGGGATGAATTGTTCACGACCCTGGGGGTGAAGGATCGGCTGAAGGAATACCCCGCCTTAGCAAAATGGGCGACAGCCTACGTCAGCGCGGCGGAAGAAGCCGGCGAGGATGTTGAACTAGGGCGTGTTTTCAAAATCCATGAGTGAGCCAATCTATGACGGCGGCGAGCTGGACGAAGCCGAGGAAGGTGCTGGCGAGCTTGTCGTAACGAGTGCTGATGCGGCGCTGGGCTTTGATGCGGCCAAAGAAGTTC
>JANYAM010000180.1 GCA_025361365.1 Opitutus sp. | reverse complement strand
TTGCTCACGGCCTTCAGCGGCACGGTGCGCACGCCCGTCTTCGAGCGCACCGCCGACGGCGGCCGGCAGCGGGTATTCACGGCCGGCGCCGACGGCGAACGCGTGCCGGCCTTCGCCGAGAAGAACAAGTTCCTCAACGCCCAGAACCTCGCCCAGTTGGCCAAGGACACCAGCTTCACCGCCATCATGGCCGTGGGCATGGCGGTCGTCATTATCGCCGGGGGCATCGATCTCTCCGTCGGCTCCATCTACGCCCTCGCCTCCGTGCTCGGCGCGCTGGTGCTGCGGCACTACGGGCCAGAGGAACTTAACTCGCCCGCGCTGGGCGTCACCCTCGGTATCGCCACCTGCCTCGGCACCTCGCTGCTGTGCGGGCTCTTCACCGGGGGACTCATCGTCGCCCTCCGCGTGCACCCTTTCATCATCACCCTCGGTGGCATGGCGATCCTGCGCGGCATCGCGTTCGTCGTCACCAAGGGCCAGTCGGTCGGCGGCTTCCCGGCGGGCCTGCGTGACTTTGTGCGGCAGGAGATCGGCGACGGCCTGAGCTTCGTGCCGCTGCTGGCCATGGTGCTGGTGACTTTCGCCGGTTGGATCTTCCTTTCCCGCCTCGCCGCCGGCCGGCGCGTCTACGCCATCGGTGGCAACGAACTCGCTGCCCGCTTCAGCGGCATCCGCGTCGAACGCGTGAAGCTCGGCATCTACCTTTTGTCCGGCCTCACGGCCGGCATCGCCGCGTTGCTCTCGCTGGGTTACTATGGCGCCGCCACCTCAGGTGACGGTCAGGGCTACGAGCTCAACGTCATCGCCGCCGCCGTCGTCGGCGGCGCCAGCCTCAGCGGCGGTCGCGGCTCGGCCCTCGGCGTCGTGCTGGGCGCGCTGATCATCCAGATGATCTCCAGCGGCATCGTCATTCTCGGCATAGACCAGAATTATTCGCAGATCATCATCGGCTCCGTCGTGATCGCCGCCGTGGTGCTCGACAATTTCAACACGTGGCTGGCGAAACGCAGGCTCACTGCCAAGGCCGGCTGAATTTTATGGCCACAAAAAATCACAAAAAACCAGGCCTGCCGGCTGCCGTCTGTGTCGCGCCTATAGGCGCCCGGACAATTCCTGCCGAAGCTCGAAATCCTTTGTGCCTTTTTGTGGCCATCAATGCCTTGGTCTCAATTGGTGTTCATCAGCTTCAATTCGTGGTTCATCCGTCATCTTCCTTAATCTCATGAAAAAACTACTCCTATCCCTCGTCGCCGGTCTCACTGCCGGCGCCGCCCTGGCCTCGGCCGCGCCCCGCACCATCGTCATTGGCGTTGTCGCCAAATCCCAGGGCAACCCCGTCTTCCAGGCCGCCCGCGTTGGCGCCCAGGACGCCGCCAAGGAACTCAGCGCCAAGCTGGGGATGAACATCAAGATCGACTGGCGCACCCCGAACGAGGAGGACGCCCAGAAGCAGGCCGAGGCCATCGAACAACTCGTGCTCGCCGGCGCCGAAGGCCTCGCCGTCAGCTGCTCCGACGCCAACAAGCTCACCGATGCCATCAACCACGCCGTCGACAACGGCGTGCCGGTTGCGACCTTCGACTCCGATGCCCCCGCTTCCAAGCGCTTCGTCACCTACGGGGTCGATGATGAGCAGTGCGGCATTCAGACCATGGCGGAACTCGCCAAGGTGATGAAGGGCAAGGGCGTCGTCGCCATCCTCGCCGGCAACCCGAACGCCCCCAACCTCCAGAAGCGCGTCGCCGGCGTGAAGAAGGAAGCCGCCAAGTATCCGGGCATCACGATCCGCGACACCTATTACCACAAGGAGACCGCGCAGGACGCCGCCGCCAAGGTCGAGCAGGTCATGCAAGCCAATCCCGACATCACCGGCTGGGCCATGATCGGCGGCTGGCCGCTCTTCACTGAGAACGCGCTCAAATGGCAGCCCGGCACCGTCGCCTGCGTTGCGGTCGACGCACTCCCCGCCCAGCTCGCTTACATCCGCAGCGGTCACGTGCCGGTCCTCCTCGCCCAGCAGTGCTACGAGTGGGGTCACCGTTCCGTCGAGCTGCTCATCGAGAAGATCGTCAACCACAAGAACCCGCCGGCCGTGAAGGAAATCAGCGCGCTGATCCCCGTCACCAAGGACAACGTGGACGCCTTCGGCAAAAACTGGGAGAAGTGGCTGCCGCATTGAGCCATCCCTTGTAGGCGCGCCCCTACACGCCCTCCCTCCCCATGAAACTCATCGCCCATCGCGGCGCCTCGCATGACGCCCCCGAGAACACTCTCGCGGCGCTCCGGCTCGGCTACGCGCAGGGCGCCGACGCGGGCGAGGTCGACGTCCATCTCAGCCGGGATGCCCGCATCGTGGTGCACCATGATGCGGACACCGGGCGTAGTGCCGGACTGCGGCAGGCCGTCGCCGCACAGTCCGTGACCGAGCTGCGCTCACTCAATGTCGGCCAGTGGGGCAAGTGGAACGGCTCGGCCTTCGCCGAGAAAATTCCGCTGCTCCGCGAAGTGCTGGCTCTCGTGCCGGCCGGCCGCCGGCTCTTCATCGAACTCAAGGTCGGTGCGGAAATCCTCCCGGAACTCGAACGCGTCATCCGCGCCTCCGGCCTCGCCCCGGCTCAGCTCGCGCTCATCACCTTCGATCTTGCGACGGCCCGCGCAGCGAAACTCCGCCTGCCATCCCTCGAGGTCTGCTGGATCGCCGAACCGCCGGTCTCGCTCGACGCCCTGATCCAGCAGGCGAAGGCAGCCGGACTCGACGGACTCGACCTCAGCTACAAGTTCCCGATCGACGCGGCCTTCGTCCAGAAAGCCCACGCCGCCGGCCTGAAACTCTATACGTGGACGGTGGACGACCCGGCCGTCGCCCGCGCCCAGCGCGCCGCCGGCGTCGACGGCCTCACTACCAACCGGCCCGCCTGGATGCGGGAACAACTCACCGCCGCATGAGCAATGTATTGAAATGTAGGGTCGCCGCTAGTCGGCGGA
>JANYAM010000166.1 GCA_025361365.1 Opitutus sp. | reverse complement strand
GTCGAGCCCGGCCGCGGCGTCGTCCAGAACCAGAAGGCCATGGACACCTTCGCCCGCACCGTCGAGGAGGCGCTGGTGAACAACAAGGACCTGCTGCCCGACATCACGGCGCAGGCGAAGAAGTTCGCCGAGGCCTCGCGCTACACGACGACCGCCTCGGAACTGCCCGCGTCCTTCCCGCCGACCGTCGAGGTCTACCACGAGCTCTCGCTGAATCGCATCATCGTCGAGGTGCAGGCCCACGACCAGATCGGCCTGCTCTACCGTCTGGTGAAGACGATCTCCGACCACGGCTTCGACACCACCTTCGCCCGCATCAACACCGAGCGCAGCGTCGCCATCGATACCTTCTATATCGAGCCCAACAAGCCCGACGCCGGCCCGGTCGACCCGGCCAAGCTCCATGCGCTGCGCGACGCCCTGCGGGGGATCATCACGCCGGCCCCGGCCGCAGCGGCCGTTTGAATTGCGGATCGTGGATTGCGGATTGCGGATTTTCCGCACTAGCGTGTTGGGGTGGACTCGACGGAATTCATCGCCCGCACCAAGGCATATTCGTTGCGGGTGATTCACTTGGTGGAATCGCTGCCTAAGGATGATACTTCCCGTGTTCTAGGCCACCAACTGCTGCGTGCCGGTTGTTCTGTCAGCGCCAATTACCGGGCGGCCAAACGGGCCAAATCTCGTGCCGACTTCATCGCCAAAATGGGCATCGTCGAGGAGGAGTGCGACGAAACACTCCATTGGATCGAACTATTGGTCGACAGCGGGCGCTTGAAAGCCAACAAAGTCGCTCTCTTGAAACAGGAAGGTATCGAAATTCTCTCGATGGTGGTCGCTTCCATTCGAACCGCCAGATCACGCCGTTAAAACACCCATGGCTGATCCCAATCCGCAATCCGCAATCCGCGATCCGCAATCCGCCAGCGACCTGGCGGTCCTCTACGCAATCGCCTCGCTGGCTTCCAGCGCGGCCGACGCCGCGTCGGCGCAGGATCGCATCCTCGCGGTCATCATGGCTGCCTTTCCCGCCGACAGCGGCTCGCTCGCGCTCCTCAGTCCGGAGACCGGTGGTCTGGAGATCGGCGTCCAGCAGGGCCTGCCCCCGGACGTCGGTGAATTCGCCCTCAAGCCCGGCCAAGGCATCACCGGCTGGGTCGCGTTGCACGGCAAGCCGCTGCTCGTGGCGGACGTCGCCGCCGAGCCGCGCTACATCTCGGCGCGCGCCGGGGTGCGCAGCGAGATGGCGGCGCCGCTGATTTTTGACGGCCGCACCATCGGCATCGTCAACCTCGACGCCGACCGCCTCGGCGCCTTTACCGCCGCCGATCTCGCCCGGCTGACCCGCTACGCCGCCGAGGCCGGCACGGTGCTCCACCGCCTCTGGCAATACGAGCGCCTGCGCGCCAACTCCAAGCAACTCACCACGCTGGTCGAACTCGGCCACGCCCTGGTCGCCCAGCTGGCGCCCGAGGAACTGCTGTCCACCCTCACGCAGAGCGGCCGGGCGTTGTTCAGTGCCCGACTCTGCCTGCTGCACGACTATGACGATGAACGGCGTGAACTCCGGTTGCACGCCTGGTCGGCCGACGGCGACCTGTCCGCCGCGGGCCTGACGCTGCAGCAACAAACCGTATCGGCCGACCAGTCGTTGCTCGCCGCCGCCATTCGCTCGGGCCGCGCCACCGAATTCCAGAACATCGACGGCCCGGGTTACAGCGAGGCCGCGGACCTGCCGCGCGACCGTTCGCTCTGCTCCGCCCTGGCCGTGCCGCTCATCCTCGAGGGCAAGCCGGCCGGCGTGCTGTCGGTCTTCCACGGCGAGCTCCACCGCTTCAGCGACGACGAGAAGCGCCTCTTCACCGCCCTCGGCAGCTTCGCCGCCGTCGCCCTGCAGAACGCCCGGCTCTACGCCCGCGTCTTCCAGTCCGAGGAGGTGCTGCGCAAGAACGAGACCCTCACCACGCTCGGCCTGCTCGCCGCCGAGATCGCCCACGAGATCCGGAATCCGCTTCTCGTCATCAAGCTCCTGCATGGCACGCTCGGCATGGATTTCGCCGAGGACGATCCGCGCCGCCGCGATTTGCAGGTCATCACCGAGAAGATCGAGCAGCTCGAGGGCATCGTCTCGCGCGTGCTGTCGTTCGGCCGGACCCCGGCCGCGTTGCACTCGCGCTGGGCGCTGGCGGAGATCCTCGACGACACGCTCGTGCTGCTGCGCGCCAAGCTCGCCCAGGCCGGCGTCGAGCTGCACTACGCGGCCCCGCCGCGCGCGCTGCTCGTCGAGGGCAACAAGGGCCAGCTGCAGCAGGTCATCCTCAACCTCGCGCTCAATTCCCTCCACGCCATGCCGCACGGCGGCGAACTGACCGTCACCTGCACCGAGGAGACCTCGTCTCTCGGGCGCGTCGTGCAGCTCGACCTCACCGACACCGGCGGCGGCATCCCCGAGTCCATCCGGCCACGCATCTTCGAATCGTTTCTCTCCGGCCGGGCCGACGGCACGGGCCTGGGGCTCGCCATCGCCCGCCGCATCATGAAGGACCACCACGGCGAACTCACCCTGCTCAACTCCAGCCCGCGCGGCACCACGATGCGCGTGACACTGCCCCTATCGACAACTTAAAGGTGGAACCCGGCCTCCGGACGGGTTTGGAATGCGCGCACCCTGAAAACGCGTCCGGAGGCCGCGTTCCACCTCAACCCAATCCCCATGAGCTTCACCACCCTCGCCTCCCTCCCGCCCAAGGAAATCTTCGGCGGCGCCGTCCGCGGCCATTACGCCCACCTTGAGCGCATCACGATCGGCGAAGTCGCCCTGCAGGCCAACACCACCATCCCGCTGCACCAACACCCGCACGAGCAAGTCACCTACGTGATCGCGGGGCGCTTCCAGTTCACCTTCGGCGCCGAAACGAAGGTGCTCGAGCCCGGCATGGCCGCGCTCATTCCCGGCGGCGTGATGCACGGCGGCACGACGCTGACCGCGTGCCGCGTGATCGACCTGTTCTCGCCGGTGCGCGAGGATTACCGCTGATCAATGGAGGCAGGGTGCCCTCACCCTGCGAGACATAGCGCCGAGACAAACCAGGACGAGCGGGGTGAGGGCACCCCGCCTCCAATTAGGATCTCACTCCTCCAGCTCGACGTTCCAGTAGGCGACGTCGAGGAAGTCCTTCCACTTCTCGTGATTGTGGTTGCCCAGCACGAGCGAGATAACGGGGCGCCACTTCGGGCGGACGGGCTTGCGGATGAGCCGCATGTGCGCCTCGTGCGGCAGACGATTCGCCTTGCGCGAATTGCACTTGATGCACGAGCACACGATATTGTCCCACGTCGTCTTGCCACCGTAGTGGCGCGGGATGACATGGTCGAGATTCAGCAGCTCGCGCTCGAAGGTGTGGCCGCAATACTGGCACTTCTCGTTGTCGCGCTCAAAGACGTTGTTGCGCGTCAGCTTCAGCTCCTTGCACGGCAGCTTGTCGAAGAAGGTCAGGAGGATCACGCGCGGCAGGCGGATGTTGCGGTTGATCGTGCGCACCGTCTCCAGCGCGTCCATCGGCGGATTGTAGGTCGAGAAGTCGATCCAATCCATCAGGGAGTAGGTGCGAAACGCATCCTCGGTCTGGTGGACGACCTGCGCGTGCTCGCGGGCCAGCAGCGCGAAGGCCCGGCGGGCGCCAATCACATTAACCGCCTGCCAGAGGCGGTTCAGCACGAGCACCGGTTGATCGAGCGCGGCTTCCATGGGCAACGGGCCTTGGAGATACGGACCGCCCGCCCCTCTGTCAAGTGGCTGGCTGTGACGATGGTAGGGCGGTGACTCCGTTCACCGCCGTGGCGCGGAACGGAATCCGCGCCCTACCTCATTGCTTTCCGGCCGGTGGCGCTGCCCGCGACAGCGCCCGGATGCCCTCCGCGAAGGCCGGATAAGTCACCACCAGCGCGTCGCACGAACCCAGTTCGAAATCGCTCCAGACAAATTCCGGCGCCACGACACACGTCACGAGCGCCCAGCGCCCGCCCGCCGCGAGCCGCGTGCCCTGCCAGACCTGCGCCGGCACAACGTCCTGCGGTCGCTCGCCCGCCGCGAGCTGCAAGCCGAGCTTCACCCATTCTCCGGAGCCGTCCGGCCGCAGGCGCAGCGACTCCAGCGGATCGCCGGCGTGAAAGCACCAGACCTCGTCCGTCGCCAGCCGGTGGAGGGCTGAGAAACCCTCCGGCGTGATCAGCGAATAGATCATGGACCATGCCCGTTTGCCGCCGGGCAAAACCGTCGCCGACTCGCCCGTGCGCCGGAAATAACCGCCCTCCTGGTCGAGCGGCTCGAGCTGGAGAAGGCGCACGACCTCAAGTGCGGAAAGGTGATCCGGAGAAATGTGACTATGTCCCATGTTTCAGTTTTTCCTGTCATCCTGAGCGCAGCGAAGGATCCAGTTGATCGAAGCACGCATCACCCACGCACAACTGGATTCTTCGCTGCGCTAAGAATGACAAACCGGGAGGCGGCAAAAACTCACTCCGCGCCGGGCGGCACAATGGCCGGCTTCAGCGACTGGTTCTTGATGCGGATGCCCGCGAGCTTGGCGACGACCAGCTCGGCGTGCTCGGTGAGCACGTCCACGTTGGTGTGCTCCTCGTGGATATCGATCGCCCCGACGACATTGGCCGGCAGGCGCGTGACGCCCGCGATCTTGCCGACGAGGTCGGCCGGGGTGACGAGCTGCGCGCGACCAACATTGAAAGTTACCGTGCTGAAACCCGGTTCGCGGCCCGTGCGGGGCTTGCGGTCGAAGGTGCGCTTCTGCGCAGCGAACCGATCGCCAGTGGGCTGCTCGTAGGTAGGGCGCGGACTCCGCTCCGCGCCAGCTGGCGCTGACTTCGCCGGAAACGCGCTGGCGGCTGCGCGTTCCACCTTGGGCGCAGGCGACTTGATCAGGAACGGCGCCCGGGTGATTTCCTCGTCGCGCGGCGGCGCCACCGGCGCCCGCTCCGCCTTGGCGGCCGGTGCCTTGGGCGCCTCGTTGGCCGCGATGCGCTCGGCCTTGGTGCCCGGCCCCTTGTTGGCCGGAGCCTCGCCGGACGCGCCCTGCAACAGGTGGATGAGCGCCGACGCGATGTCGGTGCTGGTGTAACCCTGTTCGATCAGGCGCTGGACCATCTGGTCGTGCGATTGGAATTTCTTTTCCTCCAGCGTGGCGCGGAGTTTCTCGAAGAACACGTTGCCCTTGGCCTCCTCGACCTCGTCCATCGACGGCACCCGCTCACGGCGGATCTTGAGCCGGCCATAATGGATCATGTTCTGCATCTTGTAGAGCTCGCGGCCCGCCACGAAGGTGAAGGCCATGCCCGTCTTCCCAGCGCGGCCCGTGCGACCGATGCGGTGCGTGTAGTCCTCGGCGTCGTTCGGCAGGTCGAAGTTGAACACGACCTCCAGGTCGTCCACGTCGAGCCCGCGCGCCGCGACGTCCGTCGCGACGAGGAACTCGAAGCCGCGCCGGCGAAACTTGTCCATCACGCGCGTGCGCTGGGCCTGTGTGATGTCGCCGTGCAACCGGTCCGTCGAGTAGCCGCGGGCGTGCAGGTGCTCGTCGAGCTCGTCGACCATGATCTTCGTGCTGCAAAAAATAATGCCGAAACGGAAGTCGTGCAGGTCGATCAGGCGCGTGAGCAGCTCGATCTTCGAGCGGCGGTCCACCTCGAAGTAGATCTGTTCCACCTGCGGGGCGTTCTGCGCGTGGGCCTCGATGCGCACCCAGACCGGGTCGCGGGTGTAGCGCTTGATCAGGTCCTGGATCATGCGCGGCATCGTCGCCGAGAAGAACAGGCACTGCCGCTCCGCGGGCACCGACTTGAGGATGTGCTCGATGTCGTCGCGGAAACCCATGTCGAGCATGCGGTCGGCCTCGTCGAGCACGATGACCTTGAGCGCATCGAGTTTCATCGTGCCGCGGGCCATGTGGTCCATGACGCGGCCGGGCGTGCCGATGACGACCTGCGCGCCGGCGTGGAGCGCGCGGAACTGCCGCTCGTAGCTCTGGCCGCCGTAGATCGGCACCTCCATCAGGCCCTTCTTGAAAAACGCCAGCTTGCCGAACTCCTCGGCCACCTGCACCGCCAGTTCCCGCGTGGGGCAAAGCACCAGCACCTGCACCTGGCGCTGCTTCACATCGACCTTCTCGATCGCCGGAATGGCGAAGGCCGCGGTCTTGCCCGAGCCGGTCGCCGACTGGCCGACCACGTCCTTGCCCGCCAAGCCATGCGGAATGACCGCGGTCTGGATGGGCGAGGCTTCCTCGAAACCCATCTTATCCACGGCTTTCAGAATCTCCGGCGACAAGCCGAGTTCATTGAACGGACGTTTTTCCATGCCGGCACAATGAGACGCATCCGGCGGAAAGAGAGCTTAAAGTTCAAAGGTAGGGCGCGGACTCCGCTCCGCGCCTCGGCGGTGACGGAGTCACCGCCCTACCTCAGAATTCCCTCGCGTTGCCGGGGGAATAACGGGGTAATGGTCAGCTATGCCATTTTCCAAGCTCGGGCTGCCGCCCGCCCTCATCAACGGTGTCAAGGCCATGGGCTACACCGACCCGACGCCCATCCAGCTGCGCGCCATCCCGGTTGTGCTCGGCGGCGGCGACCTGATCGCCTCGGCCCAGACCGGCACCGGCAAGACCGCCGCTTTCGCTCTCCCCGTCCTCGCCCGCCGCGGCAAACACGAAGCCCGCGGCCCGCGCGTGCTCGTCCTCGAGCCCACCCGCGAGCTCGCCGCCCAGGTTGAGACCGCTTTCCGCGACTTCGGCCGCTTCACCGACATCCGCGCCACCGTCGTTCACGGCGGCGTCGGCTACGGCCGCCAGCGCAGCGAGATCCAGGCCGGCACCGACATCGTCATCGCGACGCCCGGCCGCCTGATGGACTTCCTCCAGGAAAAGACCCTCCGCCTCGACAACCTGAAGATCCTCATCCTCGACGAGGTCGACCGCATGCTCGATATGGGCTTCGTCAAGGACGTGAAGAAGATCATCGGGATGTGCCCGCGCGAGCGCCAGACGCTGTTCTTCTCCGCCACCGTGCCGCCGGAGATCGAGGAGGTCGCCCGCTTCGCCCTGCGCAATCCGGCGCGCGTCGAGATCGGCGTCGCCCGCACGGTCAACAAGTCCGTCACCCACGCCTTCTACCCGGTCTCCCAGCTCAAGAAGTTCGACCTGCTGACCGCGCTGCTCGAGAAGACGGATTTCCACAGCTGCCTTATCTTCTCCCGCACCAAGCACGGCGCCGACAAGATCGCCCGCAAGCTCAAGTCCGCCAATCACTCCGTCGCCGTCCTTCACGCCAACCGCTCGCAGTCGCAGCGCGTCGAGGCCCTCGAGGGCTTCAAGTCCGGCAAATACGAGGTGATGGTCGCCACCGACATCGCCGCCCGCGGCATCGACGTCGCCGGCGTCTCGCACGTCATCAACTACGACATCCCGGCCAACCCCGAGGATTACGTTCACCGCATCGGCCGCACCGGCCGCGCTGCGGCGATCGGCGACGCCTTCACGCTGACCACGCCCGACCAGGCCGGCGAGATCCGCGATATCGAGCGCTTCATCGGCCAGAAGGTGCCGCAGCTGAAGCTCGATGGTTTCGATTACCATTCCGCCCCGACCATCGGAGCGTCGGCGGCCGGGCAGCGCTACGTCGATCCGCGCAGCGTGCAGCACAAGCATCGCCAGGGCGGACATGGCGGTGGTCATGGTCAGGGCCACGGCGGCTATGGTGGCGGCCAGCCGCGCCAGCAGCAATCTCACGCCCCGCGTCCGCAAGGCCAGGGTCACACTCCGCAGCAGCCGCGTCCGCAAGGTCAGGCCCACGCGCCGCGCCCGGCCCAGTCCGGCCAGGGTCACGGCGGCGGGGGCGGCCAGCCGGCTCCGCGCAAGTTCGGCGGCCTGTCGCGCGGCACCTGGCGCCCGCACTGAGCGGGTGGAGCGCGTTGCCCCAACGCGCTGCTCGATTCGCGTGGCGCAAAAAAGCGCCTTGAGGGCAAGTCGCTCCACCACCTTAGCAGAAATCGCTTGGCTCAGCCCGGCGGCTCTCGCCATGATGCGCCGCGATGTTGAGCCACGCCCGCAAGACTTTCCGGCAAATCTGGTGGGCCCCCTTGGTGTGCTTCGGCCTGGCGTGGCTCGCCGAACACTATCTGGCCGCCGTGCAGCAGGCGGAATGGCACACCTTGGACTGGCGCACGCAGTTCCGCGCCTACTTCCAGCCGCCTCCCGATCCGCGCCTCGTCATCGTGCTTTTCGAGGACGACACTGATGCCAACCTAACGCCCTGGCCCCCCGACCGGGCTTGGCACGGCAACTTCAACAAGTTCCTCGCGGTCGAAAAGCCCGCCGTCATCTCGTGGGACGTCATTCTCGACGCCCGGCGCGAGGGCGAGGGTGACGCTGCCATGGGACGCGACACCAAGGAAGCCGTCGACTCTGGCGTGCAAGTGGTCACGGCCGCCGTGACCACTTCCGACCCACCCGAATATGAATCGCCCCCGGTGGGCCCGACCCATCCGCTCATTCACATCGAGGGTGACATTAGCCGGCTCGACGGCGACCAGCATGCCTTCGTGCCCTTCCCCGAGCTGAAGGCGGTCGCGCCCTTCGGCTTCGCCGACGCCCCGCGCTCCGGGGACGGGGTCATCCGCGAAGTGCCGCTGGTGGTGCGGGTGGGCGACCAGGTCTTCGCCTCGCTCGCCCTGCAGACGGTGATGAGTTTCTACCACATCGCGCCGGACAAGGTCCGTGTGCGGCCCGGCGACGGCATCTATCTGCCGGTCGAGGGCGGCGAACGCCGCATCCCCATCTCCGCCACCGGGCGCTACACGGTCAACTACCGCTACGACCAGGAGGCCGATGGCACGCACTTCGATTTTCCGACGCACTCCTACCGGGAAATGTTGCTGAAGATCCAGGCCTACCACGTCGACAAGACTCCGAACGCGGTGAAGCCGCCCAACCTTGCCGGCAAAATCGTGTTCGTCGGCCAGACCGTCACGGGCAAAGCCGATGCCGGCCCGACCCCGCGCAACGCCTATTCTCCGCTCGTGCTCGTGCACGCCAACATCGTAAACAATATCCTCAACGAGGACTACGTTCGCCCGGTGCCGCCCGCCCTGGTCTGGGTCCTGGCTCTGCTGCTCGGGTGGCTGGGCCTGATCGTCATCGCCGACCGCTCGGTCATGGTGCTTTGCGGCGGGGCCGTCCTGGGCGTGGTCTCCTATGCTTCTCTCACCGTCTGGGCCTGGGTCTGGGGCAGCTGGACGATCCCGCTCGTGGCTCCGCTGGCGGGTTTCGGCGCCCTGCAGTTCATCGTCATTGGTCGGCGCGTCATGGAAGAACAGCGGGCCAAGCAGCAGATCAAGGGCATGTTCGGCGCCTATCTTTCGCCACAGGTGGTAAACCGCCTGATCAAGAGCGGCCAGATGCCCGAGCTGGGCGGCCACACCGAGGAAATCACGGCGTATTTCAGCGACATCCAGGGCTACTCGACCTTCTCGGAAAAACTCTCCGCCGCCCGGCTCGTCGAGCTGCTGAACGAATATCTCACGGTCTGCACCGACATCATCCAGGAGGAGGGTGGCACGCTCGACAAATACATCGGCGACGCCGTCGTGGCCATGTTCGGGGCGCCCATCACTCTGCCCGACCACGCCTACCGGGCCTGCGTGGCCGCGCTGCGCGTGCAGCACGCCCTCGAGGCTCTGCGCCAGCGCTGGGTCGCCCAAGGCGAAGAGTGGCCGCTGACCGTGCGCCAGATGCGTTCGCGCATCGGACTCAATACCGGCTCTGCGGTAGTCGGCAACATGGGGAGCCGCACCCGTTTCAGCTACACCATGACCAGCGACGATGTGAATCTCGCCGCGCGCATGGAATCCGGCGCCAAGAGCTGGGGCGCCTACACGATGTGCAGCGAGGCGACCAAGGCGGCCTGCGAAAAGCATGGCGGCGACCGGGTCGTCTTCCGCCCGCTTGGCCGGATCGTGGTCAAGGGCCGTAAACAAGCCGTGCCCATTTACGAAATCGTGGGTCTGAAGGAGCATGTCACGACCACCACCCACGAATGCCTCGCCCTCTTCGGCCAGGGGCTGGCGCGTTACTACGAGCGCGACTGGGCCGGCGCCGAGGCCTTGTTTAAGCGCAGCCTCGAACTCGAGCCCAATCAGCCCGGCAAGACGCCCGGGGTCGCCTCGAATCCCTCCCTCATCTTCCTCGACATCGTGGCCAAATATGCCGCCCACCCACCCGCGCCCGATTGGGATGGCGTTTATGTCATGCAGGAGAAGTGATTGCTGCGCCGCTTTCGCCCCTGCCCCACGGGCTTTTGTCCCAGCGATTGTCCCGAAATCGCTACAGGAAAACCTCATTCCGCTCTTGCAGATAGCCTGCAATCTGCTGAAGTCCGCCCAGTTCACTACTCAAAGCTCCGCACTCACTTTATCGCCATGAATACCCGCAAACTGGTTCTCCTTTTCACCGCGCTGCTCGGTTTGACCGCTTCGGCGTTCGCTGAGACTCAGATCACGCAGGCTACGGTCGCCCGCGTCACTGGCGCCGCCACCGTGACGCTGCCCGATGGCAGCACCGTCGCCCTGACCGAAGGTATGAAAGTCCCGCAGGGCGCGACGATCAAGACCGGCGCCGATGGCGACGTCTACCTTGAGACCCACAAAGGCTATGTGACCTCCATCAAGAAGGATTCCGAGGTCGGGGTGGACGAACTCTCCGTCCAATCAGAGGGTGGCAAGGTCACCGCCGAGGTGACCACCCTCAATCTCAAGAGCGGCAACCTCGTCGCCAAGCTCGATCCGAGCAAGAAGGCCGTGAACCAATATGCCGTCCGCACCCCAAAGGGCGTCGCCGCCGCCCGCGGCACGATCTTCACCATGTCGTATAAGAACCAAAAGGTCACCATTGCCGTGGTCAACGGTGTGGTCTCAGTGGTAGCCCCCGGACTATTTAATGCCAATCGAGGTGGATTCTTTTCTTCCCTCTCTGGTCATAATGGCGCAACGGGTGTATCAACTGGCGAAGACCACAACGTTAAAACAGTGAATGCCGGACAGGCCCTGAGCAATGATCAGGCTACTTTTAAAAGTGAGCTAGGCGCGCATAGCGTATTTCACAATGATTTATTCGGACTAGGCCGGGATGCCCTTGCTGAGGCTAACTCGATCAAGGAACTGATGGCTTTGGCAGTAGCCACCGTGGCCGTAGCAGCGGAGAAGGGCATCGGTGGCGCCACCGCGGCCGAGGCGGCCGAAGTCGCCAAGGCGGTGTTCGCCGCCGTTCCTAGCGCCGCGGCCGAAGCTGCCGCGCTCATGAAGCAGTCCGGCGTGACCAGCACGGCAGTGACCACCGCCGTCAGCAACGAGGTTCCCACCGCGGAAAAGGCCAACTTCAGCAGCTCCCTCCAATCTGGCACCTTCACCCAGACGACCGGCACGACGAGCACTCGCACTGGAACCTCCCAGGTAAATTCCACAGAAACGACGAAGGCCACGACTCCGCAGCCAATCGATCCCTCGACGGTCAGCCGGTCTAAATAAACACCACCGTCCCTTTTCAAGCCGGCCCTCGCGGGCCGGCTTTTTTGTGCCTGCTGTGGGCCAGCGAGCTTGCTCGCGCCTCGCCGTCTTTCTGCTCTACTCCTCTCCGTGCCTCTCACCCACCTCACCTGCACCGCCTGCGCCAAGGAACACGACGCCTCCGTCCCCCAGAACGTCTGCACCGCCTGCGGCAAGCCACTCTATCCCCAATACGATCTCGCTGCCGCCGCCCGCACCCTGACCAAGGCCGCCCTCGCCACGCGCGTGAAGTCCCTCTGGCGCTACCGCGAGGTGCTGCCGGTCAAAAGCGACGCCGACATCGTCACCCTCGGCGAAGGTCTCACCCCTCTCCTGCCCGCCCCACGGCTGGCCGCGAAGCACGGCCTGGCGAAACTCTTCATCAAGGATGAGTCGGTCAACCCAACCCAAAGCTTTAAGGCGCGCGGCATGAGCACCGCCGTCTCGATGGCGAAACAGTTCGGTTTGAAAAAACTCGCCGCCCCCTCCGCCGGCAACGCCGGTGGCGCCCTCGCCGCCTACGCCGCCCGGGCCGGCATTGAAGTTCACATTTTCATGCCGGTGGACACACCCAAGGCCAACGTCATCGAGTGCCGCGAACTTGGCGCACACGTCACCCTCATCAATGGCCTCATCACCGACTGCGGCGCCGAGGTGGCCAAGCGCAAGGCCGCCGAAGGCTGGTTCGACG
>JANYAM010000140.1 GCA_025361365.1 Opitutus sp. | reverse complement strand
CGCGTATGATCGCACCGCGCTCATCGACCGCGCTGTGCGCACGCTGAAGGAGAAGCTCATCGAGGAGAGCATCGTGGTCGCGCTGGTGTGTCTGCTCTTCCTAATGCACCTGCGGAGCTCCTTTGTGGCGATCGTCATCCTGCCGATTGCGGTCCTCGCCTCGATTGCGGTCATGTTTGGGCAGGGCTTGAGCGCCAACATCATGTCCCTCGGCGGCATCGCCATTGCCATCGGCGCCATGGTGGACGCTGTGATCATCATGATCGAGAACGCGCACAAGCACATGGAGCACGACGGGGGCAAGAAGCCGCATTGGGACATCATTCGCGATGCCTCGATTGAGGTCGGTCCGACGCTGTTCTATTCGCTGCTCGTCATCACCGTCTCATTCCTGCCGGTCTTCACGCTGCAATCGCAGGAAGGACGCATGTTCAAGCCCCTCGCGTTCACCAAGACATATTCGATGGCAGCGGCGGCTATCCTGTCGGTCACCCTCGCGCCGGTGCTGATGGGCTTCTTCATTCGTGGGAAAATTCCCGCCGAGGACAAGAATCCGGTAAACCGCTTCCTGATCTGGCTCTATCACCCGCTGCTGGACGTGATGATCAAGTTCCGGTGGGCCGTGATCATCACCGCCGCCGTGGTGGTTGGCTGGGTATTCTTCCCCTGGAACTCCATCGTCGCGCGCGTCCTTCCGGACGGTGGCGCCAAGGAAGTGGCCCTGAAGTTCGGCAAGGCGTTTCCCTACCAGAACATCGGCTCGGAGTTCATGCCGCCTCTCTACGAAGGCGACCTACTCTACATGCCCACGACCTTCCCGGGCATCTCGCCAACCAAGGCGCGCGAACTCATCCAGCAGACCGACCAGATCATCAAGTCGTTCGCCGAGGTGCATCACGTCTTCGGCAAGATCGGCCGCGCCGAGTCGGCCACCGATCCGGCGCCGATGGACATGATTGAGACCACGATCATGCTCAAGTCCGAGGAGGAATGGCCGGTGGTCGACATCAAGGACGACGATGGCAAGATCATCGCCCACCGGCGGCGCACCATCGACGAGCTCACCGCGGCGATGAATAACGCCGTGCAGATTCCCGGCCTGACCAACGCGTGGACGATGCCGATCAAGACGCGCATCGACATGCTCGCAACCGGTATCAAAACCCCCGTCGGCATCAAGGTCGCGGGCTCCGACCTGCGCGAACTGGAGCGAATTGCCCAAGAAATCGAGGGCGTGATTCGCCGCGCCCCCGGCACCAGCAGCGTCTTTGCTGAGCGCGTGATGGGCGGCAACTACGTCGAATTCGACATCGATCGGGATGCAATTGCGCGTCACGGACTGACCGTCGGTGATGTGCAGGAGGTGTTACAGGTCGCGTTAGGCGGCATGGCGCTCACGACCACGGTAGAAGGTCTTGAGCGCTACGGGGTCATTCTCCGCTATGAACGCGACTACCGCGAAAATCTCGAAGCCCTGCGCGAAATCCTGATCCCGGTGAAGGGTGCCGGCACCGGCGGGGGCATGGGCGGGGCCGCAAACGCATCTGGCATGGCGCAGGTGCCGTTGAGCCAGTTGGCCAAGGTTCGCGTCGTCGCGGCCCCGATGGGCATCAAGAGCGAAGCGGCGATTCCGAACGCCTGGATCTATGTCGATGTGCAAGGCGTCGATCTCGGCAACTACGTCCGTGGTGCGCAGCGCACGGTCAACGAGGCCATTCAGCGCGGCGAAATCAAAGTGCCGGCCGGCTACACGATACTCTGGAGCGGCCAGTATGAATACATGCAGCGGGCGCAAGCGCGCCTGATGCTCGTGGTGCCCCTGACGCTGCTGCTGATCATCTTCATTATTTATCTCAACACCAAGTCTTGGATCAAGACGCTGATTGTCCTTCTGGCCGTGCCGTTCTCGCTGGTCGGGGCGTTTTGGGCGCTGCACCTGTTTGGCTATAACATGAGCGTGGCGGTGTGGGTCGGCATCATCGCCTTAGCAGGCCTCGATGCTGAAACCGGCGTCGTGATGCTGCTCTATCTCGATCTCGCATATGACGAGTGGAAGACCAAGGGACGCCTGCTCACCACAACCGACCTGCGGGACGCCATCTACCACGGCGCCGTGAAGCGTGTTCGCCCGAAGGCCATGACGGCGGCGGTCATTATTGCCGGCCTGATGCCGATCCTCTGGAGTCACGGCACCGGTGCAGACACGATGAAGCGCATCGCCCTGCCGATGGTGGGTGGCGTCATCACGTCCACGCTGATGGAGCTGCTGGTATATCCCGCGATTTTCTACCTTTGGCGTGTCCGGTCCCTCCCCAAGAGCACGCCGACGGAGCCACCCCCTTCAACCGAGCCCGCAGCCGCGGGTGCCTGAATTGTCTGACCGCACCCTCAACCCCGCTCCACATGAAGCCCACCACCGTGTTTCTCGCCGTTGTCGGTCTGCTCGCCGTGTGCGCAACCGTTTCGGTCGTGTATTCGCGCAGCAGGATCGGGGAAGTGCTTCGTTCCGCCGATCAGTTTGCCCAGTTGAAAACGGGGGACCGGATTCTTTACCTCTGCCGGCAGTGTGACTCCCGGCGCGAGGTGACTTTGGCCAGCGCAGCGGATGCGGCGGAACGCTTCAAGGAAGGAGCCGTAATCATTTGTCCCGGTTGCAACGACCGGATGCGGCTAGTCATCGACCCGCACACCGACTCGGCACAACAGCCGCGTGTCCGCTTTGTGAACGAAAAGGGAGGCGAGTGCATGTATGTCGCCAAGGCACCACCCGGAAAATAGACGACCGCACCGCCTGGCTCACCGGCATCAAAATTTCTCTGCCCGAGGGGGCGCAATCCAAATCAACAAAACCCATGAAAACCATCGCAAAGATGATACTCATCGCGGGCCTCATTGCAGGCGTCGCTGTTCCCGTTATCGCTGGTCCCGGTCCTGACTCCTGGCAGCAGATAAAGACCCCCGAGCAGTTCAGCAACCTCAAGGCGGGCGACAAGGTGCTCTACGTCTGCAATCAATGCCAGACGGTGACAGAAAAGACCATCACCAGTCAGGCCGAGGCGATGGACCACTGCAAGGAAGGCGCAACGCTCACCTGTCCGTCATGCAAGATAAAGGTGAAGGTGGTGATGAAAGGGCCGCCTAAAAATCCGATGCCCACGCGCGAAGTGAGCTACGTCAACGACAAGGGCGAGCAATGCTTCTTCGTCGCCAAACTCGCGGACAAGAAATGATGCAGTTTTCTTCCTCCGGATGCAGCCGCACGTAAAACACTGCTTCCGCAACCCGCTGCGGGCTGCCCTTGATTTGAAATGGGCGGCCCAAAGCTCTCGAAACATGAATGACATCAACGGGACCTGCACAGTTTGTGGAAAGGATTTGGCCAATACCAGCGGAGTAGCGCACCTATATCACGATGGGAAACCGTTCCCGCTATGCTGTCCTGTGTGCGTGGATTTGTTCCAACGCGCGCCCGCACGATTCGCGAGAGGTGAGCGCCCCCAGACGGTCGTAGAAGAGCTCCTTTCCGAAATGAAATGGAAGGACACGAGCCGTTGGTAAATGCCACCCATGAAAGCGATCACGCCATTGCGCGAACTGCTCCAGGCTTGGAAGGTGTCACCACCCCGTGCACCCGGGTTCCAGGCGGCGGTAAGGCGCCGCATTCGTATTCGCCAAAGACCAAAGCGATGTCCCTGAGTCCGGTCGCACGCGCAGCAGGAAATAACCACGACCTCCGCCACAATGGCCGGCAGAAAGTTTGTCAAAAATCGAGGGATTGAGGTCCGTCGATGCGTTGAAAGGGGAAATGAACCTTTCGGTTCACCTTCATGAGACGCATCTTTGCTCTATTTACGTTATTGGTTGGCTGTTCCATCGCCCGCGAAATCACGCTCGATCAGGCGGTCGTGCAGGCTCTTGCCGGAAACAAGGACCTAGCCGCTTCGTCCCTTGAGGTCGACAAGGCCCAAGGCCGGATGCTCCAAGCCGGTTTGCCGCGCAATCCCTCGCTCGAAATCGGCGCCCGGTCCGACCTGCTTTTCGGCAATGAAGGCGAGCGAGCCGTAACCCTCGGGCTCTCGCAGCCCATTCCGCGCAAGGATCGCCTGCGGAAGGCCCGGGAGGCTGCTTCCCTTTCAGTGGAGCAAAGACGCGCGCAGGTGCGCGATAACCAACGCCAGCTTGTGGGAGAGGTGGAAACGCTCTTTGTCCGGATTCTCAATTTTACCCGGCAAGCCGAGGCCCGCCAAAAACTGCTGGCGACGGGGGAACAGTTAGCCGCCTTGATTGCGCGGCGGTATCAGAAGGGTGAAGTTCCGCAGACAGACATTGCGCCAATCCGAATCGAGAACGCCAAGCTGGAGCAGGAACAACAGCTCCTCCTGGCCGAGCGAACCGCCGCAGAATTGCGCTTCAAGCGACTCCTGGGTTTGCCCGCCGAAGAACCACTGGCGTTAGTCGGCGACCCGGACGAACTGACGGCCCTCCTGGGTGCTGCAACGGGAGCTGAGGTGGTCGCCGAATCCAGGCCGGACTACGAAGCGGCCCGGGTAGCGGTCAATCAGGCTGACGCCGAGGTGCGGGTCGCAAAGGTGGAGGCGTATGACGATCTGACCGTCGGCGTCTCCTATGAAGGTGATCGATCCGTTTTCAATGCCCCGGTCGGCGTCAAGCGGGACAATTTTCTCGGGGCCAGCATCTCCATCCCGCTGCCCGTGCGAAACAAAAACCAGGGGAAAATCATCGAGCAGCAGGCCGCACACCGGCAAGCCGAGGCTGAGCTGGCGGCGCTGAGGCTCGGCATCTCCTCGGAGATTTCGCAGGCCCGGGTAGCGGTCAGCCAGCTTGCCCCGGTGCTCACCCGCTATCGCGAGGAGTTGATTCCCCTGGCTGAACAGCAGTTCCAGGCCATGCAACGCGCTTATGAGCGGGGCGAGCAAGGCATTGCGCCGATGTTCCAGGCTCAGCAGCAGCGTTTCACCGTGGAGCTGGATTATCTCGGTCATCGAGGGCGCTACGCCGAGCTGTTGATCGCGCTGGAAACCGCGCTGGGCACCAATCCCCACCTTCGCAACCTGAGCCAATCCTCCTCACCGACCACGCCATGAAACGACTTCTCCTCATCTGGCTCGCCTTTGCCCTCGCTTTGCAACCTGCGGCCCGGTTGCTGGCCCATGCCGGTCACGACAAGGCGCCAGGTGAGGACGGTGCCGGCCCCCTGACGGGCCCCATCACAATCACGCCTGAAGCGGCGAAGAACCTCGGGCTGAAGCTTGAAACTGCGGATCTGCGCACACTGGAGAAAACCCTCTCCGCCCTGGGCCACGTCGAAGTCGATCCGGCGCGGGTCGTCTCGCTGACCAGCCGTATTCCCGGCCGGGTCACCCGGCTGGCGGTCAATGAAGGCGACCAGGTCGCCCAAGGGGACTTCCTGCTCGAAATCGAGAGCCGGCAAGTGGGTGAGCCCCCACCGCGCATTGAATTCAAGGCCAGCATCGGCGGCACTGTGTTGGACCGCCATGTCTTCACCGGCGACAGCGTCGAACCCGATGCGCACCTGCTGAAGATCGCCGATCTTTCCTCGCTTTACGTCGTCGCCCGGATTTACGAGGGACAAATCGCTCAGATTCAGCCTAACCAAAAGGTGCGAGTGCGGGCGGAGGCCTATCCCGATCAGACCTTTGAGGGCACGGTGGAGGGGCATACCGCGCAACTCGACCCGGAAACCCGCACGCTCGGCGTGCGGGTGCGTGTGGCGAATCCCGGGCTGCGCCTGTTGCCGAACATGCGCGCCACGCTCGCAATCGTGACCGCCGAAGCAGACTCGATCATAGCCGTGCCTCTTTCCGCGGTGCTGGGAGAGGCGGGCAACTTATTTGTCTTCGTGCAGGACGACAAGGATCCGCAGACCTTTCTCCGCACGCCGGTGGTGGTCGGCCAGCGGGACGATCGCTACGTTGAGATTGTCGAAGGCGTGCTGCCGGGCGCGAATGTCGTCACCGCGGGCAACTACCAGCTCCAATACGTGCCGCCAGCGCCCAAGAAGGGCGTCGCGGACGGGCATGCTACTCCCGCCAAAGAGCAGCCGGCGACCGAACCGAAGAGCCATTAAGCAAAGCGTTCCGCCATGCTTAATCGACTCATCGAATTCTCCCTGCGCAACCGCCTCTTCGTGTTGGCGGCGAGCGCGCTGCTGCTTGTCTACGGCGGCTACGTCATCCTCCAGTTGCCGGTTGACGTGTTCCCCGACCTGAACCGCCCGACGGTCAACATTCTCACCGAAGCCACAGGGCTCGCGCCCGAGGAGGTCGAGACCCTGGTCAACCTGCCGATGGAGACTTCACTCAACGGCGCACCCGGAGTGAAACGCGTGCGCTCCACTGCGGGCATCGGGCTGTCGGTGCTCTATGTCGAGTTTGACTGGGGCATGGACATCTACCGCGCCCGCCAGCTCGTGCAGGAGCGCCTGCAGCTCACCGCGGAAAAGCTCCCGCGCGGCGTTACGCCAACCATGGGTCCGATCAGTTCCATCATGGGCGAGATCATGCTGATCGGCCTGAAGAGCGAAACCGGCGCGACCGCGCCGATGGACATCCGCACGCTCGCCGACTGGACCGTCCGCCAGAGGCTGCTCACGATCCCCGGCGTATCGCAGGTGATACCCATCGGCGGGGGCGTAAAACAGTATCAGGTCCTGCCGTCGCCGGAAAAACTCGCCGCCTATGGCGTCAGCCTGCAGGAGGTCGTCACCGCCGCCGAACAGGCACAAAGTAACACTTCCGGCGGTTTCCTGGAAAACGCCAACAAGGAGGCGCTCATCCGCAACGTGGGACGCACCACCTCGCTCGAAGACATTGCCAACACCGTCGTCGTGGTGCGCAAAGGTATCCCCGTGCATCTGCATGATGTCGCAACGGTGCAGTTCGGAAAGCAGGTCATGCGCGGCGACGCCGGCGTGAACGGCAAACCCGCCGTGATTCTCTCTGTGCAGAAGCAGCCGGGCGTCGACACTGTCAGCCTCACACGCAAGGTGGAAGCGGCGCTGGCGGAGATCGGCCAGACGTTGCCGCCGGACGTGAAAGTCTACGAGCTGTTCAAGCAGGCCAATTTCATTGAAGCGGCGATCAAGAACGTGGAGGAGGCGATCCGGGACGGTGCCCTCATGGTCGTCATCGTGCTCTTTCTCTTCCTGCTCAACTTCCGCACGACGGCGATCACGCTGACGGCCATCCCTCTCTCGTTCGTCGTGACGGGACTCTATTTCAAGTTCGCCGGCATCACGATCAACACGATGACCCTCGGCGGCCTGGCGGTCGCCATCGGCATGGTGGTCGATGATGCGATTGTGGACGTGGAGAATGTTTACCGTCGCCTGAGGGAGAACCGCCACGCGCCGAACCCGCGGCCGCCGCTGCGCGTGATCGCCGATGCCTCCTCGGAAGTGCGGAACTCGATTCTGTTCGCGACGCTCGTCATCATCTTGGTCTTCATTCCGCTCTTCGCTCTCGGCGGCATCGAGGGCCGGCTCTTCGCCCCCATCGGGGAGGCTACAATTGTCGCGATGATCGCATCCTTCATCGTGTCACTCACGGTGATTCCGGCGCTCGCGTCGTTCCTGCTGCCGAAGATGAAGCGCATGGGCGACGAGAAGGACGGCTGGCTCGTGCGCGGCCTGAAGGCTTTCGACCGCCGAGTAGTGCTCGGCCCATCACTCCGACACCCGTGGGTGCCAATCACGGTCGCCTTGTTGCTGGTGGCGGGCGCCTTCGCCCTCTATCCGCGGATGGGTAAACTGTTTTTGCCCGATTTCAATGAAGGCACCTCGACGATCAACATTCTTTCCGCACCGGGCACGTCGCTCGCCGAGTCGGATCGCATCGGCACTATCGCGGAGAACCTATTGCTCAGCGTGCCCGAGGTCGCCTCAACCGGCCGTCGCACGGGCCGCGCTGAACTGGATGAACATGCAGAAGGCGTGCACTACACGGAAATCGATGTGGACTTCAAAAAGTCCGGCCGGCGGCGCGATGAGATACTCTCCGACATCCGCGCCCGGCTTAGTCAGGTGCCAGGCATTGTGATGAATGTCGGCCAGCCGATTTCCCACCGGCTCGATCATCTGCTCTCCGGCGTCCGCGCCCAGATCGCTGTCAAGATATTCGGCCCGGACCTCGACAAGCTGCGCCTCTATGCTGCCGAGACCGAAAGCGCGATGCACGGCATACCCGGGCTGGTCGACCTCCAGACGGAAAAGCAGGTGCTGATCGACCAGATCAAGATCGAGGTGCTCCGCGACAAAGCGGCCGCCTACGGACTACAGCCCGGCCAGCTCAACGAGTTGCTCGAAACCGCGCTGAATGGCCGTGTGGTGGCGGACGTTCTGGAAGGTCAGCGCACCTACAACCTCATCGTGCGGTTCAACGAACCCTCCCGCATCAATCCCGCCGCCATTCGCGATATCCTGATCGACACGCCGGTCGGTGGCAAGGTGCCGCTCTATCTGGTCGCCAATGTCCGCGAGAGCAAGGGGCCCAACCTTATTAACCGTGAGGATGTCCAGCGCCGCATCGCCGTCTCGGCCAACGTCTCTGGGCGTGACCTCGGCTCGGTCGTGGCCGACATCCAGAAGACCGTCGGTGAAAAGGTCCATCTGGAGACCGGTTACTTCATCAACTATGAGGGCCAGTTCCAAAGCCAGCAAGAGGCCACCCGAATCATTGCGATCCTGGCCGTGCTGACCTTCGGCATCGTGTTCATCGTGCTCTACGCACACTTCCGCTCGGGGATGATCGTCACGCAGATCCTGCTCAACGTCCCGCTGGCGTTCGTCGGTGCACTCGTCCTCACCTTTTTCATGGTCCATCAGGTGTCGATCGCGACCCTCGTCGGCCTGATCACGCTCGCGGGCATCGCCTCGCGCAACACCATCATGATGATCTCGCACTACCTCCACCTGATGGAGCACGAGGGCGAGAAGTTCGATGAGCAGATGATTGTCCGTGGCTCGCTGGAACGACTGGTGCCGGTGACCATGACAGCGCTTACCGCCGGCCTGGCCCTCATCCCGCTGGTCCTCGCGGCGGACCAACCCGGCAAGGAGATTCTCTACCCGGTGGCCGTGGTCATCCTCGGCGGACTGGTGAGTTCCACGTTCCTCGACATGGCGGTGACGCCCGCCGTGTTCTATAAATTCGGCCGCAAGGCGTCCGAGAAATACCTTGCCCGCACCAAGGTCGATCCGCTCGACGCCGCCAACTGATTTCTCTCCCAAACCATGAAAACACAAAATCGCAAAAATCATCTCGCACTGACGCTCGTCGTCGGCGCTTCGCTCCTCCTTGCCAGCCCGCTCCTTCGCGCCCACGACGACAAGAAGGAAGCCGGGCATGGTGAAATGGCCATGCCGACCACCGCAGCCGCCGCCTTGGACAAGGCGCACGATCTCCACATGGAAATCGTCGAGCAAGTCAAAGCCAAGAATCTGAAGCCGGTGCACGAATTGGCCGAGCAGTTGACTGAAACCTTGAACATGCTGCCCGGGCTTTCAAAGGATCTGCCCGCGGAAAAGCTCAAGCGGGTCGATGGAGCCGTCAAGAATCTGGCCAAGGCCCTGGACGCCATGCATGACGCCGCCGACGAGGGTAAACAGGACGGCGCGGAAAAGCAGCTCGGGGTGGTCGAGTCCCTTCTGAAGATTGTCGCTGCGCAATATCCGAAGGGCGAAATGACTGGCCACGACCACAAATGATTCCTTTGCCGGTCGGACACATATCTCCAGCCGGCATTCTCATTTCTTCCCCTTACGTCATGATCCCCCCCATCAGCCATACCCTGGCGTCCGCGTTCCTCGTGGGCGCAACCTTTCTAATTGCGCCGGCCCTAGTCATGCAGGCGCACGAGGACAAAGCGCCCGCCCATGAGTCGGGAGCGATGTCACCGACCGAGGCCAAACCGATGGCAATGGTGCATGAAGAGCACGGTGGCGCACAGGGCGAGCCGACCGTGCGAGTCATGTTCATGCCGGCCAAGACCCCGAAGGCGGGAGCCAGCGTGCCGGTTGTGGTCAAACTCACGACCAAGGACGGCAAGCCCGTCACCTCCGCTGATCTCGAACTCGCGCACACGAAGCTGGTCCACCTCCTGATTGTGGATGCCAGTTTGACCAGTTACAGCCACGAGCACCCTGTCGAGACGGCCCCGGGCGAGTGGTCGTTCACATTCAATCCGAAGCTTGGGGGCACCTACACCGTATTTGCCGATCTCCTGCCCAAAGCTACCGGGGCACAAGAATACGCGAAGACCTCGGTGACAGTCGGTGGTGCCGCGCGCCCCCTCGACACTTCCCTCAACCTGTCCACCACGGTTGACGGCTATCGCTTCGACTTGAAGGTCCCTGCTGATGAGCCACTGGTCGCGGGATCTGCATCACTCGTCGCGGTCCGGGTGACCAGGCCCGACGGCACGCCCGCCACAAATCTCGAACCCATCATGGCGGCATTCGCCCATGGGGTTGGATTCACGGCTGACCTGAGTGGCGTGCTTCATGTCCACCCCATGGGCAAGGAACCGGAAATGGACTCCGATCGTGGCGGGCCGGACCTCAGCTTTCATCTCCAGCCGGCCTTGCCGGGATTCTTCAAGTTCTACGTGCAGGTGCAGATCGACGGGCAAAGCAGATTTGCAGGGTTCGGTTTGAACGCCGCCCCAGCCAAGCCTGCCAGCGCCGAGCACGATCACGCCGGCATGGCCGTGAGCTATGTTTGTCCTATGCACCCTGAAATCACCTCCAACAAAGTCGGCGCGACCTGCCCCAAATGCGGCATGACGCTCGTGGCGAAGAAAACCTGACCATGAAACGACTCCTCCTCGCGTTACTCCTTTTGTCCGCCAACTCGCTCCGAGCGGTGGACAACCCCGATCAAGGCGCGATCAAGGCCGTGCTGACCGCCTACAATCAGGCCCTCATTACGCTCGATGCGGCCAAGGCGAAAGACCTCTTCACTACAGATTCCGCCGTCTTTGAATCCGGCGGCGTCGAGGGCACCTATGCCCATTACCTGGAGCACCACATCGGCCCCGAACTGGCGGAATTCAAGGAATTCTCCTACCGCGACTATAGTGCGGAGATTCGGCTTGAGCTGCCCTTGGCGCTGACGACCGAGTCCTATATCTACCGTATTGTTTTGAAGGCGGACGGCAGGGTCGTCGAAAAGAAGGCCGTCACCACTTCGGTCCTCAAGAAAATCAACGGCGAATGGAAAATTATCCAGACGCACACGTCTTCCCGTGCCATCAAAAACAACTAATTCATCCCCATGAGAATGATCCGTATCCTCCTAGTCCTCGTTTTCGCCGCGCTGTTCGGCTCCGCCGCGCGTGCCCATGACAAGAATGCTCCGCTCGATAATGACCAGAAACAGTTTCTCGCCCAATATGAATTGGTGCGAGCCGCCTTGGCCGCAGACGATCTGGCCGCCGCCAAGAAAGCGGCCGCGGTTGTAGCCGCCATGCCGGTCATACATCACGAAAACGGCGTCGATGCCCCGCCGGGGTATGTGCAGGACGCCCGGAAATTCGCGAACGCCAAGTCATTGCAGGATGCGCGCGATGTATTCAAGTCCTTCAGCAAGCGCGCCGTTCATGTCGCCGGGGGCAAACCCGGCTACTACGTCGCAAACTGCCCTATGGTGGAAGGGGGGGAAGGCGATTGGGTGCAGACCTCCGAGAAAATTAACAACCCGTATTTCGGGAAAAGCATGCTGACGTGCGGTAGCATCAAGGCTAAGTGAATATGGGGTATCCTGCATAGCGGCTCGCTATTAGCGATCGCTCCGCCCAGGTTTCCATTCGCAACGACTCCGTAACGTGCTCCCGATGCCACCTCAGACAACTGCGGATAAGATTGAGCAAGCCCGCTGGTTCGCGGAAGAGATCCAGCCGCATGAATCGAAACTGCGCGGCTGGCTGCGCGGGCGCTTCCCTTCGCTCAGGGATATCGACGACCTCGTCCAGGAATCCTACATGCGGCTGATCCGGGCCCGGGAGACGCGTAATGTGGTTGATGCGAAGACCTATCTTTTTGCCACAGCCCGGAATGCCGCGCTCGATTTTTTCCGGCGCAGTAAGATTATTCCCATCGAGGCCGTAGAGGAATTCGACGAGCTGTCCGTCTTAGAGACTGGCCCTGATGCAGCCGAGTCCCTCAGCCGCGATCAGGACCTCGGTTTGCTGGCCGAGGCGGTTCAGGCCCTGCCCAAAGGCTGCCGCCACGTGTTGGTGTTACATAGAATCCATGGACTCTCCTACAAAGAAATCGCCACCCGGCTCGGGATATCCGAGCGGACCGTCAACGCACAGATTGCCAAGGGCATGTTGCGCTGCCGGGAATATGTCCGGGCCCGACGCACCCCACAGGAGCGCCGATGAGTTACGCTGAGACATTTGTGAGCACTTCGGCGATCGATGCGGCCGCTGCCGATTGGCTCGTGCGGCGAGGGCGCGGAATGACGCCGGCGGAGGAGGCAGCTTTGTCGCACTGGCTTAAAGCTGACCCGCGTCATGCCCGCACGTTCGCTTCGCTGGAGCAGACCTGGCACTCATTTGAGCGGCTGAAGGAACTTAGTCCTGCAGAGCGCGAGCGATTGGAGGCCGACTTGCCGGCAATGCCGGTCCGGCCGCGGCGCGCGACTGTTCTCATTTTTCGGACGGCGCTGGCCGCGGCTGCCGCCTTCGTTCTTGTTTATGTCGGGTGGTGGCGGCCCGCACGCGCCACCGCTCCGTTTGCTGAAATGGCCGTTACTGAGACTGGCGGGCAGAGAAAACTCAGCCTGCCGGATGGCTCGTCGGTCGACCTGAACACCGACACGACGGTCGAGGTCGCCTACACGGCGACCGAACGTCGTGTCCGGCTGCAACGCGGTGAGGCGCAGTTTTCAGTGGCCAAGAACCCGCCGCGGCCCTTCGTAGTCGAGGTAGCGGGTGTGGACATTCGTGCGGTTGGCACTGCCTTCAATGTCCGCCGGCGACCCGGGTCAGTGGAAGTAATTGTCACCGAAGGCAAGGTGCGCGTTGCGGATACCCAGAAAGGCGCATCCCTGCTCACAGTCAAAACACCAGCGGATGAGCCGCTCTTGGTAGCCGGCGAACGGGTGTTGATCGGCGTTACAGCGAGTTCGCCGGTGCCCGAGGCTCCCGTGCCTATCTCGTCGCCGGAAATTGAGCGCGCGCTGGCTTGGCAGGAGCGACGCCTAGTTTTCGACGGCACGCCGCTCTCGGAGGTGGTCGCTGAATTCAACCGCTATAATCGCCACAAGCTCGTCATCGCAGATGCCCGCCTGAACGGGCGCCAGTTTGGCGGGACTTTTGCCGTCGGCAACCAGGAGGCCTTTGTCCGGCTACTAGAGAGCCGTTTTGGCGTCACAACCGAACGAACCGATTCTCAAACGCTTCTGCGCCTGGCCGAGACGGAGACATCGCCGTAGAGAGTTTCAGCCGCCCACGCGTCTTGCTTGGCTGTATGACCTCCACGTCTGCCATTAGCAACGAGTCTGCCGCACACAGCTCCACGTGCACATCCCGGGTGGCTAAGGCCGCCCTTTATTTGGTCGCGTTGGTTTCCCTTGGCCTTACCGCCGTCAGCCACGCGGCCACGCCGGCCACGCCGGCCACCAAGTCGTTTGACATTCCCCCCGGTGAAGCGGCGGCTACCCTCAAGATGTTCTCCGCGCAATCGGGGATGGAACTTATGTTTTCCCTTGAGGAGATCAAAGGAGAGAAAACCCGGACGGTGCGGGGCGAGCTACCTCCGCGCCAAGCCCTCGATCAGATGCTGGACGGCACGGCGCTCTCAGTGACGCAGGATAAGGCGACCGGCGCGCTCGCCGTCGGAAAGGCGGCCAATGACCCAAACGGCCAAAGGGCGGCGCGGACAAACAGCGCCCGCCCGGCAGCAAACTCAAAGGCTGAATCCACTGCGAACGACGGCGACGGGGTGGTGCAGTTGGAAAAAATTGTCGCCACCGGCTCCCGTTTCAACGACCGCATGGTCACCAACTCCCCGGTGCCGATCGACGTTATCCCCGTACGCGAGCTCCGCACCGGTGGAAACACGGGCACGGCGGAAATGCTCGTGGCCGCCATCCCCTCCTTCAATCTCCCCCGGACCAGCTCCAATGACGGGCTAGATGTCGTGCGGCCCGCCACTCTGCGCGGCCTCCAACCAGACCAAACCCTCGTGCTGGTGAACGGCAAACGCCGCCATACAAGCGCGATCGTCAACATCAACAACGCGATCGGCCGCGGCTCCGTCGCCGTCGATGTCAGCGCCATCCCCGCCGCCGCCCTCGGCCGGGTCGAGGTCTTGCGCGACGGCGCCGCTGCGCAATACGGCTCCGATGCAATTGCGGGGGTCATAAACCTCGTGCTCGACAAGTCTCTCGGCTCCGGCTTCGACGTTTTCTTCGGCGGTTACAGCCAGGGCGACGGCCAGACCATCGACGCTAGTGCCTACACCGGCGTGCCGTTGGGCGAAAAAGGCGTCCTGCGCGCCACGGTTTTCGCCCGCGACCGCCAGTTCACAAATCGCGCCGAGCCAGACACGCGCCAGCAGTATTTCGGCACCAACCCGGCGACTGGCGCGCTAACGGCGATCTCCGGCAACTTCGGTTCGGGCACCGGCCTGACTCCGTCCTCCGGCACCCTCGATCCCCGAGAGGCGACGCTAAAGCGCATTCTCTCCCGCCGGGGCGAGCCCGAGGTCCGAGATGCCGGCCTCATTCTCAACGCCGAACTGCCGCTTGCCAACGGCCTCACTCTCTATGGGTTTGGCACCTATAATGATCGCCGGGGCAAGAGCACCGGGTTCTTCCGCCGCGCCGGTCAGAACGAAACCGTGCGGGCGATCCACCCCAACGGATACCTGCCGCTGGAGAATATCAATGTCACGGATTTCTCGCTCGACGGCGGCGTCAAGGGCTCCGCCGCCGGCTGGCAGTGGGATCTCTCCAGCGTCTATGGCCGCGACAAGTTCGACATCGTCGTGAGCAATTCCAACAACGTAAGCCTCGGCACCGCGAGCCCGACCCGTTTTAATGTTGGCGGCTCAAGCTTCGACCAATGGACCACCAACCTTGATTTGAATCGGGAGTTCCTGGCCGGCCTGCCCGAGCCACTCAAAGTTGCGTTTGGTTTAGAGCACCGCGAGGAAAAATACCGGCTTATTGCCGGCGAACCCGATTCCTACCGCAATGGCGGCGTCCCCATTCTCGACGGACCGGCCGCCGGCGGTCTCGCCACGCCAGGCACGCAGGTTTTTCCCGGCTTCCGGCCCTCCGATGCGGTCTCGGTCGATCGAACGAGCAACGCAGTGTATCTGGAAGCTGAGACGCGGCTCGCCTCGCGCCTGCTGGTTGACGCCGCGGTGCGCTATGAGGACTACTCGGATTTCGGCAGTAACACCACCTACAAGCTGTCCAGTCGATTGGCGCTGACCAAGGGCTTCGCGCTGCGCGCCTCGGTGGGCAGCGGTTTCCGGGCGCCGCACCTAGCCCAGTCCTTCTTCAGTTCCACCGCCACGTTCTTCGTGAACGGCGCACCCGTTGACAATCGTCTCTTCCCCGTCGCCTCCCCCGAAGCCCGATTGCTTGGCGCGACCCCCCTCAAGGCGGAAACCACCCGGAACTTCTCCGTCGGCGGCACCTTCGAGGCCGGCCTGTTCTCGGCCTCGCTGGACTACTTCCGCACCACTATTGACGACCGCATCGCCCTGTCCTCCAATTTCGGCGGCACGCCCGTGATCAACTTCCTCGTGGGGGCCGGATTCCCGGGGGTCGGATCCGTCAGCTACTTTACCAACGCGATTGACACCAAGACCGATGGCGTGGACTTCACGGCCCGCTATTTGATCAAGACCGAAGCGGCGGGAAAGTTCACTGTCACGCTGGCCGCCACCAAGGCTGACACGAGCTACCGGCGGATCGCGCCTACCCCGGCGGCCCTGGCCGCCCTCGGCGTGACGACTCCGCTCTTCGACATCACGCAGCGGGTGCGGCAGCAGTCGAGCCAGCCCAAGGACAAAGCCGTCCTTGGACTCGGCTGGGATGTTGGCAGGTTCTCGTTCTTCCTCCGCAGCGTCCGATATGGCGAATACGAGACCGTGGCCTTCACCAGTCTGAGCCAGGCACGCATTGACGCGTTGCGGCCCGGTTTCAACATTCGCCTTGAACCGACCGAGCCAGCTTCGACCAACTTCGCCGTGATCCAGATTTTCAAAGCCGATATCGTCACTGACCTCGATGTCACCTACCGGCTCACGTCAAAAAGCAATGTGTCAATCGGGGCCAGCAATCTGTTCGACATTTATCCGACAAAGAATCTCGCCTCGACAGTGGCTTCTGTGGCGGCGGGCACCAACGGATCGGACAACGCGGGGACGTTCACCTACACGAACATCTCACCCTACGGCTTTAACGGCGCGTTTTTCTACGCGAAGTTCAGCCTGAAGTTCTGAAAACCATGCCCACTAGCTTCAGCCGTCGCGAGTGGATTCGGAAATCGGCCCTGGGTCTAGCCGGGGCCGCCTGCGCCCAGCGGGTCACCGCAACTCTAGCCTCCGAGACGCCGCTGGCCTCGCCTATCTCCCCTAAAGACCCTGCCTGGTCCCAGATTCAGCAGGCGTTCGTGGTGGACCGCGATGTCGTGGCTTTGAACCATGCCGGCGCGGGCTGCGCTCCGCGCGTGGTTCTGGACGCGGTCGACCGTTACGTCCGCGAAGCCGAGCGCATGCCCTCTTGGAATCTTTTCCAATATGGTCCAAAGGAACCCATCCGGGCCAGTCTCGCCGGGATGTTCGGCTGCGGCAGCGAGGAGATCGCAATCGTGCGAAACGCGACAGAGGCCCTTGATACGGTGTTGCTCGGTCTGCCACTGCAGCCTGGCGATGAGGTGCTCACCACCACGCTGGACTATTGGGCGATGCTCGATGCGCTTGATCAGCGGGAAAAACGTGATGGCATCGTCGTCAGGAAAGTGCGGATGCCGGTCCCGGCAAATTCTGAGGGTCAATTGTTCGAGGCCTTTGCCGAGGCGGTAACGGAACGGACCAAGCTAATCCTGGTTAGCCACCCGGTGAACCTGACGGGGCAGCATTTCCCGGTGGCCAGGATTTGCAAGATGGCTCACGCGCGCGGAATCGAGGTGCTGGTCGATGCGGCACAAAGTTTCGGTCAATATGAAATCACGGCCGAGTTACTGCAGTGCGACTACCTGGGCGCAAGCCTACACAAATGGCTGATGGGGCCAAAAGGGACGGGGATGCTTTATGTAAAGCGGGATAAAATAAAAAAAATCTGGCCGCTGTTCCCCTCCGGCAACGCCATGAAGCCGGACAACATCCGAAAGTTTGAGCTGAAGGGCACCGCTCCCATGACGGAATATGCGCTGACTGAGGCGATCAGTTTCCACCAGGCCATTGGGACGGCGCTAATCGGGGAAAGGCTGAAGTTTCTCACGCGGTCATGGGCCGATCCCTTGCGCGCCCACGATCGGTTCGAGTTCCGGACTTCTTTTGCGCCAGGCATGAGCAATGCCATCGCCACTTTTCATCTGCGCGGGACAAACTCCGCCGAACTGTGGGAGCGCCTTTTCCACAAGGAGAAGTTCTTCACCTTCAATGTCGCACGCCGGACGCAGGAATTCCAAGGTATCCGCGTCTCGGTGGGCCTGTCCACCACCGAGGCCGAAATCGACCGATTCGTCACCACCATGCTGCGGCTCGCCAAAGAGTTGCCGGTGGGTGGCTAAGAGCGGTGTTCGGCTCTTCCATGAACAGAAGTCGTCTTTGCTTTCGGCATTTGAATCCATGCGTCCTCGCCATCCTCGCGACCTTGGCACTGGGCTCCGGTTGCGCCATTCCGCACACAGGGCGGCAGATCATCCAAACGAGTGGTGCGCCCGCGGCTATTGGACCGTATTCGCAGGCGGTCCTCAGCCACGGCATATTGTATGTGTCTGGCCAGATTCCGCTGGATCCCCAAACGGGACAGATGGTTGACGGAGGCATTCGTGATCAAACGGCCCGGGTGATGCGGAACCTCCTGGCCATTCTCGCTGCAGCCGGCCTGGGATTTGACGATATCGTGCAGGCGCAAGTTTTCCTCGCCGACCTCAATGATTTTAGCGCCATGAACGAAGTCTATGCGACCCACTTCTCAGTTCCGCCCGCACGCATTACTATCCAGGCTGGCCGGCTGCCGCGCGACGCGAAAATAGAAATTGCCGTCATCGCGGCGAAGCGGGAGGGCCCGGTTGGCAGAGGGGGATCGGCGGTCCCCTCCAACTAATCCGATTCGGCATTCCGAAAGATGCGAAATATCTACGCGTTGGGTCGTGGTGCCACTTTCGCTGCCGTGAATCATTCGCCCCGCTCACAAGTAACGATCCGGTTTGAAGTCACGCTCTCCTCCATGAAATTACTTTTTTTGCGACCCGAACTCCACCGCGCATGAGCAAAACAACGTCGGCTACGCCCCGCAAAATTCTTCGGATCATCGGGTGGACGCTGATCTCTTCTCTGGGCGCGACCGCGATTACCGTGCTCGCGTGGTCCCGCGGTGAGCCAGTGAGCGCGCTGTGGATCGTGGTCGCGGCGCTGTGCGTGTTCGCCGTCAGCTATCGTTTCCATTCGGCCTGGCTGATGGCGAAGGTGCTGACGCTCGACGAACTGCGGGCCACACCCGCCGAGGTCCAAGAAGACGGCAAGGATTTTGTGCCCACTAACAAGTGGATCGTCTTCGGGCACCATTTCGCCGCCATCGCAGGGCCCGGCCCCCTTGTCGGTCCTGTCCTCGCCGCGCAATTCGGCTATCTCCCCGGCCTGCTCTGGATGCTCGTGGGCGCCACCCTCGGTGGCGCGGTGCATGACTCGGTGGCCCTGTTCTGTTCCGCCCGTCGCGGGGGCAAATCCCTTGGCGCTATGGTGCGCGACGAGGTCGGTTCGTTCGCCGGCGTCGTAGCGCTGGTGAGCATCCTAGCCATCATGGTCATCCTGCTGGCCGTGCTCGCGTTGGTTGTAGTGAAAGCCCTGGCGGAGAGTCCCTGGGGACTTTTCTCGATAGCCGCGACCATGCCCATTGCAGTCGCCATGGGCTTGGGCATGAGGGCCGTCGGCCACCGCGGTCGGGGGCTGGCGCTTGTCAGCGGCCTAGGCGTGCTTGCCCTCCTCGCCGCTGTCTGGGGCGGGCAATTTCTTCACGGCACCGCGCTGGAGTCGCTGCTAACGCTGAAGGGCACTACTATCGCCTGGTGGCTCATGGGCTACGGCGTTCTCGCCTCCATTCTGCCGGTCTGGTTGCTGCTGGCTCCGCGCGACTACCTCAGCACGTTCATGAAAATCGGCACGGTCGCTGCCCTGGGTCTCGCCGTAATCGTGCTTGCACCCACGCTGAGAATGCCGGCGATCACGAAATTCGTGGACGGCAGCGGGCCGGTCTTCGCCGGGCCATTGTTTCCGTTTTGCTTCATCACTATCGCCTGCGCCGCCATTTCGGGATTTCACGCCCTGGTTTCGAGCGGCACCACCCCCAAACTCCTCGCGCGCGAATCCCACATCCGCGTGGTCGGCTACGGTGCGATGGTCACAGAGATGTGCGTCGGCATCATGGCTCTCATCGCCGCCTGCGCGATGGAGCCGGGGCAGTATTTCGCCATCAACATGGCTGGCTCGGCTGAGGCGGTCACGGCGAAGGTGACGGCTCTGGGCTTTGCGGTCACGCCAGGTGAAATGGCGGAGCTGGCGGCCAGCGTAGGTGAGAAGACCATGGTCGGACGCACTGGCGGAGCGCCCACTTTCGCCGTCGGCATGGCACACATGTTTGCCGGCGTCGTAGGAAATAAGGCCGCCCTCGCGCTCTGGTATCACTTCGCGATTATGTTCGAGGCGCTTTTCATCCTGACGACGATCGATGCCGGCACGCGCGTGGGACGCTTTCTCATGCAGGATCTGCTGGGCACGGTCTGGCGCCCGCTGGGGGACACCCGCTCAACCGGCGCTGGGGCGTTCGCCACCGGGCTCTTTGTGGCGATGTGGGGCTGGTTTCTTTACCAGGGCGTGGTCGATCCGCTGGGCGGAATCAATTCGCTCTGGCCGATCTTTGGAATCGCCAACCAGCTCCTTGCCGTGCTCGCGCTGGCACTGGGCACCACTGTCCTCATCAAGATGGGTCGCACGCGCTACCTCTGGACCACGCTGCTCCCGCTCGTCTGGTTGCTGGCCGTGACCATGACCGCGGGAGTCATGAAGATTTTCAGCCCCGCTCCGCTTGGGTTTCTGGCGACGGCGCGCCTCTTCAGCGATAAAATCGCTGCGGGCGGAACCCCTTTGGAAATGACCGGCTGGCGTGCGCAATTGCTGAATAACCAGATCAACGCGTCCGTCACCGGCGTGTTCCTCGTGCTTGTGGCCACCGTCGTCTTCCTAAACGTGCGCCAATGGTGGCTTCTGCTCGGTGGCAAAGGTCACGCGCCGCTCCGAGAAGCGCCGTATGTCCGCGTGGGCGCGGCCAAAGCCTGACGAGCAGTTTGCCCGACAGGCCTGTCACCAATCCCCCTACAACTGGTCACCGCTTCAACTTGAGGGTGGCGAAAATTCCCTGCGTCGAGATTTTCCATTCATGCCTGCCCGCGTCGACCGCATCGCCCGAGAACTCAACACTCAACGCCACGCCTTCAGGGCGTTCCTCACCAAGCGCCTGGGTAGCGAGGCCGAGGCGGAGGATGTGTTGCAGAATGGTCTTCTCAAGGCGGTCCACCGTGCCGGTGAACTCCAGGACGACACGAAATTGTCCGCTTGGTTTTACCGCATTCTTCGCAACGCGGTTGTGGATCATTACCGCAATCGCGGGGCGCAGCGGCGCCGGGACCGCACTTTGGGGGAAACGCTGACCGCCTTGGGAGAAGATGTCGGTCCGGCGCCGAAGGACTGGGACGCGCAAATTTGCGCCTGTCTCGGCAGTGTTGTGGATACCCTCAAGCCCCAACATGCCGAGCTGCTGCGCCGCGTGGACCTCTTGGGTGAATCTGTCCAAGTCGCGGCCAGTGCCCTGGAGATGACGCCCAACAATGCCAGCGTGACTCTCCACCGGGCCCGCAAGGACCTACGGGCCAAGCTAGAGTCCTTCTGTGGCGCTTGCGCCGAGCCCATCAGGCCAGCCGGGGCACCTATGGGGTGCCGCGGATCATCGAGGATCTCCGGGCGGAAGGTACGCGCACGAGCAAGCGCCGGTGCGCTCGGCTGATGCGGGCCGAGGGACTGCGGGGCAAAAAGAAGCACTGCCGTCGCCCCCGCACCACGGACATCTTTCAATTGCATCCATGCTCCGGCGCCTTGCCCGCCGGCTCCGGGGCAGCATCAGCCGA
>JANYAM010000012.1 GCA_025361365.1 Opitutus sp. | reverse complement strand
CGCGCCGCCACCGTGACCGCAGCTCACTTCAAGGACATGCTTGCCCCGCAGCTCA
This sequence comes from Opitutus sp., assembly GCA_025361365.1. Taxonomy (GTDB): domain Bacteria; phylum Verrucomicrobiota; class Verrucomicrobiia; order Opitutales; family Opitutaceae; genus Lacunisphaera. The sequence goes on along the minus strand of JANYAM010000012.1, from coordinate 3,591 downwards.
ACCTGCGTGGCGACGTGATGGTAAAGCTGGATGCAGGCGCGGTTCGGTTCGTCGGCGGGATCGAGCGGCAACCCGACGGGCGGCTCGGTCTCGAACGCGTAGTTGAGGAACAGCACCTCCTCGCCGCGCAGCCGGCGCGTGAGGAACGGATACCACAGCTTCCAGACGGCCTTCCGGGCGAAGCCGATGGAGAAGAGGGGATCGATCAGCGCCACGTCAGGGCAGCTTGGCCTGGATGAGTTTGCTCGCGGCGCCGAAGTCGATGAGCGCGGCCTCGGGCCGCTGCTTGAGCGCGCCGATGACCTTGCCCATCTCCTTCTTCGACGTGGCGCCGGTGGCGGCGATGACCTCGGCGACGAGCGCCTCGAGCTTGGCGGGATCGAGGCCCTTGGGCAGGTATTTCTCCAGGATCGCGATCTCCGCGTTGTTGGCGGCGACGAGGTCGGCGCGGCCGCCCTTCTCGAACTCGGTGCGGGCGTCGGTGAGATTCTTCACGGCCTTGCGGAACGTGGCCAGGGCGAGGGCCTCGTCGATCGGCTTGCTGCTGTCCATCGCGGCGCGTTGGATGGCGGCGTCCATCGTGCGGAGCGCGGTCGCGGTGGCCGTGTCACGGGCCTTCATGGCGGTGATGATGTCGGCGCGGAGGGTTACGTAGGTGGTCATGGTGGAGTCGGATGACGGAGAACAGATGACGGAGGACAGAATGTGAACCCCAAATTCGGTCACGCCACGGAGGACACGTGGTATTCGCTGCGTTTGCCGCCGAGGTCGAGCTGCAGTGTGTCGCCTTGCTTGCGGCCCATGAGCTGGCGGCCGAGCGGGGACTGCGGGGTGATGACCAGCACCGGGTCGCCGCCGAGGTCGACCTCCGTGCCGCCGGCGCGGGGCCCGATGAAATAGTGGCTCCGCCCACGGCCCTCGAGCCGCACCAACGCGCCGAGACTGATGGGTTCGCCGGCAGCAAGGTCGCGGACCGGCAGCGCGGAGAACTGGGCGACGGCCTGCGCGGCCTCCTCGGCCGCCTTGGACTGGCCGTGGGCCAGGTAGGAAGCCTCGAGGCCACGGGTGTCGTATTTGTCCTCGGCCTTGTTTTCCTCGTTGGTGGCCTCGGCATGGGTGGCGAGGGCAGCGGAAGTGATGGATTTCAACTCGGCCTCGAGCTGGGCGAGGATGCGAGCGAGCAGGTCGCGCTTGTTCATGGGGCGAGATCTCGCGGGAAGATGCGAATGATGTGGTAACTGGCGCGGACCGCGCCGGGATTGCGCAGGCCGTGCAGGTCGTGGGACGCGAAAAAAAACACCGAGCCGGGGCCGGCCGTGTGCGGCACGCCGTTGACCGTCGCCTCGCCCGTGCCCTCGCGCACGATGACCAGCTCCTCGTCGGCGTGGGTGTGCGCGGCGTGGGAGATCTCTCCGGGGTTGAGCGTGGTGACGTGCGACTCGAGCCGGGCGAGCGTGCGGGTGGCGGCGTCGAAATAGGGGCGGAGTTCGCCGACCTTGGTCGTCGTGGCCGGCAGTTTCGTCCAATCAAAGACCGTGGAGACGAGGGGGAGAGCCGCCGGGGATTTGTCGGAAATCATGGCTCAGTTTTTCGCCTCGTCGCCGTAGATGGCGATCATCGCGGGCCGGTCAGAAAGCCGGACGGCGCGATACATGCCAGGGGAGTTGAATTCCATCGCGATGTTGCCCGCCGCATCGAGGGCGATAACGCCACCGTCGCCGCCGAGTTTTGCGACCTTGGCGATGGTGGCCGCCGCGGCCTCGCGCAGCGGCGTGCCGCGGTATTCCATCTGGGCGGCGATGTCGCGGGCGACGCCGACACGGATGAAGAACTCGCCCCAGCCGGTGGCACTGACAGCGCACGTCGCATTGTTGGCGTAGGTGCCGGCGCCGATGATCGGGGCGTCGCCGATGCGGCCGTATTTCTTGTTGGTCATGCCGCCCGTGGAGGTGCCGGCCGCGAGGTTGCCGGCTTTGTCCAACGCCACGCAGCCCACGGTGCCCCAGCGGAGCGTGCGGGTGAAATAGTCGTCCGGCCGCGCGGCGGTCTTCTGGCCGGCCTTCTGCTTCTCCTGCTCCTGCGCCTGCTTCAGCTGCGCGCGGCGCCAGTCGGTCTGGAAATACTCGTTGGGCATCATCTCGTAGCCCAGCGACCGGGCGAATTTTTCGGCGCCGTCGCCGGCCAGCATCACGTGCTCGGACTTCAGCATGACGTCACGGGCCAGGTTGATGGGGTTCTTGATGTGGTGCAGGGCGGCCACCGCGCCCGCGGCCTGGGTGCGGCCGTCCATCACCGAGGCGTCGAGCTCGCAGCTGCCGTCGGCGTTGAAGACGGCGCCCTTGCCGGCGTTGAAGAGCGGCGAGTCCTCCATGAGGTTGATGGCCGCGGTGACGGCATCGAGCGCCGCGCCGCCCCGGTCGAGGACGGCGTAACCGGCATTGAGGGCCTCCGCGAGCCGCGCCCGATACTCGGCCTCGCGCTCGGGGCTCATGGCCGCGCGCTCGATGACGCCGGCGCCGCCGTGGATGACGAGGCCGTAGCGCCGCTCCGCGGCGGATGCGGTCAAAGCCACGAGCAACAGGAGCAGAGAGAAGGGTTTCATTTGGCGATGTTCAGGGCCTGCAGGAAAAAGGCGTAGTTGCGGGCGATATCGTTGAGGGCGTCGTAGCGGCCGGCGGCGCCGCCGTGGCCCGCGCCCATGGTGGCGTGCAGCAGCGTGGCGTTGTGGCCGGTGTCAAGCGTGCGGATCTTCGCGAGGTATTTTGTGCCCTCCCAATACGGCACCTGGCTGTCGTTGTAGGAGACGTTGACCAGCAGGTTGGGGTAGGCGGCCTGCTTCAGATTGTCGTAGGGGCTGTAGGCGCGCATCCAGCCATACTCGGTCTTGTTGTTCGGGTTGCCCCACTCGATGTATTCCTCGGTCGTCAGCGGCAGGGTGGCGTCGAGCATCGTGTTGAGCACGTCCACGAACGGCACCTCCACCAGCGCAGCATGGAAGAGGTCGGGGCGCTGGTTGAGCACGGCACCCATCAGCAGGCCGCCGGCGCTGCGGCCGGAGGTGATGAGTTGCTTCGGCGTGGTCCAGCCCTGGTCGACGAGCCACTGGCCGCAGTCCACGAAATCGTTGAACGTATTCATCTTCTTTTCCATGCGACCGGCCTCGCGCCACTCCTCGCCGAGTTCGCCGCCACCGCGGATGTGGGCGATGACGTAGATCACGCCGCGGTCGAGCAGGCTGACGCGGCTCGAGCTGAACGCCACCGGCAGGCTGACCCCGTAGGAGCCGTAGCCATAGAGATAGAGCGGCTGGGGCTTCGTGCGGTCGAGGTCGGCGCGGTAGACGATGGACAGCGGCACCTTGGTGCCGTCGCGCGCCACGGCCCAAAGGCGCTCCGTCTTGTAATTTTTCGCGTCGAAGCCGCCGAGCACCTCGGTCTGCTTGACGAGGGTGCGTGCGCCGGTGGCGAGGTTGGCGGCGTAGACCGTCGGCGGCCGCGCGAGCGACTGGTAGTTGAAACGGTATTCCGTGGTGTTGAACTCCCAGTTCCGGTCGCCCGCGACCTCGTAGGCGGGATCGGGCATCTCCAGGCG
>JANYAM010000128.1 GCA_025361365.1 Opitutus sp. | reverse complement strand
GTGCGGGCCGAGGCCTCGGCGAGGGAGTTCACGAACTCGGCTCCGTAGAAAAGATTGTCGCCGAGCACGAGGGCGGAGGGCTCGCCCTTGAGGAAGCCGGTATCGCCGGCGATGTGGAAGGCTTGGGCGAGACCGTCGGGGCTGGGTTGCTCGGCGTAGCTGAGCTTCATGCCGAGGTTGGCGCCGTCGCCGAGGAGCTTCTTGAAATTGGGCAGGTCGGTCGGCGTGGAGATGATGAGCACCTCGCGGATGCCAGCGAGCATCAGCACCGACAGCGGGTAATAGACCATCGGCTTGTCGTAGACCGGCATGAGCTGCTTGCTCACGGCGATGGTCAGCGGGTAGAGCCGGGTGCCGGAGCCGCCGGCAAGGATGATACCTTTGCGATTCATAAAGGAGTGCCCACGAAACACACTAAATTGCACGAAAGGTCAAAGCCGGGGTTGGCTGATTCGTGTCATTTCGTGTGTTTCGTGGGCAAAAATCAGACCTTGGTGCCGAGGCGTTCGCGGGAGTATTTCTTGCTCGTGATATCAGCGGCCCACGCGCGGTTCTTCAAATACCAATCCACGGTCTTTTCGATGCCGGTGGCAAAGGTTTCGAGCGGCTTCCAGCCGAGCTCGCGGTTAATCTTGGCCGCGTCGATGGCGTAGCGCCGGTCGTGGCCGGGGCGGTCGGTGACGTAGGTGATCTGGGATTCGTAAGTTTTGCCGTCGGCGCGCGGCGCCTTTTTGCCAAGCAGGGCGCAGATGGTCTTCACAATCTCGATGTTCGGTTTTTCGTTCCAGCCGCCGATGTTATAGGTCTCGCCGGTGCGGCCCTGCTTGAGCACGAGCCAGATGGCGCGGGCGTGGTCCTCGACGTAGAGCCAGTCGCGGATTTGCATGCCGTCGCCATAGACCGGCAGGTTTTTCCCCTCGAGGGCGTTGAGGATCATCAGCGGGATGAGTTTCTCCGGGAAATGATACGGACCGTAGTTGTTCGAGCAGTTGGTCGTGAGCGTCGGCAGGCCGTAGGTATGCTGGTAGGCGCGGACGAGGTGGTCGCTGGCGGCCTTGGAGGCGGCGTAAGGGGAGTTCGGCTCGAAGTTATGATTCTCGGTGAACGCCGGCGCGCCGGGCACGAGCGAACCGTAGACCTCATCGGTCGACACATGCAGGAAGCGGAAGGCGGCTTTCTTCGGCTCGGGCAGCTTCGCCCAGTATTGCTTGGCGGCGTTAAGCAGGCGGAGCGTGCCGGTGACGTTCGTCTGGATGAAGGGCTCGGGCGAGTCGATGGAGCGGTCGACGTGCGACTCGGCGGCGAAGTTCACGACGGCGTCGATCGCGTGGTCAGCGAGGAGTTTCGCCACCAGGACCGGGTCGCCAATGTCGCCGTGGGCGAAAACGTAGCGCGAATCACCCGCGAGGTCGGCGAGGTTGGCCGGATTGCCCGCGTAGGTGAGGACGTCGAGGTTGACGAGCTTCGTGAGCGCCGAGCCCTTTTCGCTGAGGCGCTGGCGGATGAAGTTGGAGCCGATAAAACCGCAACCGCCGGTGACGAGTAAGTTCATGTCGGGGAAATCAGGCGATGGTTTTGACCCATTTCCGCAGGTCGCGCTCGACGGCGACATGGACCTCGGTGAGCGAGATGCCGGTGGCGGCGAGTTTGCGGGAATCCATCACGCAGTTGGAGCGCGGGGTCTTGGCGGCCTTGGTCATGAAGTCGGCCTCGTCCTTGAAAAACGTGAACTGCTTGTTCGAGACGCCGGTTTTTTTGATGAGCTCGACCACCTCATGCGTCGTGACATGGCCCGGGTTGGTGACGTTGTAGGTGCCGAAGGGCACACGTTTTTCCCAGCAGGCGAAGGTGGCGGCGACAAACTCGTCGAGCTGCGAGATGGAGTTCTCGGCCTCGAGCAGCGTGGAGTAACGCATGAGCTTGCTCAGGTAGTTGCGGGCGTTGTCCACCTCGTTGAACGGAATGCGCAGGCGCCAGATGAAGGCGTTGGGCGCCCCGACCAACACCTCTTCGCCGAGGGCCTTGGTGCCGGAGTAGAAGCTGCAGTGGTTGGTGCGGAAGGTGAAGTTGGGCGTGTCGGTCTCCGTGAAACCGGCGCCCGCGGGATTCCGGCCGCTGTAGATGCAGCCGGAGGAGACATGGCCCCACGGCACGCCGGCGTCGGCGCAGGCCGCGGCGATGGTGCCCGGCAGGACGGCATTGCCCAGGAGGCACTCGGGCTTGTGCAGTTCGCAGGCGTCGACGTTGGGCTTGCCGGTGTAGCCGGCGGCGTTGATGAGGAATTGCGGCTTCTCGCGGCGCAGGAGCCCAGTTAGCGCGACCTGGTTCGTGTAGTCGAAGTCGGCCCGGCGCACGTTGCGAAAGGGGAGACCCTTGCGGGTGAGCAAGGCCTGGTAGGCCGTGCCAACATAACCGGAGCCGCCGAGGAGGAAAATCATCAGGAGTGAAAGTGAGAGCGAAGGTGGAAAGGGAGAGGGAAAGACCGTCCGGCGGGAGGTCAACAAGCGGTTTCCGTCGGGGGCGCTACTTTTTGCGGTAGTCGCCGCGGCTGAAATACTTCTCCAGCCAGAGATAGGCGCAGATGAAGAAGTAGCGGCTGCCCATTTCCTTGATCTTGAGCTTGGCCTCGCCGTGCTTGCGGTTCTGCCAGGTGATGGGGATGACCGTCCAAGTGTAGCCGCGGATGATGGCCTTGAGCGGGATTTCCACGGTGAGGTTGAAGTGGGGCGCGAGAAACGGCCGGCAGCCCTCGATGACGTTGCGCCGGTAAGCCTTGAAGGCGTTGGTCGTATCGTTGAGCGGGATGTTGAAGCCGACGCGCACCAGAAAATTGGCGAGGCGGTTCACGCGCAGCTTGACGCGCGGGTAGTCGATGACCTGCCCGCCCTTGACGAAACGGCTGCCGAAGACGCAATCCCAGCCTTCATTGAGCAGGCGCCAGTATTGCACGGCATGCTCCGGGGAATCGGAGGCATCGGCCATCATGATGACACAAGCGTCGCCCTTCATGTGGTTGAGGCCGCAGACGACGGCGCGGCCGAAGCCGTGCGGGCCCGTGTTCTGGACCGGGGCGAGCGTGGGGATTTTCTGCTGCAGGGCCTGGAGCACGGCCCAAGTCTGGTCCTTGCTGCCGTCGTCCACCACGACGATCTCGTGCGGCACGCCCTCGCGCTGCAGCACGGCGTAGAGGGCCTGCACGGTCGGCGGCAAAGATTCCTCCTCGTTGTGCGCGGGGATGACGATCGAATAGAGTGAGAGCGGGGCGGAGGGCATGGCGGCGGAAATCAGCGTGGGGCGGACAACGCCAGCCAACCGGGGTTCTGTTCCGCGTGCGAGGCGATTTCCCGGAGGATGGCCGCCGTCGGGGTCGCCGGCCGCCAGCCCCAGACGCGCGCGGCCTTGGCGGAATCGAGCACGATCCAGGGAATGTCGAAGGGCCGCGGCGTGCCGTCCGCCACGACGGCCTGCGGGCCGAAGCGGCCGGCGCACCAGTCGCTGAGTTGCTTGAGTGACATCGCGGAGGCCGCGCCACCCGAGAAATTCGCGATCCGGTCGGCGACCGCGAGCGAGGGGGCAGCGAACTGTTTCTCCAGCATCGGCACGAGGTCACGCGGGTGCAGGCAGTCGCGCACTTGGTGGCCGTGGCCGCCGAACCCAAGATACTTGAGCGGCTGCTTCCGCAGCCAGGCGTTGATCCAGTAGGCGAAGATGCCTTGGTCGGCGCGGCCGAACTGGCCGGCGCCCGCGAGCACGCCGCAACGGTTGATGAAGACGGGGAAGCCGAACGTCTCGCCGTATTCGAGCGCCATGGTCTCGGAGGCGAGCTTGGTGGCGCCATAGAGCGAGATGGGAGCCGTGGTCGCGAATGCCTCGGTGAGGCCGGCCGGCGTGAGCCCGGGCGGCAGCGACTGGGTGGTGTCCGGCGCCAGCGCGTCGTGGCGCACGACGGTCGGCAAGACGGCGAGCGGGGCGATGGAGTAGACCCGGCTGGTGGAAAGCAGGATGAAGCCGGCCCGGTGCGCCTTGCAGTATTCGAGGACGTTGATCGTGCCGGTGAGATTGTGGTCCACGAGCTCGCGGGAACTCATCTTGCCGTCCACGCCGGCGAGCACGCTGGCGCTGGCCGCCGCATCGATCACGAAGTCGGCGGGCGGCAGCGCAGCCATGGCGGCCGCGTCGCGCAGATCGGCGGT
>JANYAM010000121.1 GCA_025361365.1 Opitutus sp. | reverse complement strand
AAGCATTTCGACCCGGGCGTGGACGCGCTCTTCGCCGCCATCGCGAAGCTCGGCGACCTGCCGTTGTCCGCCGGCGGCGAGAAAGCCTGCCAGATGGAGGTCCGGTCATGAGCCAGCTCGGGAAAATCGCCGACTCGATCGACGCCTACAACACTCACGTCACCGCCGAGGTCGCGCGCGCGCGCACCGACGCCAAATTCGCCGCCGAGCTCCGCGCGAAATGGGCGCAGCTCCGCGCCTCGGTCGAGATGACCAGGTCGCCCACCGGCACGCCGCTGCCGCGCCTCGCCTTGCCCGACACCGACGAGCCCGGCGCCATCGCCGAGTATCTGCTCGGCCAGGGTTTCCCCGGCCAGTTCCCCTACGCCACCGCCGCCTACCGCGAGATGTATCTCGACAAGGTCACCGGCACCGGCGAGGAGCCGATGCGCCTTTTCGCCGGGCTCGGGCTCGCCGAGGACACCAACGCGCGCTTCAAATACCTCAACACGCACCAGAAGAGCCTGCGTCTCTCCACCGCGTTCGACGGCCCCACGCTCTACGGCCTCGACTCCGACCACGAGGGCGTGCTCGGCAAGGTGGGTGAAGGCGGCGTGGCCATCGACACGGTCGAGGACATGACGCGGCTCTTCGCCGGTTTCGACCTGACGCGCTCTGACGCTTCCGTCTCGATGACGATTAACGCGCCTGCGCCGGTGATCCTCGCAATGTTCATCGCCTCGGCCAAGCGCCGCTTCGGCCCCGACGCCGTGGCCAACCTTCGCGGCACGATCCAGGCGGACATGCTCAAGGAAGTGCAGGCGCAGAACGAGGTCATCTTCCCCGTCGACGCCTCGCTCCGCTTTCTCTGCGACATGATCGAGTGGTGCGTGCCGAACATGCCCAAGTGGTATCCCGTCTCCATCTCCGGCTACCACATCGCCGAGGCCGGGGCCACGCCGGTGCAGCAGGCCGCCTTCACGCTCTCCAACGGTTTCACCTACGCGGAGCTGCTCAGGAAGCGCGGGGCCGACGTCAACCAGTTCGGCCCGCGGCTCTCGTTCTTTTTGGACTGCGGCCTCGACGTCGAATACCTCGTGCTCGGCCGCGTCTGCCGCCGCATCTGGGCCATCGGCATGCGCGACGTCTTCGGCGCCAACGCCAAGGCGCAGACGCTCAAGCTGCACACGCAGACGTCCGGCCGCTCGCTCATCGCCGCCGAGTTCCAGAACAACCTCACGCGCACCGCCGCCGAGCTGATGATCGCCTACATGAATTACACCAATTCATGCCACTCGAACTCCGCCGACGAACCGTTCACCACGCCGACGGAGAAATACGCGCTCCTCGCCTCGCACGGCCAGTCCATCCTTCTCGAGGAATCCGGCATCTTCAAACACACCATGAACCTCTTCGGCGGCGCGCCGGGCCTGCTGCAGCTCGAGCGTTCGGTCGAGAAGGCGATTCTGGATGTCTTCCGCGAGATGGACACGCTGGGCGGCGTCATCGCCGCGATGGAACAGCGCTACCAGCGCAGCCAGATCCAGGAGTCGGGTCACCGCATGGAGACACAGATCTATTCCGGTGAGCGCCCGATCATCGGCCTTAACAAATACATCTCCCACGAGCCGATGCCGAGCGTCCCCCTCGCCCGCACGCCCCCGCGCAAGCAGCGCCTGCAGGTCGAGCAGCTGAAAGCCTTCAAGAAGAAGCACGCGAAAAAATCTCCCGAAGCCCTGCAGCGGCTGGAAAATGTCGCGCGCAACGGCGGCAACGTCTTCGCCGAACTGGTGCACACCGTCGAGGTGTGCTCCCTCGGCCAGATCAGCGCGTGTTTGACCGGTGTGGTCGGGAAGTTCCGGCCGATGGTTTGATTCCCGGGAAAAAGCGCGGAGCACACTTGATAAAGCCAAGCCGGCGTATTCCGTGCTTCCGCTCTTTCGCGTTTCCGCGATCTCTCCTTCTTCCGCGGTCCGCCTAATCCGCCAGCCGCAGCTCCATGACGGCGCGGAGACCCACGCTCTCGGGGCCGGCTTCGAGGACGAGCGGGGCGTGATGCAGCGCGGCGATGTGCACCGTGATGGCGAGGCCGAGCCCGAGGCCCTGCTGCTCGTGTTTGGCGCGATCGAACTGGCGGAAGGCGGCGATCTGCTCGATCTCGGCCGGCAGCATGCCCGGGCCGCGATCCGTGATCTCGATACGGTAGAGGCCCTCGGTGATCCGGCCCGTGACGGTCACGGGCGTGCCCGCCGGGGAAAACTTGAAGGCGTTCTCGACGAGCTCGCAGGCGGCGGCGCGCAGCCAGGCGGGGCTGATGCGGACGGCGGCGGGCGCACACTCCAGGCGAAGGTCGGCGGAGCGGTTGAATCGCTCGGCGACGCCGATCACCTCGTCCTCGATGCCCGCGGCAGCCTCCATGGCCGCGGCCGGATCGCTCCAGTTGGATTCGCGAAGTTGTTCGAGCTGGAAATACTGCAGGAGCTTGCGGGCGAGACCCTGCTGGCGGCGGGCGCTCTGGCTGATGGAACGGGCCAAGTCGCGCAAATCCGCCGGCGGGATCGAGCCGGCCTCGGACTCGAGCATGGCCGCGATGCCGAGGATGCCGTTGAGCGGCGTGAGCAGCTCGTGCGCCCACGGCGCCGCCATCTCACGGTGGTATTCCTCAGTGTAGTGCTTCAGCCGCTCGGAGAGGGTCTCGCGCTTGGCCAGCACGCCCGCGATGCTCTCCACCAGCTCGCGGGGCTCGAAGGGCTTCGTGATGTAGTCGTCCGCCCCGAGCACCATGCCCTTGCGCTGGTCCGAGCGGGCCGCGCGGGCCGTGAGAAAAATAAACGGAATCGAGCGCAGTTCCGGCTGCTGGCGCAGCGCCTCGAGCACCGCGTAGCCGTTGAGCCGCGGCATCTCGACGTCGCACAGGATCACATCGGGCTTCTCCGAGGCCAGCGCGAGCCCGGCCAGGCCGTCCGCCGCGGTCAACACACTGTGGCCGTCGGCCTCGAGGCTCAGTTCGACGAGCGTGCGCCAGCGGGCGTCGTCCTCAATCACGAGCACCTTCCAAGTCTTGTGCTTGGCCGGTTCGACGTGAACAGGAGGAATGCTTTGGGTGGTCATGCGATCGGCCCGAAAACGCGGTCCGGTTCCGGGCGAAGGACATTTAATAGCCAGATGCAGGCGCCCGTCCAGTCCTACCAACCCGACCACCTTAGATCAGGCGGTTTAAGTCAGGTGCGATTGGCGGTGTGAATCTTGCCCTTGGCCGCGAGGCGCTGCGTGGTCTCGGCCCGGAACGTGGAGTCAGCCGAGGCAAAGGCCTGCGTGATGACCCCGATGAAATTGTCGGCCGTGACGAGCTCGTTGTCTTCCTCGTCGTTGTTGACGCCCTGCACGAGGAAACCGCCGCGCGTCTCGCCGACGACGCTATGGGCGACCCGGTGGCCGTTGCTCTTGATGTAGACGACCGTCATGCCCTTCTTGATGTCGTCGTAATTGATTTCCTGGACGATCACCGCCGTGTTGGTGGCGTAGAGGGGCTCCATCGAGCCGCCGATGCCCCAGAGGGCCTTGGCGTGCGGCAGGGTGGCGGCGATGGCCTCGGCGATCTTGAGCTGCGTGCCCTCGGCGACGAGCCGGGGAGCCGGCGTGCGCTCGATGATCGCGGCGAGCACGCGCTCGGACTTGATGCCCGCCTGCGCCAGCAGCGCGCTGCCGGCGACCACGAGGGTGGTCGCGAGGAGGCGGGCGATGCGGCGGGCGTTTTTCACTGGCTCAGTGTGCCGGAAACCCCCGCGCCCTCCCATCGGGCCACTCCCGTAAACCGGTCTGCGGGATTTCGCTGGGGGGATTTCCCCGGAGCGGAACAAGGTTTTCCTCGCTCCGCGGTTAATAGCGTGGCAATTAACCCTTTGCCCCGACCGGGCCGGGCCTGGGCCGACCCCCATCCGACGATGATGCGCGTGCTATACGCTGAAGATGATCCGAACGTTGCCGCCGTGGTGCGGAGTTACTTCACGCACTTCGCGCCCGAGATCGAGCTGGAGCATGTGCTGGACGGCCGCACCTGCCTCGCCCAGATGGCCAAGGGGGGGTATAGCGTGCTGCTGCTCGACCTGGTGATGCCCGACATCAACGGCCTGCAGGTCCTAGGCGAGCTCGCGCGTCGCGCCGATCCCACGCCGGTCGTGATGGCCAGCGGCCTCGGGCAGACCGACCTCGCCGTGCGCGCCCTCCGTGCCGGGGCCGTGGACTGCGTGGACAAGACGTCGCCGCAATTCCACCAGATCGTAGACATCGTGAAGCGCGTCCACGCGCGGCACCTGGAGAAAAAATTCACGACACCCACTCAATCGCCCTTCGAACCGCCCGCGAAACATCGCGTGCTGCTCGTGGAGATCTCCGCCACCACCCGCCGCACCCTCGAGGATTTCTTCCGGGCCAACGCCCCGCAGATCGAACTGACGGGCGACGCCACGCCGGCGGCCTTCGAGCGCATCCTCGCCGGCCACGCCGAGGCGGAGGCCGTGCTCATCGGCCCGACGCCGGGCGAGGCCAGCTCGCTGGACACCCTGCGGCGGCTGCGTTCGCACCGCGCGAAGCTGCCGGCCGTCGTCCTCGCCGCCCGCGGCGACGGCGAGACCGCCGTAGCCGCCTTCAAACTCGGGGCGCAGGATTATATCCTGCACCAGTCCGACTACCTGGCCGACCTCGTCTTCTCCCTGAACAACATCCTGCGTCGCGCCGACACTGAGCGCAGCAACGAGCAGCTGACCCGCGAGCTCGAGGCGCTCAACCGCTCCCTCGAGGCCCAGGTGCGCACCCGCACCGGCGAGCTCCAGGCCCTCTCGATGCGGCTCCTGCGCGTCCAGGAGGTAGAGCGCCGCACCATCGCCCGCGAACTGCACGACCACCTCGGCCAGCTCCTCACCGGTCTGCGCTTCCAGCTCGAGGCCGCCCATAAGGCCGCGCCCCCCGCCCTGCAGGCCACGCTCCAGGAATCACTCGGTGCCAGCGACGAGATCCTGCGCTACCTCCGGGAGATGACCCAGCAGCTGCGCCCGCGCGTGCTCGACGACCTCGGTCTCGCTCCCGCCCTGGAGTGGCATGCCAACCTGTTCCAGCGCCAGACCGGCATCACCGTGGCGCTCGACGTGTCGCTGCCCCCGGGCCGCCTGTCGGGCGACCTGGAGACCACCGTCTTCCGCGTGGTGCAGGAGGCGCTGACCAACGTCGCCCGCCACGCGGGCATCACCGCCGCTAACGTTACGCTCACCACGAACGGCCACCAGTTGATCGTCGAGATCACCGACCGCGGCCGCGGCTTCGAGGTCGATGCCGTGCACGCACGCCGTGATTCGCTCGGCCTCACCGGCCTGTGCGAGCGCGTCATCCTCGCGGGCGGGCGGCCGGAAATCTTCTCGCGCGTCGGCCAAGGGACGCGCATTCATGCCGAGTTCCCGCTCGCCCCTTTGCCCGGCGACCGGCCGGGACAAACACCGGGCCAGTAGCAGCTGGCAACGGTGTCCCACTCAAAAATCCCCGCCTTATGAACACCGTGATCCTGGCCGATGACCATGAAATCGTGCGCCGCGGCGTGCGCAGCATTCTGGAGGCCGACGGGCAGTTCAAGGTGGTCGCCGAGGTCGCCGACGGCCTCAGCGCCGTGCAGGCGGTCGAGAAACACAAGCCCGCGCTGCTGTTCCTTGATCTTTCCATGCCCCGGCTGCACGGGCTCGAGGCCCTGCGCCAGGTGCGCACGGCCAGCCCGCAAACCAAGATCCTCATTCTCTCGATGCACAACGACGAGCCCTACGTCATCGAAGCGCTGCGCGCCGGCGCGATGGCCTACATCCTGAAGGGCTCCGAATCCACCGAGATCGACCGCGCCATCGCGGAGGTCGTCGCCGGCCGGCGCTATCTCAGTGCGCCGCTGTCGGAGCGCGCCATCGCCGCGCTCACCAGCCGGACGCCCGACCAGGCCGACCCGCTCAACGGGCTCACGCCGCGCGAGCGCGAGGTGCTTTCGCTCGCCGCCGAGGGCTTGAGCACGACCGAGATGGCCGAGAAACTCTTCATCAGTCCGCGCACCGCCGAGACGCACCGCACCAACCTGATGCAGAAGCTCGGCCTGCAGTCGCAGACCGACCTCGTCCGCTTCGCCATCCGCAAGGGGCTGATCCAGCCGTAGGCGGGGATCAATTTCACCGGGTTGGTGGAGGGCCCAGCTCCAGCTGGGCCGCGGCTCAGCTGGAGCTGAGCCCTCCAATAAAATCAGCCCGGCAGCTTGAAGGCTTCCATCAGGTTCTTCACTTCCTGCAGGAAGGCCGCGGCGCTCGCGCCGTTGACGACCTTGTGGTCGAACGTGAGCGAGAGCGTGACGACCTCCGCGGGATGGATGACGCCGCCGTCATTGATCAGCCGCTCGTGCGCGGAACCCACGAACAGCGTGCCCATGGCCGGCGGCACCACGATGGGCGTGGCGCTCTCGACGCCGAAGGCGCCAAGGCTCGTCAGGTTCACCGGCGCCTGCACCTCGATGATCTTGCCGGCCCGGGTGTCGTCGACGGCTTTGTTATAAGCCGTCACAAAATCGGCCCACGCCAGTTTGTTGGCGTTGACGACCGGCGCGGTCGCGAGCTGGTCGCCGTCGAGCGCCACGGCCACGCCGAGTTCGAAGTCGGTTTGTTCGAGGATGGTGCCGTCTTTGTGGACGATGCAGCGGAAGGCCGCGTGCTTCTCCTGCGCGCGGACGACGCACCACGCCATCATCGCCGAGGGTGACGCGGCGGCCTTGCCGTGCTGCTTTTTCGCTTCCTCACGCGCGGCGCGCAGGCCGTCCCAGCGGACATCCATCAGCATGTTGGCGGGGACAACGGCATCGAGACGCTTGGTGATGGCCGGATGCAAAGCGGGCGGGCGGACATTGCCTTTCATGGGAGCGGGAGTTGAGGAAATGACGGAAGCCGGGGCGGCGGATTTTGCGGCGCCGGGCGCCGCGGGCTTGGCCGCGCCCTCAGTGGCGAGGTTCGCGGTGCTGGCGACATCACCGGTGACGAGCGCGATCTCCTGGCCGATGAGCACGGTGTCATCGACCTTGATCTGCCACGCCTTGAATTTGCCGGCGAAGGACGCCTCGATCGGGTAGACGGCCTTGTCGGTTTCGACCTCGCAGAGCACGTCGTCATGCTTCACGGGATCGCCGGGCTTCTTGTTGAGGGCCACGACGCGGGCCGAACGCAGGCCCTCGCCCATGATCGGCACGCGGACAATGATGTCGCTCGTGCCGGCGACCAGAGTGTTCTGCGGGGCGTGGGCCCCGGGTGCGGCGGCGATCAGAGCCGGCGCGGGCGCAGCCGGGGTGGCGGCCAGCGTTTCGCCGCGCGCGACGTTCACCGCCACCGTGCGCCAGATGGCGTCGAGGATGCGCGGCACGTCGGGCAGCGCGGCGTATTCGTAGATGGGGTTGTAGCCGATCATCACGTTGCCCTTCGAGACGAGCACCGGCGGCGCCTTCAGCGCGGCCCACAGGTCGGGCTGGCTCATGATGTGCGTGATGATCATCTGGCCGACCGAGCAGTTCTCGGTGTCCTCCTGCACGATGATGAGCCGGCCGGTCTTGCGCACGGAGGCCTCGATTGTTGCCTTGTCCCACGGGGCGATCGAACGCAGGTCAATGAGGTCGACGCCGACCTCGCCCTTCAATTCGGCGATGGCCTCGAGGGATTTCTCCATCGTGTTGCCCCAGGCGACGAGCGTGAGGTCGTCGCCCTCAAGGCAGCGGCGCGCGACGCCCAGCGGGATGGAAACAACCGGGGTTGTGACCTCACGCTCCGCCCAGAGCATGTGCTTGGGCACGAGGAACAGCACGAGGTCCTCGGCGTGCATCGCGGTCCAGAGCAGGCCGGCGGCATCCTCCGGCGTGCTGGGGATGACGATGTTGATGCCGGGAAAATGCGCAAAGACCGACTCGTTGGCCTGCGAGTGCCAGAGCCCGCCGCCCGGCAGGTAGGCACCATAGGGCGCGTAGATGACCGCCGGCACCTTCCACTCGCCGTTGGAACGCCAGCGCAGGTTGGCCAGGTTCGCCGTGAGCTGGTTGAAGCCGGGATAAATGAAATCGATGAACTGGATCTCGAACACCGGCCGCCGGCCATACATGGCCAGGCCGCCCGCGAGGCCGATGATGGTGGACTCGGCGAGGGGTGAGTTGAACACCTGGCCCGGAAAATCCGTCGTGAGTTTCTGCGTGAGACGGAACACGCCGCCCTTCGGGTCCTCGACGTCCTCGCCGAAGATGATGCGGCCCGGGTCAGCGTCGAGGCCGGCGCGCAGCGTGCGGTTGATCAGGTCGCCCATGCGATATTTGCCGGGCTTGAAAAGTTCCTCGTGCAGGTCGGGCGACGGCCCGAGCGTCTCGACGAACAGTTCGTCGGGGCGCGGATTCTCGGCCGCCTCCGCCGCGGCGTAATCCTGCCGCACCTTCTCCTTCAGCTCGGTCTCCAGTGCCGCAAAATCCTTCTCGGTCAGTTCGCCGTGCTTGATCATCCGGTCCTTCAGGTGACGGATGGGATCGGCCTGCTCGAGCGCGGCCAGGTCTTCCTTCGAGCGGTAGAGCGAGTGGTCGTCCGAGCTGGTGTGGCTGGAAAGCCGCTCGACTTTCACCCAGAAGAGCACCGGGCCCTGCCCTGCCCGCAGGCCGGCGATCGCCTGCTGCGTGGCGGCGTGGACCGCCTCGGGGTCGCGACCGTCGATGACCTGCCACTGCGCTTTGTTGATGACTTCGAGAGCGAGCGGGTTGTTCGCCTTGGTCGGCGTCGAGATGCCGTAGCCGTTGTCCTCAACGATGAGCAGCAGCGGCAGCTTCTTCTCCAGCGCGAAGCTGACGGCCTCGTAGAAGTCGCCCTGGCGCGACGCGGCGTCGCCAATC
>JANYAM010000111.1 GCA_025361365.1 Opitutus sp. | reverse complement strand
CTTTGGTGGCCGGAGTCATCATCGGCGGCCGGCTCGGCTACTTCCTGCTCTACCAGCCGGACGTGTTCCTGCATGACCCGCTCATCCTGATCCGCGTGTGGGAAGGCGGCATGGCCAGCCACGGGGGCTTCGTCGGTGTCACAGTGGCGTTGTGGTGGTTCACGCGACGGCGCCCGGAAAGCATGCGGCAAGTGGGCGACCTGGTGGTGACGACCGTTCCCGTCGGTTTGTTTTTCGGCCGCGTGGCCAACTTCATCAACGGCGAGCTGTGGGGCAAACCCTCGCGGGTCGCGTGGGCGGTCCTCTTCCCCGCCAGTCCGGCGCCGCTCATGCCGCGGCATCCCTCGCAGCTCTACGAGGCCGCCCTGGAGGGCCTGCTGCTGTTCGCCTTCGTCCAGTGGCGTTTCTGGAAAAGTGATGTCGCCCGCCGGCAACCCGGGCGGTTGTCCGGCGAGTTCCTCCTCGCCTACTCGCTGGCGCGGGCCGTCTGCGAGATCTTCCGCGAACCCGACGCTGCGCTCATTCTCGGCCTGAGCCGCGGGACCTTTTATTCGTTCTTCCTCGTGGCCGGCGGCATGGCGCTCATCGCGCTCGCCGCGCGGAACTCACAGTCCAAAGCCTGACGGGATCACGGCGCCCTTGGTGACGCACAGGATGCCGTCGCGGATGACGACCCCGTGGGCGTAATCCCCGTCGGGTTTGCCGGCCGGCGAGAGCGTGACGCCGTCGCCGATGCGGGCGTTCTTGTCGATGATCGCGTAGTGAATGCGGCAATTGCGGCCCACCCCGATGGACGGACGGTTCTGCGCCTTGTCGGCCAGCACCTCTTTCTCCGTCTGGTAATAGTCGGCGCCCATCATCACCACGTCCTCGAGGTTGGAGTTCTCGCCCAGGATGGAACGGATGCCGATGACACAGTGCTTCAGCGTCGAGTCCGTGACCAGGCAGCCGTCGCCGATGACCACGTGGTCGATGTTGCACTTGTTGACCTTGGACGCGGGCAGGTAGCGCGGGTGCGTGTAGATCGGGGCGCTGCGGTCGAAAAAGTTGAACGGCGGCAGCGGCTGCGCGAGCGCCAGGTTGGCGTCGAAGAAGGCCTTCACTGTGCCGATGTCCTCCCAGTAGCCTTCAAAGATGTAGCTATAGAGCTTCTTCTTGCCGAGGAGTCCAGGGATGACCTCCTTGCCGAAGTCCTTCATGTTGTTGTCGAGCGAATCGCGCAGCACCTCGCGGCTGAAGACGTAGATGCCCATCGAGGCGAGGCAGTGCTTCTCCTTGGACTGGGTCGCGAGCTTGGCCTCCAGCTTCGCGCTGATGGCCAGCCCCTGGATGATGGCCGGGTCCTTGGGTTTCTCGACGAACTCGGTGACCGCCAGGTCATCGGCCACGCGCATGAGGCCGAGGCCCTCGACCTTCGAGATGGGGAACGGGATTGCGGCAATCGTCACATCCGCGCCGGTCGCGATGTGCTGGTCCACAATCTTGCTGAAATCCATCCGATACAATTGGTCGCCGGAAAGAATCAGGATGTAATCATGCCCGTGACGGTGGAAGTGGACGAGGTTGCGGCGCACGGCGTCGGCCGTGCCCTCATACCAGGCGTTGCTCTTCTCGGTTTGCTCGGCCGAGAGGATGTCAATGAAGCCGCCGCCGAAGGGATCGAATTGGTAGCTCTTCTGGATGTGCCGGTGCAGTGAGGCCGTGAGGAATTGCGACAGGACGAAGATCCGGTTGCAGCCCGAGTTGAGGCAGTTGCTGATCGGGATGTCGACGAGGCGGTATTTGCCCGCGAGGGGCACCGCCGGCTTGCAACGTTCCTTGGTCAGCGGGAAGAGTCGCGTGCCGCGCCCGCCGCCCATAATCACGGAGAGGACTTTCTTTGATTCGGCCATGGGGTAGAGAAATGTTCTAATTCCTTGCGGTATGATTTGAAGACCGTCAGAAATCGCCAGCTTAAACCTCCTATGTGCGGCATCGTCGGCTACATCGGCAAACAGAAGGCCTCGGCCATCATCCTCGAGGGGCTCAAGCGCCTCGAGTATCGGGGCTATGACTCCGCGGGCATCGCCATCCAGCAGGCCGGGCGCTTCGAGGTCGCCAAGAAGATCGGCCGGGTCGAGGGCCTGATCAAGGGCACCGGCGCCCTGAAAGTCACCGGGACCACCGGCATTGGCCACACCCGTTGGGCCACGCATGGTGGTGTCACCGACGCCAACGCCCACCCGCACATCAGCAGCGACGGCAAGATCGCCCTGATCCACAACGGCGTCATCGAGAACTACGCCAGCATCAAGAAATTCCTCCTGACCAAGGGCTACACCTTCCGGTCCGAGACCGACACCGAGGTCCTCTGCAACCTGATCGCCTACCATTATCAGAAGGAGCCGGAGGCGAAGGACGCGAGCCGCTTCCTGGAGTCTATCCGCAAGTCCCTGCGCCACGTCGAGGGCACCTACGGCATCGCGGTGATGTGCGGCGACTGTCCCGCCGAGATCGTCTCCGCCCGCAAGGGCTCACCCCTCATCCTCGGCGTCGGCGACGGCGAGCTGATGCTCGCCAGCGACGTCGCCGCCATCATCAGCCGCACGCAGAACGTCGTCTACCTCAAGGACGGCGAGCTCCTGCACATGACGGCGAAGAACTTCTCCATCACGACCCTCGAGGCCGAGGACGTGTCGCCCGTCGTCGACCGGATCACCTGGAAGATCGAGGAGTCCGAGCTCAACGGCTACACGCATTTCATGGAGAAGGAGATCTTCGAGCAGCCTGCGGCGCTCGAGAACACCATGCGCGGCCGTTTCTCCGAGGACGGCAGCACCGCCCAGTTCGGCGGCCTGAACATTTCCGCCGTCGACCTGCGCCAGGTGGAGCGCTTCCACTTCCTCGCCTGCGGCAGTGCGTGGCACGCCTGCCTCGTGGCCGAGCACCTGATCGAGCGCTTCGCCCGCGTGCCGGTCGAGGTCGATTATGCCTCGGAGTTCCGCTACCGGAACATGCCGCTGGGCAACAACACCCTCTTCTTCACCGTCAGCCAGTCGGGCGAGACGATCGACACGCTCGCGGGCATGCGCGAGGCCAGGCGCAAGGGCTATAAGGTTCTCTCGATCAATAACGTCGTCGGCTCGTCCATCGCCCGCGAGGCGGACGGTGGCGTCTACCAGCACGTCGGCCCCGAGATCGGCGTGGCCTCGACCAAGGCGTTCACCTCGCAACTGCTGGTCGGCGCCATGCTGGCGCTCTACCTCGGCCGCATGCGCGACATGAGTTTCAGCGACGGCGCGGAATATGTGCAGGCGCTTAAGGGTGTGCCCGACCTCGTGCGCAAGACGCTTGAGCTGGCCCCTCATATCAAGGAGATCGCCAAGCGCTACGCCCACTACCACGACTTCCTCTTCCTCGGCCGGCTCTCGCTCTTTCCCGTTGCGCTGGAGGGCGCGCTCAAGCTCAAAGAGATTTCCTACATCCACGCAGAGGGGTATCCCGCCGCCGAGATGAAGCACGGCCCCATCGCGCTCATTAGCGAGCAGTGCCCGTCGGTCTTCTTCGTGCCTTCGGGCGAGATGTTCAACAAGGTCGTGTCGTCGATGCAGGAAATCAAGGCCCGTAAGGGCAAGATCATCGCCGTCGCCACCGACAAGTGCGACCTGCCCGCCGGCCTGGCCGACGAGGTCATCCGTATTCCCGAATGCCATGAGGCCGTGCTGCCAATCGTCGCCACGGTGCCCGTCCAATTGCTGAGCTACTATATCGCCGTGGAGCTGAAGCGCGACGTGGACAAACCGCGCAACCTGGCGAAGTCCGTGACCGTCGAGTAGCCATGCAAGTCGTTCCCACGCGCGAGGAGTTCCTGCGCCTGAGCAGGCAAGGCAACGTCATCCCGGTGCGGACTGACCTGCTGGCCGACTTGGAGACGCCCGTCTCCGCCTACGCCAAGCTCCGCGGTCCCGGGCCGGCCTTCCTGCTGGAATCGGTCGAGGGCGGGGAGAACGTGTCCCGCTACAGCTTCATCGGCTGTAATCCGCGCAAGATTTTCCGCGCCCAGCCTGGCGACGCCGATCCCCTTGCCGCCCTGCAGGCCGAGCTGGCGCAATACCAGCCCGTCGCCGTGCCGGGCCTGCCGCCCTTCACCGGCGGCGCCGTCGGCTACCTCGGTTACGAATTCATCCACAGCGTCGAGAAGACCGTGCCGCTCGCCGCCCAGGACGAGCTCAGCGTGCCCATGATGTGGTTCATGCTGTGCGACTCGGTCCTGGCCTTCGACCGGGCCCACCAGACCATGCGCCTCATCGTCAACGCCCACGTCGGCGCCGATGCCGGCGCGGCCTATGACGCCGCCTGTTCCGAATTGCAGCGCATGCAGACGGCGCTCGCCCAACCGAGTCCCCTCACCTCCTCCGCCCTCGGCGACACCGGGCCCGTGCAGGTGCCCGCGGGCAACTTCACGAAAGCGGCGTTCGAGAAGATGGTCGACGACTCGAAGGAATTCATCCGCGCCGGCGACATCTTCCAGATCGTGCTCTCGCAGCGTTTCTCGCGCGAATTCAAGCAGTCACCGCTCGATCTGTATCGCGCCCTCCGCACGGTGAACCCGTCGCCCTACATGTTCCTGCTCGAGACCGGCGACTTCGCGCTGGTCGGAGCCTCGCCCGAGGTGCATGTGCGCCTCACCGGCCGGAAGGTCGAGATCCGCCCCATCGCCGGCACCCGGCCGCGCGGCAAGACGACGGCCGAGGATCTCGCGTTTGAAAAGGACCTGCTCGCCGAC
>JANYAM010000005.1 GCA_025361365.1 Opitutus sp. | reverse complement strand
GGCGTCGCCTGTTTGAATGTAGGGTCGTCGCTCGTCGGCGGACCGTGTTTGCCGACGAGCGACGACCCTACATTCAAACAGGCGACGCCTTTGGGATTGAACGCCTCCCCGACAACCCTGAGCTTAGCCGCATGAGTGATCCCCGTTTTACCCGGCTGGCCGAGGTGCTGACCGGTTTCTCCACCGAACTGAAGAAGGGCGAGCGCGTGCTCATCGACGCCTTCGACGTGCCCGACGCCTTCACGATCGCCCTCGTGCGCGCCGCCCAGGAGCGCGGAGCGCTGCCTTACGTGAACGTGCAGCGGGCCCGGATCACCCGCGAGCTGCTCAAGGGTGCCACGGTCGAACAATACAGCACGACCGCCGAGGTCGAGCTCGCCCGCATGAAACACATGCAGGCCTACATCGCCGTGCGCGGCTCGGATAACATCTTCGAGACCTCCGACGTGCCGGCCGACCGGGTGCAGGCGATGGCGAAGGTCATGAAACCGGTGCTCGACCACCGCGTGAACAAGACGAAATGGGTCGTGCTCCGCTGGCCCTCGTCCGCCATGGCGCAGCAGGCCGGCATGAGCACGCAGGCCTTCGAGGATTTCTATTTCCGCGTCTGCACCTTCGACTACCGGCGCTACGGCCCGGGCATGAAGGCGCTGGCCGACCTGATGAACAAGACCGACCGCGTCCACCTGAAAGGCCCGGGCACGGACCTCAAGTTCACCATCAAGGGCATCGGCGCCGTGCCGTGCGGCGGCCTGCGCAACATTCCCGACGGCGAGGTGTTCTCCTGCCCGGTGAAGGACAGCGTCGAGGGCGTCATCCAATACAACGCCCCGACGGTCTACCTCGGCACCTCGTTCGACAACATCCGCCTCGTCTTCAAGAAGGGCTGGATCGTCGAGGCCACGAGCAACAACACGAAGCGCCTGAACGAGATTCTCGATACCGACGCCGGCTCGCGCTACATCGGGGAGTTCGCCATCGGCTTCAACCCGCACATCAAGGAGCCGATGCGCGACATTCTGTTCGACGAGAAGATCTCCGGCTCGTTCCACTTCACGCCCGGCCAGGCCTACGAGGAGGGCGGCAACGGCAACAAGTCGGCCGTCCACTGGGACATGGTCAACATCCAGCGCCCCGAATACGGCGGCGGTGAAATCTGGTTCGACGGGAAGCTCATCCGCAAGGATGGCCTGTTCACCGTGCCGGCGCTGAAAAAGCTCAATCCCGACCAACTGCTCAAGCAGGGTTGACCACGGATCTCACGGATGGTCACTGGTTCAAATAGTAGACTTGTCATTCTGAGCGAAGCGAAGAATCCAGTCGCTCGGTTCTCCCGTGATCATCGTATGACTGGATCCTTCACTTCGTTCAGGATGACAGGTGCCGGGAGTCTTGGCATTTATCCGTGCTCATTCGTGTAATCCGTGGTCAAAAATATATCCACCAATCCCTCTCTCCCCGATTTCGTCCAATCCCTCCCGAAGACGGAGACCCATCTTCATCTCGAAGGGGCGCTGCCGTTCGAACTGCTCCAGCGCGTCCGGCCGGAGTTTAAGCAACCGCCCGCCTCGTGGGCGCATAATTTCAAGTTCCGCGACTTCGGCCATTTCGAGAAGGAGCTGCTCGACATGGCGTTCTCGTGGTTCACCTCGCCGGAACGCTACCACGAGGCGGCCAAGCTCATCTTCGCGAAGCACGTCGCGCAGAACGTTAAATATGTGGAGACCAGTTTCGCCTCCGGCGGGATTGAGTTTCTCGGGCTGAACGGCCGCGAGGTGCTGGCGGCCATCCGCGCCGCCGTGCCGGCCGGACTGGGGGTGCGCGTTTTCTTCGGCATCCATCACAACGGGGCCGGCGGGAAGATGCAGGCGGTGCTGGACGAGGCTCTCACTTGGAATGAGCTGGCCGGCGTCGACCTGCACGGGTTCGAGGATGCGCCCGTAGAAGCGTGGACCGCGCCGTATTGGCAAGCGGCCAGACGGGCTGGCAAATACACCAAAGCGCACGCCGGAGAGTTCATGGGGGCGGATTTTGTCCGGCGCATTCTCGACGAGCTCGAGCCGCAGCGGATTGAGCACGGCACGCGGTCGGTCGAAGACGCGGGCGTCGTGGCTGAGATCAAGCGGCGCGGCATCGCCTTGGACATGTGCCCGATCAGCAATCACAAGCTCATGCCCGGGATCAGCCTCGGCAATCATCCGATCCGTCGCCTTCTCGACGCCGGCGTGAAAGTGACGGTGAGCACCGACGACCCCATCTGTTTCGGCAACACGGTCACTGACGAATACGTCGCCCTGGCCGAGCGGGCTGGCTTCAGCCGCAAGGAACTGGTTCAGCTGGCTCGTAATGGTTTCGAAGTGGCGCTGATGTCCGCTGCGCAGAAGAAACCTTGGCTCGACCAGCTGGACGCGGCCTTGCGGTAGGGCGCGGACCCCGCTCCGCGCCGCGGCGGTGAGCGCAGTCACCGCCCTACCTTATTATTGTAGGAGCCTGCTTGCAGGCGATGGGTTGACCTGCAACATCTGGTCGCTTGCAAGCAAGCTCCTACACCGTTCCCGAAGGCAGCCGCCGTGAACGCGCCGACAAAGTGCTGGCCCACGCCTTTCCCGAGCACAGCCGCGCGGCCATCCAGCGCGCCATGGAAGCCGGCTTGGTCAAGGCGGACGGCAAGGTCATCGACCAGAGCCAGGAAGTGCTGCCCGGGCAGACCTTGGAGTTCTCCTTGCCAGAGACGGTCGCGGCCGAGCTGCGGGCGGTGGACATTCCGCTCAAGGTGATTTTCGAGGACAAGCACCTCATCGTGCTCAACAAGGCCGCCGGCATGGTGGTGCATCCCGGCACCGGCACGGGCGAGGACACGATGGTGCACGCGCTGTTGTCGCATTGCGCCGGCGAACTCAGCGGCATCGGCGGCGTGGAGCGACCGGGGATCGTGCACCGGCTGGACAAGGACACGTCAGGCCTGCTCGTCGTAGCCAAGAACGACACCGCGCACCGTGCCCTGGCGGACCAGTTTGCTTCACGCACGCTGACCAAGGAGTATGTGGCGCTAGTGTCCGGCGTGCCGAAGGACGACAGCGGCAGCATTGACCGGAGCATCGCCCGGCATCCAGTGCATCGCCACCGGATGACGACGGGCGAGGGCGGCCGGCCGTCGCGCACCGATTGGACGGTGGAGAAGAAATTCAGCACGCAGGCCGCGCTGTTGCGCTGCCTCATCCACACCGGCCGGACGCACCAGATCCGCGTGCACCTCAAATCCCTTGGCCACCCGATCCTGGGCGACGCCACCTACGGCTGGAAACAGAATCCCAAGTTGCCCACGCCGCCGCGCGTGATGCTGCATGCCGAGCATCTGGTGTTCACGCACCCGGTCAGCGGCAAGGCGCTGGACCTGAACGCGCCGCTGCCGGCCGACTTCAAGAAGATGCTGACGGCGTTGCGGAAACTGTAGCGGCGGTCTGTGACCGCCGGACGGCGCTCATAGAGCGCCGCTACAGCTTGATCCGTCAGTTCTTCGGCGGCACGGGCTTGAGCAAGGCGCTGAGCTTGTCGAGCCGGTCGCTGTAGGCGTCCAGCGTGTGGCCGGTGATGACGGAATATTTCTCCGCCTCCGCCCAACGGCGACCCTCGAGGGCCTCGCGCACGCCGGGCAGGGTCTTCACGCCGTAACCGGTGAGCAGGCCGGGCGCGTAGATCATGTGACGGAACCAGTCGCGGCCGGGCAGGCCGGTGCTGTCCGTGAGCGACTGTTCCATGCCCTGCAGGAGCGACTCGATCTCGGCCCGTTGCGCGCCGGTCAGCGGCAGACCGGCGGCCAGGGACTGCGCGCCGGCGTCGTCGCAGGCCTGGGCGCTCTGCTTCAGGCGCAGCACGGCATTGTCGAGGGCGGCCAGGTTGAGGAATGGCACGGCGCCTTCCTTGGCCGGCTGCACGTAGGTCTCGGTCGGGTCGGAGGCGAGGATGAAGGCGTTCGCGTCGATGAGCTTGTTCTTCTGCTCGGTGCCGGCGCGCAGGTTGTCGGCGAGGGTGTGGATCTCCTCGAGGTAGTGGCCGACGGTGTCGCTGAAGCCCGTCTCCCGGACCGGGAGCACGTCGGCATCGGCCATCCGCAGCATGACGCGGCCGACCGTCTGCGCGAGCGCGATGCCGTAATGGTAGCCGGGATCGCCGAAGCGGTCGTAGTGGTCGAACGAGTCATAGATAGAATGATAGACGCCGGCCTGCTGGTCCTCGCCGCCGAACTCGATGCTCAGGGTGCCGATGCCGAGGTGCTGCAGGAACGGGGTGAAGTCCGAGCCCGAGCCGAGCGCCTCGATCGGCACTTCCTGGCCGGCCGCCAACTGCTTGGCGATGGCGCGGTCGGATGCAGAGGCGCTAGCCTTGCTGCCTTCGACGAGCAGGCTGGCGCGGAGGCGTTCCAGCACGCTGACCTTCATCTCCGGGTCGCGCACGCTGCCGGCGACCTGGTTGACGAAGCCCTGCAGCGCATGGCTGCCGGCGACCTGGAGGAAGCCGCGCGTGTTCGTGTCGGAGTTAAGATAAAGCACGGCCTTCTTCTGCAGCTCATCGGCGTGCGTTTCGGCCCACTCGGTGGAACCAAGCAGGCCCGGCTCCTCGCCGTCCCAGCTGCAATAGACGAGCGTGCGCTTCGGCTTCCACCCGGACTTCACAAGGGCACCGATGGCCTTGGCCTCGGCCATCATCGCCACATGACCGGAGAGCGGATCCCACGCGCCAAACACCCAACCGTCGCGGTGGTTGCCGCGGATCACCCAGGCGTCGGGCAGCTCGCCGCCCTTGATGGTCGCGATGACGTCATAGACGGGCTTGAGGCTCCAGTCAGAGGTGATGGCGAGGTGGACCTTCGCGGGACCGGGGCCGATGTGGTAAGTGATCGGCAGCCCGCCGCGCCAAGCCGGCGGCACCACGGCGCCGCCGAGGGCGGCGAGCAGCGGCTGTGCGTCCGCGTAGGAAATCGGCATGACCGGAATCTTGAGCACGGTCTTGGCCTCGGAAAGCGGCAGGCGCTTCGCGTCCTTCGTCGCGCCGACGCCGGGGGTCAGGGGATCGCCCGGATAAACCGGCATGTCGGCGACGGAGCCGCGCTGCACGCTGTCGGCGGGGCGGTAGCCGCCCTTCGGGTAAACATCGCCGGCGCCATAGCCATCGTCAGCCGGGTCGGAATAAATCAGGCAGCCAATGGCGCCGTGCTCGTAGGCGAGCTTGGGCTTGAGGCCGCGCCAGCCGCCACCGTAGCGGGCAATGACGATACGGCCCTTTACGCTGACGCCGTGCGTCTCCAGTTCCTTGTAATCGTCGGGCATGCCGCGGTTGACGTAGACCAGTTCCGCGGTGACATCGCCGTCGGCCCCATAGGCGTGATAGGGCGGCAACGCGCCCTTGGTCTTCGCGGAAGTCGAGTCACCGGCAATCTCGGGCTCGTGCAGCTTGGCGGTGAAAGCCACGGGCGCCACGAGCTCAAGCTTCTGCGTCAACGGTGTCGGGTAGAGCACGTCAAAGACCTCGATATGCGCGTCCCAGCCCCATTCCTGAAATTTCGCCAGGGTCAGCTCGGCGTTGGCCTTGTCGTGCGGGGTGCCGACGTGATTGGGCTCGGCTGCCATGACTTGCAGCCAGGCGCGGAGATCGGCCGGGTTGAGTTGGGCGTCAAATTTTTTCTCCAGGGCGACTTGGGCGGTGGCATGCTCCGGCAGGAAGCCGAGCAAGCCCGGCGGATTGTCGGCCGCAAGCATTGGAGCGGCGGCGCAGGCGATGAGAACCAACAGGCGGGGGGATGTCATGGGAGGAAGGGTTAGGCGAGGGAGGCCAGGGCCTCGGCGGCGAGGCCCCAGCGGAGATTGTGGAGCGAATGGTGAAAGCGCTCAATGTGCGCGTAGTCGGCCACTGTGACGATCGTGATCAGGGCCGCGGGAAAAACGTCGGCGCGCGCGGCGGGCAGGCCCGGGATGACTTTGCGCTCCTCCAGGTTCATGGGCGCCACTTCGTCGAGCAACTGGCTCAGCGTGTCGGTGCCGATGAGCGGCGGCGTATCCTCTAGTTCCAGGCCGTGCCGGGCGCCCTTGATGGCGCGCACCGTGGTCATGCTGCCCCCGGCGAAGACGGCGGCGGGGGCGATGATCGGGAAACGAAAAGCACTGCGCTTGAGTTCGTCGCGCACATGCCGGGCGAGCGCCTGGGCTTCATGGGACTGCAATGGACCGGCCGGGTCCTGGATGAAACGCTCGGTGAGCCGGACGCACCCGAGTTGCAGGCTCATGGCTTGCTGGATCTGGCGGTCGCGAAAGAAGAGGCACTCCAGGCTGCCGCCGCCGAGATCGAACACATAGAAGTCTTTCAGGTCGGCGAGTGCGGGATCGCAGGTCAGGCCGCGGCCGATGAGATTGGCTTCCTCGTCACCGGAAAGAATCCGGATGTCGTGGCCGGTGGCGGCCTTGACCTGGGCGCGGAAGTCACCGCCGTTGCCGGCATCGCGCACGGCGCTGGTGGCGACGAGGACGATCTTGGCCGGGGAAAATGGCACGGCATCGGCCAGGAGTTCCTGAATCGCGGCGAGACCGCGGGTCATGCCTTCCTCACGGAGCAGCGGCTTGGCCTGGCTGATGCCTGCGCTGATGCGTGCGTCGATAGTTTTCGACTTGAGCGCGGTGACGACACCGGACTTGTCGCGCGCGGCGACCAGCACCTTGATCGAGTTGCTGCCGATGTCGATGACCGCGACCGCGGGGCTCATGGCACGAAGTCCTTCGGCGCGATCAGCACGACGAATTCGCCCTTGAGGCTCATCTTTTGCAACCGGGCCAGGACGTCGCCGGCGAGACCGACAAGGAAGGTTTCGTGGAGTTTGGTGACTTCCTTGGCGATGCAGATCACGCGGTCGGCGCCGAGCACCTCGACGATCTCCGTCGCGAACTTGTCGATGCGGTGGCAGCTCTCATAGAGAGCGAGCGTATACTCGAAGTCGCGGTGCTTCTGCAGAAAGGTGATGCGCGCGGTCGACTTGGGCGGCAGGAATCCGGCGAAGAGAAAACCGTTGGTCGGCAGGCCGCTGGCGCTGAGCACAGCCACGAGGGCGCTCGGGCCGGGCACTGGCACGACCGGCAGGCCGCGGCGGCGGCAGGCGCGGACAATGCGAAAACCCGGATCGCTCAGACCCGGCGTGCCGGCGTCGCTCACGACGGCGACGGATTTGCCGAGTGAGATTTGTTCGGCCAGGCGTTCGGCGGCCTCGGTCTCGTTGTGCTCGTGATACGGTGTGAGCTCCCGGTGTAGGCCGAGACGCGTGAGCATGGCGCCGGTGGTGCGGGTGTCCTCACAGGCCACCACGTCGACGGCGCCGAGAATGGCGCGGGCCCGATCGGTCAGGTCGGCGAGATTGCCGATGGGCGTGGCCACGACGTAGAGGTGGCCGGGCAGGGGCACCAGAGAAGGGTTGGCGGCAGGCGTGGTCATGACGTCGCCGGAAGAACCGCGGAGGCGGCCTTACTTGCCCATGCCGGGGATGCGGCCTTCCCAGTCGGCCGGGCGACTCCACGGAATCGAGGAGTCCTGCTTGGAGGGCCCGCAGCCGGTCAGGCCGGCGAGCGCCAGGAGGGTCAGCAAGAACACGAAAAAGGCTTTGCGAGGAGAGGGCATGCTTAGGGGTTGAATACGACTAAATCGCCGGTCTGCAACTGTCCTTTCAGGGTGCCGGGCAACACCTGGGCGAGGGAGAAACGGGGGCGAACATCGCTGATTTGAACCTGCGCCAGTTCGGAAGTTCCGCGCTGCAAACGGATAATGGCCTGCGGCCGGGCGCCCTGTTCCGCGCCGTAGTCCACGACCACGAATGTGCTGGCCGCTCCCACCCGGACGACCTGGTGTTGCACCGGGGCCGGTGCCGGGGCGGGCTCAGGCTCGGCGGGGGCCGCCGGCTCAGCCAGGGCGCGGGTCAAGAGCTGTGTCAGCTGTTCTTCCAGTTGAGCGATGCGTTGCCGGTAGGGACTGACATCGACCGCCGGAGCCGGAGGCGGCGTAGGGCTGGCGGCCAGCATGAGCGTGGGCAGCACGGCGGGCTCGTCGGGGCGGCTGCCGGTGGCGACTTTCTGCCGCAGCTCGGCCAACTCGGCCATGAGCGTGGCTTCGCGCTGCTCGCGCTCGGTGAGCCGGCTCTTGGTCTCCGTAAGCTCGCGGGTGAGTTGGACGCTCTTGGCCTCGGTGGCCGTCGTGCGGGCCTTGGTCGTGCCGAGTTGGGAATCGAGTTCGACCGCGCGCTGGCCGACATCGGTGGCCTGCTGGCTGGCCTGCTTCAGATCGTAGCGCAGGCCGGCGTTCTGGCGCGTCAAGCGGGTGACCTGCGCGGCGAGCTCGGTGTTGTCGCGCCGGGCGAGGAACAGCGTCACGGCGACGGCGGCCAGCCCGAAGGAGAGCGCGCCAATGAGGATTCCCGGTTTCATCGCACCGGCCGGGACTCAGGTCTGCCAGGCGTAGGTCGAGTCGGACCAGGGCTTTTGGGCGGTCTTGACCACCTTGCTGCCCGGGTTGGCCGCGAGATGCTCCAGCACCTTGAAGACGAGTTCGGTCTTGTCCGGCGCACCGAGCTTGGCCGCGAGCGACTCGGCGGTGAAGCCGGTGCCCGGGGCGGCCTTGAGCGCCGCGTCGATCTTGAGCTTGAGGGTGATGACGCCGCCGGCGGCCTTCTTGCCGGCCTCGACGCCGGGCTGGTGGTAGGCGTTGATGTTGACGAGCGAGGCGTAGAGGCCCACGGCGCGCTCATAGAGTGCGATCAGCATGCCGATGGTCTTCGGCGAAACCTCGTTGACGGTGATCGTGATGGAATGGCGGTTCTTCTCGCTGAGCGCATCACGGGTGCCGAGGAGGAAGCCTTGCAGGAAGTCCCCGCTCGTGACGCCCGGCTCGACCTCGAGCGAGGTGTCGGCGTTGCGGTCCTTCAGGACCTCGATGAAGGTGATGAAGAAATTGTTCACGCCCTCGCGGAGCTGCTGCACGTAGGCGTGCTGGTCGGTCGAGCCTTTGTTGCCGTAGACGGCGATGCCCTGGTTGACCACGTGGCCGGCGAGGTCGGTTTCCTTGCCGAGCGACTCCATGACGAGCTGCTGCAGGTAGCGCGAGAAAAGCAGCAGGCGGTCCTTGTAGGGGAGGACGACCATGTCCTTCGTGCCGCGGCCGTCGGTGGCCCAATACCACATGAGCGCCAGCAGCGCCGCGGGGTTGTCGCGATAGGATTTCTTGCGGGTGACGGCGTCCATCGCGGCGGCGCCGGCGAGCATCTGGTCGATCTTGATGCCCTGCAGTGCGGCGGGCAGCAAGCCCACCACGCAGAGCTCCGAGGTGCGGCCACCGACCCAGTCCCACATCGGGAAACGGGCGAGCCAGCCTTCCTTGACGGCGACCAGGTCGAGCTTCGAGCCCTCGCCGGTGACGGCGACGAAATGTTTCGCGAAGTCGAGCCCGGCGGCCTTGAAGGCCACCTGCGCCTCGAGCATGCCGTTGCGCGTCTCGGCGGTGCCGCCGGATTTCGAGATGACGATGACCAACGTCTGCTTCAGGCGGTTGCCGAGCGTCTTCAGGACGTAGTCGATGCCGTCCGGGTCGGTGTTGTCGAAAAAGGAGATGCCCATCTTGTCGCGGTTGCCCTTGAGCCGGCCCAGCGCGTGGCTGACGAACTGCGGCCCGAGGGCGGAGCCGCCGATGCCGATAACGAGGACTTCCTTGAACTTGGCGCCGCCCGGCGCGGTGAGGGTGCCTTTGTGCACCTTGGTGGTGAAGTCCTTGATGGCGTCGAGCGTCGAGGTGATGGCGGTGCGCAGCTCCACGGTCGGGGCGAGCTCGGGCGCGCGCAGCCAGTAGTGGCCGACCATGCGTTTCTCGTCGGGGTTGGCGATGGCGCCGGCCTCGAGGGCGGCCATGTCGGTCAAGGCCTGCTTGAGCTTGGGCTCCATCGAGCCCAGGAAATCATCCGGAAAAGGCATGCGGCTGACGTCGAGCGACAGGCCGAGCTTCGGGTGGGTATAATAGAGCGACTTGAAGCGGTCCCAGGTCATAGATGATTAGAAGTAGCTATAGAATGGGGTGGGAGCTAGCCCGAAAAATGGCCTAAACGCAGGGTAGGATTTTTCGGGATTGCTAGGGCGGGGCGGGCACTCAATCACTAAGGGCTTAACGCATGGCCTTTGATCTCAAACGTGTCTTGAAAGTGATGCTGTTCGCCTCGAACGGCCCGCTTTCGGTGAAGGATATCCAGACGGCGGTCAGCCGTTTCCACGAGCAGGCGACCACGCTGCCGCTGGTCGAGCAGGGAGCAGGGAGCGGGGAGCAGGGAGACAACCCCGAAGCAGCCGCCCCGGCTCCCGCCGAGCCGGAGGAGCCCGTGTTGCCCGCGCCGGTCGAGGACGATGAATTCTACCGCGACGTGCCGGCCCTGGTCACGACCGTGCAGATCCGTGAGGCCATCGATTCGATCTCACTGGAGTTGCAGGCCGCAGCTAGCGAGATCGTGCTGGTCGAGGGGCACAACGGCTGGCGCCTGGTCACGCATCCGCGCTTCGCCCGCTGGGTGCGCCTGCTGCGCAATGAGCCGCCACCGGTCAAGCTGAGCCCGTCGTCCCTCGAGACCATGGCCGTGATCGCCTACCGCCAGCCGGTGACGCGCGCCGAGATCGAGCAGATCCGCGGCGTGTCCGCCGAGGCCGGCCTCAGCAAATTGCTCGAGCGCGATCTCGTCTACATCGTCGGGCGCGCCGACTTGCCAGGCCGGC
This sequence comes from Opitutus sp., assembly GCA_025361365.1. GTDB lineage: Bacteria > Verrucomicrobiota > Verrucomicrobiia > Opitutales > Opitutaceae > Lacunisphaera. The sequence goes on along the minus strand of JANYAM010000005.1, from coordinate 23,511 downwards.
CGATCCAATACGGCACGACCGACGGTTTCCTCGAATTTGTCGGCATCAAATCCCTCGACGAGCTGCCGTCTTCCGACGTGCTCTCGCCGCGGCAGATCGACGCGTGGCTCCAGACCTCGAACAACCCGCGCGCGGCCGGCGACGCCGACATGGGCCTCGACGAGACCGAGGAGCAGCAGATGTCGCTCGAGCAGGCGGCGGCGCCCGAGCAACCCGCCTCATGAGCCAGCCCGTCCGCATCGGAGTCATCGGCGCCGGGGGCAACACGCGGACGCGGCACATTCCCGGTTTCCAGGCCATCCCCGGTGTCACGGTGGCGGCGGTGTGCAACCGGACGCTGGCCTCCGGCGAAAAGGTCGCCAAGGAATTCGGCATCCCCAAGGTCACGGACAATTGGAAGGAGATCATCGAGTCCCCCGACATCGACGCCATTTGCATCGGCACTTGGCCGAACCTGCACGGCAAGCTGACGGTGGCGGCGTTGCGCGCCGGCAAGCACGTGCTGACCGAGGCACGGATGGCCCGTAACCTGGCCGAGGCCGAGCTGATGCTGGCGGAGTCCCGGCAGCAGCCGAAGCTGGTGGCGCAGATCGTGCCGGCGCCGATGTCGCTGCCCTTTGATGCCACGATCATCGATTTGCTCCAGGCCGGCACGCTCGGCACGCTGCGGGAAGTTGTCCTGACGGCGACGACCGACGGGCTGGCGGACAGCTCGTTGCCGCTGAACTGGCGGCAGAATCTGACCCTGAGCGGCAAAAACACCCTCTATCTCGGCATTTATTACGAAATGGTTCTGCGCTGGCTGGGCCGGGGCGTCACCTCACTGGTGGCCGACGCGGCGATTTTCTCCAAAGAAAGAAAAGACGAGGAAGATATGCCGCAAGCGACGACGATTCCTGAAAGCGTGACGGTCCTGGGCAGCTACGACCCGGCCACGACCGCGGCGAACACCAACACGCCTTGGGCCGTCAATTGGCAGCCCACCGGGGCGCGGTTGGTGGCGCATTTCAGCGGCGTGGAGACCTCCGCACCGCGCGCGGAGATCCGGCTTAATGGCAGCAAGGCCGGCCTGCGGCTGGACCTCGCGAAGGGCGAGCTTTGGCTCCGTCTGCGCGGCGAGGCGGAAAAGCCGGTAGCGATCGCCCCGGAGAAGCGCGGGGCCTGGCGCGTCGAGGCGGATTTCATCGACAGCATCCGTGACGGGAAGCCGGTCCGGTTGACGGATTTTGCGACCGGCGTGAAATATATGCAGTTCACCGAGGCCGTCTGGGAGTCCTGGAGCAACGGCCGCTGGCGCGTCACGCTGTAGGGTCGGCGCTCGTCGCCGGACCGTGGCCTGCCGGCAAGCGGCAGCCCTCCACGACTACTTCCGGCGGAGATAGAACAGATAAATTACCCCGACGGTTAGCAGCACGGTGCCCAGCGCCACGAAGAAATAGGCGTAGCAGCCGCGTTTGACGTCCTTCGTCGTGCTGCCTGGCGGCGTTTGATACTGGGCGATGATGTCGTCGGCAGCGCGGGCCGCGGCCGCGGACATTTCCTTGGGCGGCGACACCACGGGAGCGGCGGGCGGCGCGGGGACCGAAGCTGGAGCAGACGGCGCCTGGCCGGATTCCCGGGCGATCTCGCGGTCCAGCCAGGCGAGCTGCTCCTGGGCGATTTCGCGCTGGCGTTGGAGTTCGGAGAGGCGGTCGGACACGGGGAAGAGGAAAGGCCTAAGCGCGGCAGCGCGCAAGGTTTGGGTTGTAGGGTTGGCGCTAGTCGCCGGACCTTTCGCCGGGCGCGGTCCGCCGGCGAGCGGCGACCCTACGAATAAAAAAGCGCACCGGAAGGTGCGCTTGGAATGACGAGGCGAAGATTGCCTCAGACTACGTTCACCTTGCGGTGGGCCTTGTCGAACTCGACGGTACCGTCGCGGAGCGCGAAGAGCGTCCAATCGCGGCCGGTGCCGACGCCCTTGCCGGCGTGGTGCTTGGAGCCGCGCTGGCGGATGATGATGCCGCCGGCGAGGACCTTCTGGCCGCCAAAAATTTTGACGCCAAGGCGCTTGGAAGCGCTGTCGCGGCCGTTGCTGGAGGATTTCTGACCTGTTTTATGTGCCATGACGGGTGTGCCTTAAGCGGTGATCGACTCGATCTTGATGACGGAGAGTTCCTGGCGGTGGCCCCGCTTGCGCTTCGAGCCCTTGCGCTTGCGCATCTTGAAAACGATGACCTTCTTGCCGCGCTTGTTCTCGAGGACCTTGGCCTTGACTGAGGCGCCGGTGAGGAAGGGGGTGCCGACCTTGAAATTGTCGCCTTCGCCCGCGGCGAGGACTTCGTTGATTTCGACCGTGGAACCGGCTTCCGTCTTGGGATAGCGGTCCACGATAAGGATATCGCCCTCGCTGACCGAGAACTGCTTCCCCTGTGTTTTGATAGTGGCTTTCATAAGTTCAAAGGGGCGAAATAAGGGGAGTCGGTGGAGGGTAATCAAGGCTTTATTTTCAGCCACAGCGGGAATCCCCATCCGGCGGCTCCACCAAGGGATAGTTGAGGGAAAAATTCAAGCCCCGCACCCCGCCCGGTGCGTGGGCATTCCTCCTGGCGTCGACGGTATCGATGAACGGGGTGTAAGCGGGCTCCTCTATGCCCAGCAACAAGATACAACCGGACAGCGGAACTGGTTGGGCGGGAGTTGCGTTCAGGCGGTTCGTTCGCAGATATCAGACCATGCCGGCCACCGTGAAAGCGAAATCTGTGCAGGCCAAGCGGACCGTGGCGCTGGCGCGCGGCCTGGTGGGCAAGCTGCTCGCCCGGCGCCATGCCGACGGCACGGTCACCCGGCATCGGATCACGGAGGTTGAGGCGTATGACGGGGAAAAGGATCTCGCGTGCCATGCGGCGAAGGGCCGCACCAAACGCACCGAGGTGATGTATGGCCCGGGCGGCGTCTGGTATGTCTACCTCTGCTACGGCATGCACGAGATGCTGAACTTGGTCACGGGGCCGGCGGATTATCCGGCCGCCGTGTTGATCCGGGGCGTCGAGAGCATCAGTGGTCCCGGCCGCCTGACCAAGCGGCTGCAAATTGGCCGCGCGTTGAATGGCGCCGCCGCCACCCGGGCGTCGGGCTTGTGGATCGAGGATGACGGCTTCAAGGTGCCGCGCCGGGCGTTGCGAGTCAGCGCGCGCATCGGCGTGGATTACGCCGGGCCCGTGTGGTCCCGGAAGCCGTGGCGATTCTGGCTCGAAATGTAGTGGCGGTCTGTGGCCGCCGGACGGCGCCCATCGGGCGCCGCTAAAGCTTCATTTCGTGGCGACGGCCGGGGCGGCGCTCTTGTAGTCAGTCAGCATCAAGGTCGCGGTGCCGTAGTTCAACTTGAGCTGCATCTTCACCGGCAGGTTGGCGGCGTCTTGGGAAATCCACACCTTGATTTCGCCGCCCTTCTTGAAAACGCCCTGGGGGTCCTTCTCCATGCGTGGCACCAGCACGAGTGTCTTGTAGGTGCCACGCGGCGTATACACCTCCTCGTAGCCTTCGGCCCGGATGCTGATCGGGTAGAAGTCGGGGCCGAACTGCACGAGCAGATCGCGCTTCTCGCCGGGCTTGAGGTGCCAGTCGCGGGTCTGCACGAGCGCACTAAGGAGGTCGACCGGCTCGCCCGCCGGAATGGGTATCTCGGCCGAGCGGCCCGTGCGGATGTGGTCGATGTGCGAGGCGATCCGGGTCTGGTAGTTGAAAACCGTCTCGGTGTCTGTGGGGCGGTCCTTGGTGCCGCCGCTCTCCTTGACCAGCAGCATCTGGCCGCTGGCCTTGTTGATCACGACCTCGGCCTTGTTGTCGAAGGCGTAGAACCCGCGCACGATGCCGTGCGACTTGGTGTCGGTGGTGACGCTTACCACCGCCGCACCGTCCCGCTGCTGGTCGCGGGCGGTGATGACGAGGTCGCCCGCATGGCCGAAGATGGCGAAGCCGACCTTATAGGTGAAGGTTTCACCGTCATGGAAGGCGGTGAACGGCGCAGCGCCGGCGAGCGCCGGTAGGCAGAGGAGGAGGGACCAGGAGAGTTTCACGGGGAGAGCGACAGCACGAATGAGAGAAAGTGCGGCCGGCGTCGAGTTAATGGTGGCGCGCACGCCACCATTAACTCTCACCCCAGCGTCAGGTCCATTTGGTTCTGCTGCCCGATGGCCCAGGCCTCGGTGCCGCGGGCCCGCAGGGTGGCCGCGAACTCCTTGGCGAAGCCGTGCAACGTGTAGACGACTTTCGGCCGGACCCGGTCCACGAGCGCCAGCAGGTCCGGAAAATCGGCGTGATCGGACAAGGGGAAGGCGGCATCGCACTTGTTCCGGTAGATGGCGCCTTGGTCCATGGCCCACCCGGTGGCGACCGCGGTGCGCTTCGGGTGAACCCACGTCAGCGGCTCGAGGTGGTTCATCATCGGCGGGGCGATGACGACGTGGCCGGCGTAAGCCTTGGGATCGAGCAGCGCATAGGGTGGGAGCTTCATGCCCAGCTCGGAATAGCGCTTCGTCATCTGGTGGCTGTTCTGGTGCAACATCACCGGCAGGCCGGCGCCGCCGACGATTTGCAGCAGTTCCTGGGTCTTGCCGAGGCTGTAGGCATAGAGCACGGGTGTCACCTGGTCCGCCAGCGCCTGCCGGCAGAAGGCGACGATATCCGCCTCGATCTTCTCCTGTGGCGGAAACACATAGCGGGGCAGGCCGAAAGTTGTTTCCATGATCAACACATCGGCGCGCGGCACGACGCAGGTTTCGGCGCCGGGGCTCGGGCGGAGTTTGAAGTCGCCGGTATAGAGCAGGCTGCCGTGCTCCGTGGTCGCGTGAAACATGGCGGAGCCGAGGATGTGGCCCGCCGGGTAGAGCTTCACCTCGCAGCCGAAGTCCGCGGTCCAGGGCTCGCCGAACTTCAGGATGTTCTCCTGGCGCTTCCCGCCGACCCGCAGCCGCATGAGGCTGGCGGTCTCGCGCGTGGCGAGGATCTCCCGGTGTGCCGCGATGTGGTCGGAGTGCGCGTGGGAAACAAAGGAGCGCGCCTGGGATTTCTGGGCGTCCAGCCACCAGCCGATCTGCGGCAGGTTGACGCCTTGCTTGAATTTGACCTCCCACGGCATGAAGCCTCCAGCAAGGAGGCAAGACGAGTGAAGTCAAAGCCGCGGCCGGCTTCTGCTGACAACCCTGTGTCAGGAGTCAGCGGTTAATATGAAGTTTAGCCACGAAAGAACACATAGATCGCAAAGAAGAGCTGGATGAACTGTCTTTGTGCTCTTTGCGTTCCTTTGTGGCTAGATTTCCGAGTTAACCCTGCTAAGCGGCGAAATATTTGCGCCGGACGAAGCGCCAGGCCGTCACGAAGAACGCCGTAAGCGGCACGGCCAGCATCATGCCGAGGATGCCGCCGAGTGCCTTGCCCCAGAAAAACACGGCCATGATGATGGCCACCGGATGGAGGCCGGTCTGCTTGCCCATGATGCGCGGGGTGAGCAACCAGCCGTCGAGCAATTGCACCGCAGCAAAGACCGCCACGCAGATGCACACCAGGGCCAGCCCGCCGCCGTCCGGCTGCAAATAGGCCAGGGGCAGGGCCACGCTCAGGCCGAGGATGCTGCCGAGGTAGGGCACGACATTGAGCAGGCCGGTGAGCAGGCCGATCGCCAGGCCAAACTTGAGGCCGGCAACCGAGAAGCCGGTCGCGAAGAGGACGCCCATGATCAGGCCGATGAGCAGCTGGCCGCGGAAGAAGGCCACCAGGATGCCGAGGAACTCGCGGACGAGGAACACTACATCGTCCCGATGCTCCTTCTTAAGAAACGGCAGGTGCTCGGGCAGGGCGTGCGTCGGGTCGTTGTTCGAGAGCAGGAAGAAGAACAGGTAGACGGGAATGACCGCGACCGACGCCGCGAAGCCGAACAACCCGAAGACACCCGCGCCGGCCGACAGGAGCGTGGGGGCGACATTGCCGAGCAGATTCTGCGCCTGGTGGGTCACGCTGTCGAGCGCGGCCTTGACCGTGGGGTTGTCGAGATAGGGCCGGATGATCGCCAGCCACTCCGGGAAATGCTGCTCGCTCCACGCGACGGTCTTCTGCCAGAGGGTCGGCAGGTAGGCGATGAACTCGAGGAGTTGGGAGATCAGCGCCGGGAGGAAGGTGACCAGCAGGCCGGCGACCAGCAGCAGGAAGACCAGATAGAGCAGGACGACGGCGACGGGCCGCGAGAGCTTCAACCGGTGCTCGAAGAACGTGACCACCGGGCGCATCAGCAGCGCCAGGATGCCCGCGACCGCCAGCGGCCAGATGACGCCGGAGAAGGCGCCGATGAAACCGGCGACGCCGGCCAGCATCACGTAGAGCAACCAGCCGATGGTGCAGAACGCCGCGAACCCGATGGCGAAGCCGACGAGCTTGCGCTGAGCGGGCGAGAGGAGCGGAGTGGAGTCGGCGGACATCGGAGGACGGATGACAGAGAACAGAGGACGGAACAGGCGGCAAGCCCGGTGATGGTGGAAAGGCGGCCGGTTTTTTTAACCCCGGATTGCACCGATCAACCCGGCTGGATTTGGAGCCGGATCAATGCACCCGGGATTTTAGCCACAAGAAGGCACAAAGATTCACGATAAACAGTCCGGCGATTTCACCTACCAGCGGGTAGGACGCCGGACCAAGGTCGAGACCAAGCTGGATGTGTCGTTCACGTTCACGGCCAGCGGGGGCGTCGAGGCTGGGCATTAAGTTCTTAATGTAGGGTCGGCGCTAGTCGCCGGACCGCGTTGGCCTTGGAAGGTCCGCCGGCGAGCGGCGACCCTACCGCTTAAGGTTTCGTCGTCGGCTTGAATCGGCAGGCGAGCTTGTCGCGAAAGAGCCAGCGGCCGAGCGCGGGCATGAGCAGCATCGCGCCGAGCATGTTGAAGAAAAACAGGAAGCTCAGCAGGATGCCCATATCGGCCTGGAACTTCAGGGCCGAGAATGCCCACGTGCCGACGCCCGCCGCCAGCGCGCTGCCGGTGAACATCACCGAGGTGCCCATGGTGGCGAAAGCGAAGCAGAGCGCGTCCTCGAAGGTGTCGCCGTTCCGCAGCCGCTCGCGGATGGCGGAGAAGAGGTAGATGCCATAGTCCACGCCGATGCCGACGCCGAGGGCGATCACCGGCAGCGTCGAGGTTTTCAAGCCGATGTGCAGGTGATACTTCATCGCGTAGCCGAGATAGGAGACGACGATCAGCGGCGCGATGACGCACACCGCGCCGCGCCAGGAGCGGAAGGAGAGCAGGCAGAGCACGATGACGGCGGCGTAAACCCACATGACCATCGGCGTCTGCGCGGCGGCCACGACCTCGTTGGTGGCGGCCATGACGCCGACGTTGCCCGTGGCCAGCTTGAACTTGGACCGGCCGGTGTCGTGGATCGCGCGGAATTCCTTCACGGCGGCGACGACGCGCTTGATGGTCTCGGCCTTGTGGTCCTTGAGATAGATCATCACCGGGATGACGCTGCCATCGTTGTTGAGCAGGCCGCTGGCTGTCTCGACCGGCGACACGGATTGGGCCAGCGCGGCGGGGTTGCGGGCGATGACGCGCCACTTGAGGCTGCCTTCGTTCCAACCTGCATTGATGGTTTTCGCCAGGTCGGCCAGCGAGAGAGTGGATTGCACGCCCTCGACGTTGCGCATGTGCCAGCCGAACTGATCCACCAGCGCCATGATGTCGTGGTCGATCACAGCGTTGGGCACAGTCTCCACGAGCACAGTGATGACGTCGACGCCGATGCTGAACTCGCGCGTGATGACCGCGCTGTCCTTATTATAGCGGGAATCCTGGCGCAACTCGGGCACGCCGGCGTAGAGGTCGCCGATCTTGACCTCGTGCGACTCGACCCAGCCGTAGACGAGGAGGATGGCCGAGATGACGATTATGACGATGGAGCTGCGCGGGCCGGTGGTGAAGTTCACCAGGCGGCGCCAGTAGGGCTGCAGGGCAAAGCGCCGGAAGTTGACGCGCTTCCGGAATTCCGGGGTCACCCGGAGGTAGGAGATGAGCACCGGCAGCAGAAAGCGGTCGGTGAAGATGATCAGGAACACGCCGAGGCTGGCGGTGATGGCGAGCTCCTGGATGGTTGGGACGGTCACCAGGTAGATGGTGCTGAAGCCGACGGTACCGGTCAGGATCGCGACGCAGCCGGGGACGAAGAGATTGCTGAACGAGGCGCGGGCCGCGGCGAGTTCGTCCTTGCCCATGTTGATCTCATAGCGGAAGGACCGCAGCATCTGCGTGGCGTGGCTCAGCGCGATGGCGAACACCAGGAACGGCACAAGGATCGAGAGCGGATCGATGCCGAAGCCGAGCAGGTTGAGGATGCCGAACTGCCAGATGACGGCGCAGAAGGAGGTCAGCAGCGGCAGCACCGTGAGCATCAGCGACTGGGAGAAATAGAAAAGCAGCACCGCGGAGATCACGAGCGCGATGCCGAAGAATACCAGCACACCCTTGGCGCCGTCGGTGATGTCGCCGATGACCTTGGCGAAACCGATGATGTGAATGCTGATCTGGTCGCTCTGGTATTTGGCGCGGATGTTTTTCTCCAACGCTGCCGCGACCTGGGCGTAATCGAGCTTCTGGCCGGTGGACGGATCGACCTCGAGCAACGAGGCGATGACGGCGGCGCCGGTGAAATCGTTGGCCACGAGCATGCCGACGCGGCCGGACTTGATGACGTTCTGGCGGACTTTCTCCAGGCCGGCCGCGTCGGGGGCAAAATCCGCCGGGATGACATTGCCGCCCGCCAAGCCGTCCTCGATAACCTCAATGTAGCGGACATTCGGCGTGTAGATGGAGGTGACCTGGGCCCGGTCGACGCCGGGCAGGTAGTAGGTCTCGTCCGTGACGGCCTTGAGGGTCTTGAAGAATTCCGACGTGAAGATGTCGCCCTGCTTCGCCACGAGGGCGATGACCACGCGGTTGGCGCCACCGAACTGGGTGCGGTGCTTCTTGAAGGTCTCGATGTATTCGTGCCCGGTCGGCAGCTGCTTGTCGAAGCTGGCGTCGATCCGCGTGCGCGCCGCGAAGAACCCGAGCACGCCGGTGATCAGCACGAAGATCGCGAGGGTGACCGGGCGGTGCCGGAAGACGAGTTCCTCGAGACGGGCGATCATGGGATAATCGCGGTGGAGCGGCTTGCCCTCAAGCCGCTCGAACGCGTTGAGGGCAACGCGTTCCACCTTAAGGCAGGGATCATCGTGGATCTCATGGCAGGGTGACGCGAACCGCGCCGGCCTCGCCGACGGTGAGCAGGGTGCCATCGCCGGCGTCAATGACGTCAGCGATGCTGGTGCCGAAATCGGCCGGTTTCCAGGGACTGAACAAGCGGCCGCCGTCGCGGCTCACGAAGAAATTGCCGCCCTGGCCGGCGAGCACGATCGGGCCGGCGGGCAGCCGCACGCCGCCCATGATGAGGATCAACACCGCGCTGTTTGCCTGCGTCCAGTTGGCGCCACGGTCCTCCGAGCGCAGGATGTGGCCGCGCAGGCCGTAGACGATTACCCGGCCGTTCTCGATGGGCAGTGCGCCGAAGAGTGAGCCTTCATAAGGCACCTCGGACTTGATCCACTGCTTGCCACCATCATTTGACACCAGCAGCAGGCCGCCTTCACCGGCCAGATAGAGATAGCCATCGAGGCCCGCGGTGAGGCGGTTGTAGTGCACCTCATCGGGCGAGGGCTTGGCGGCGGTCCAGGTTTTCCCGCCGTCCACCGTGGCGACAAACTTGCCGTAGGCGCCGGCGGCAAACCCGTGGGTTGCGTCGCGGAAAAGCACGGAGAGATAGACGGTCTCGAGATCCTTGCCATTGTCCTGTCGCGTCCAGGTCGCCCCGCCGTCGCTCGTGGCGAGGATGACACCATCATGGCCCACAGCCCAGCCGTGCTGGGCATCGGCGAAGGAGACGCTGGTCAGGAGGGCGCGGGTCGGAGTGAGGCTCTGCGTCCAGCTGCGGCCTTGGTCGCTCGAGAGCAGCACATGCCCGCGATCACCCACGGCGACTAGCCGGTCTCCGGCGCGGGCGACGGCGAGGAGGAGGGACTTGGAAGCCAGCGGAGCCAGCTCCGAGGTCTCGGCGGCGGAGGCCGGACTGAGAGTGACGGTGAGAGTGAGGCAGAGAAGAAGCCATACCCTGTAGCGGCGGTCTGTGACCGCCGGCGAATGGGAACGGCGGTCATAGACCGCCGCTACAGGATTCGACTGGCTCGGCATGAGTGATTTTTCGCTGGGTGTCGAATGACACACAAGAAAAAGGGCGGCCGGGTGAGGGCCGCCCTTGGGCTTAAACTTGATCAGCGGACGCCTTCCTGGCGCAGGGTGGCCGGGGTGTAATCCGCCGGGGTGCGCACCAGGGTGAAGTCATACATCTTGGTCTCGTTGTCCAAGCCGATGGCGAGGTAACGGCCGGCCAGCAGGTCGGTGTGAACCTCCAGCGTGCTCCAGAAGGTCTGGGCATCATAGTAGTTGATGCAGTGGGCCTCGGAGACACGCCAGAGCTGGCCGCGACTGTCGTATTGGTCGACGGCGAGGATCTGCCAGCTGTCCTCATCGAAGTAGAAGGTGCGCCGGCTGTAGACGTGGTTGGTGCCGGCCTTGAGGGTGGCATCCACAACCCACACGCGGTGGAGTTCGTAGCGGGTGAGGTCCTGGTTGATGTGGAGCGGCTTCAGGATGTCACTGTATTTGAGCGAGTCGCTGTGGAGCTTGTAGGAATTGTAGGGGACGAACATTTCCTTTTTGCCGACGAGCTTCCAGTCGTAGCGGTCGGGCGCGCCGTTGAACATGTCAAACTGGTCCGACGTGCGCATGTTGTCGGCGGCCGTGCCGGGATTGTCGTAGGCCACATTCGGCGCGCGGCGGACCCGGCGCTGACCGGTGTTGTAAAGCCAGGCGGTGCGGGGCTCCTTCACCTGGTCCATCGTCTCGTGCACGATGAGGATGGAGCCGGCGAGGCGGGCGGGCGCCGTGACGGCCTGTTTGAAGTAGATGAGGATGTTGTCGAGGTCCTTCTCCTGGATGCCGTCGCGGACGTAGTTGAAGAGGAACTCGTCGTCGAAATCCACGAGGGTGTAGCTGCCGTTGCGCTGCGGGGCCGCCTGGCTGATGTGGCGGCTGGCCGCGACGCCGCGGTAGCGGGTGAGGTGATTCCAGATGACCTCGAGGCCGTTCTGCGGGATGGGGAACGGCGTGCCGATGACGGCGCCAGTGATGCCGTTCCCGCCCTCGGTGAGGGACGCGGTGGTGGCATACTGCTTGGTGGCGTCGTAGATGCGCTGCGGGTTCGAGGCGCTGCGGTGGGTCGTGTAGACCGGCATCACGTAATCCGGGTAGGCCTTGAGTAGCGCGAGGTGACCGGCGCTGAGCTTGCCGGCATACTGGTCCGCGTTGGCGGCGGTGATGGTGAACTTCACCGTGTCGCCGGCGAACGGATCAGGATGGTGCATGCCCGGGGTGTAGCCAGCGGGGGCCTTGGTGATGCCGCCGTCCCACGCGGGGATGGAGCCGTCGGCATTGCCGGCCTTTTCGCCGCCGAGCGGCGTGAGGTCGTTGCCGAGGCGGCTGGCGTCGGCGGCGGAGATGCCGGCCCGGGCGCCGAGGACGGAAGTCAGAAGACAGATGACGGAGAGCAGAAGAATTTTCGTTTTCATATAGTGGGGTGGCGTCGGGTTAGAACGAATACTTCAGGTTGCAGGAGATATAATCGCGGTCAGCGATCAGGTTGTAGCGGCCGCCACCGAAGAAGCTCACGTAGCGGAGCTCGACGGCCCACGCGTTCTGGAAGGTGAAGTCCGCGCCGATTGTGAGGGACTTGCGACCGTGGATGAAGTTGCCCATCGGCAGCGGCGTGTTGCCGCCGACGTCGTGCGAGAAGACGAGGAGTGGGGAGACGTTCACGCCCTTGAAGGCGTTGTTGTAGTCGAGGCGGCCCACCAGCTGGTAACCCCAGGAGAAGCTGTCGGCGAAGGCCGAGGCCGGCTCGGAGGCCGGCTGGACGCCGGAGGCGTTGCTGCCGGACAGATTCATGTAGTTGAGGTTGCCGCCGACGAAGGTGCCGGGGCCGTCGAAGCGCAGGGTGCTCTTGTCGGGCAGGTCGGCGTTCACGAAGCCGGCCTCGCCGATGAAGGTGCTCTGGTCGGCGCCAAAGAAGCCGCGGGTCACCTTGGTCGCGGTCATCTGGCCGGTGGTCACCTTCACCCGGCGGAAGCCCGGGACGTAGGTGTTGAGCGCGAAGGCCCCGAGCTGGTTGTTGGGGGCGAAGCGCGAGCTGAGCGGGGAGAGCGCGGCGAAGAGCAGCTCGACGTCATCCACCTGGAGCGGCTGGTTGTTGCGGTAACTGAGCTCGCCCTGGATCGCGATGCCCTTGACGCTGGTGTTGAAGCTGGCGCCCCAGAGGTGGATGTCCGACGGGAACTCGATGATATAGCGGCCGGTGGCGGCCCGCGTGAGCAGTTCGAGCTGGGAGAACTGGCCGCTGACGCCGGCGACGGTCGGCAGTAACGGCTGGAGCGCCGGGAAAGCGTTGAGCGTCGCGGTGGCGGTCGGATCGCCGAGGGAGGCGCCGATCAGGACCGTGAGGGCGGTGCTCGTGGGTAAGCCGGCCGCTGCGGCGGATGGCACCAGCGCGCCGAGGAAGGCGGCGTTGCCCTGCAGGGCAGCGGCGGTGTTGCCGGTGATATTGGTAACGACGATGCCCTCGGTCGGCGTCGTGGCCGAGATGACCGGGAGCCGGCTGTGGTAAGTCATGTAGTAAAGGCCGAACTCCGTGTCTTTGAGCCCGTGGGCGAGCCACTTGAGGTTGACACCATACTGGCCGCTGGAGCCGGGCTCGCGGTCCGTGCCGCGAGGGATGGCGCCCAGGCCGGAAGTGTCGTTGATGGCCCCGAAGCCGAGGTAGATCTTCCGGCCGCCCTTGCCCACGAAGTCATTCGTGCTGAAATAGGTGCCGGGCGGGTCGATGCGGGTGCGCTCCCAGCCGAAGAGGTAGAAGGCCTCGGCGCTGAGCGACTCGGTGAAGTTGATCGAACCGGACGCCATCATGAGGGGCCGCAGCGCCTCCTTGAGCTCGGAGCCGGGGGTGCGGAGCTTGCCGACGTCGACCGGATTGATGGAGTTGACGCCGTTGGGGATGAAAGTGCTCTCGCCCCAACTCAGGACCTGGCGGCCGACGCGGAAGCTTACCGGCATGCCGCTGATGTTCTCGTTGAAGTAGACGTAGGCGTCGAGCAGCTCAGCGCCTGAACCGACGACCTTCTGGGCCTCGTCGCTCAGCGCGAGATGCGGGCGGACGCCGTTGGAGTTCATGAAGTCGTTGAAATAGAAACCCCGCACGAACAGGCCGGCCTGCTGGTATTTGATGAGCAGGTCGTGGTTGGCTTTCACCAGAAAGGAATTGAAGCCGTGGCGGTAGTTCAGGTCGCCGTCGTCGGAGTTGACCGACCGTTGGAGGCCGCCGTTGGTGAGGCCGTAGAAGGCCGGGTCCGGATCGTTCAGGCGGTAGAGGCTGCCGACCGAGATGGTCGTGTCGAAGCTGCCCTTGGCCTCGCCGAGCTCAAAGAGGAACGCCCGGGCGGTGGGCGCGATGCCGAGAGCGAGGATCAGGCTGGCAGCGAGCGGAAGACGCAGACAACGGGGGATGGCTTTGCGTAGGTTCATAGACGGATGGCGCAATACGCCTCACAAGAGGCGGGGTTAGTGGGGTAGGGAACAAGCCCGGTGGCTTGGGGATTTACTGGCGGCCATGAAGCTGGGTTTCCCCGGCAACTTCAAGTGCTAAACCGCAGTCAGGCAGCGGCTTTCTTTTCGCATTAGCCTTTTGACGCCCGCCCTAAAGCGGCAACCTTGGGTGGTCATGGACGCCGCGTCACATCTCCACATCAAGGGAGCCCGGGAACACAACCTCCGGAACCTGGAGCTGCGCATCCCGCGGGGCAAACTCGTCGTGCTCACCGGGCCGAGCGGCTCGGGCAAGTCGTCGCTGGCCTTCGACACGATCTACGCCGAGGGCTACCGCAAATACATGGAGAGCCTCTCCGCCTCGGCGCGCCAGGTCCTCGAGCAACTCAAGCGGCCCGATGTCGATTTCATCCACGGCCTGTCGCCCGTGCTCGCCATCGAGCAGCGCACTGGCGGCGGTTCGCCCCGCAGCACCGTGGCCACCGTGACCGAGGTGGCCGATTACGCGCGGCTGCTCTGGGCGCTCTGCGGCGAGCAGCGCTGCCCGAAGGACGGCGGCCGCGTCGAGAAACGCTCGCTCGACGACTGCCTCAACCAGCTTTTCCGCGACGCCCCCGGCGAACGCGCCATCATCCTCGCGCCGTGGATGACGGCTAAGCCGTCCGTCCTGCGCGACGAACTGCCGCGGCTCCGCCAGCGGGGCTTCCAGCGCGTGCGCCTCGCCGGCGAAATCAAGTCCCTCGACGAACCGCGCCTCGTGCCCAACGGCGCGGACGAGCTGGTGGTCGAGATCGTCATCGACCGCGTGCAGGTCACCGCCGAGCAGCGCAGCCGGCTGGCCGACTCGCTCGAGCTGGCTTTCCGCGAGGGCGGCAACCGCGCCCTCGTGCTGGCGCAAAAGGGCCCCGACGCGCCGTGGCGCGAGATCAACCTCAGCCAGAGCCTGAGCTGCGCCATTTGCGGCGACGTCTTCGAGCCGCTCACGCCGCGGCATTTCTCCTTCAACCACGCCGAGGGCGCCTGCGAGACCTGCGGCGGGCTCGGCCGGCAGATGACATTCAGCGAGGAGCTGATCGTGCCGAAGCCGGAGAAATCCGTGCGCGAGGGCGCCATCAAGCCCTGGCGGATCGGCGGCCGGAACCTGATCATCCGCCACAGCTCCATCCTGAAGCAGCTCGCCGAACAGCTGCCCTACGACCCCGAGACACCGTGGCAGGATCTGCCCACGGAAATCCGGCACACGTTGCTGCACGGCGCCGGCGAGCGGCTGTTCAGTTTCCGGATACGGCGCACGCAGAAAGCCGAGTCCAAGCCGTTCCCGGGTGTGATCGCGCTGCTCGAAGCCGGGCGCCGCGAATCGCGCAGCGACGGCTACCGCGCGCGCCTTGCGACTTTCATGACGAGTGGCGAATGTCCGACCTGCCACGGCCTGCGGCTCAACCCGCGCAGTCTCGCGGTGAAAGTGAGCGAAAAGAATTTCGCGGAGTTCACCGCATCGGATATCCGCCACGCGCTGGAGTTCGCGGCGGGCCTGCGATCCGTGCTGCCGGTGACCGACGCGGTGCGCGAGGTGCTAGACGGCGTGACGCAGCGGTTGCATTTCCTGAACGAAACCGGCCTTGGCTACCTGACGCTCGATCGCGAATATCCCACGCTGTCCGGTGGCGAGGCGCAACGCGTCCGGCTGGCGACGCAGCTCGGCATGGGGCTGGTGGGCGTCATCTACGTGCTGGACGAGCCGAGCATCGGTCTGCACGCCCACGACAACCGGAGGTTGCTGGCCACGCTGCGCGAACTGCGCGATCGTGGTAACACGGTGCTGGTCGTCGAGCACGATGCCGACACGATCCGCATCGCCGACGAGTTGATCGAACTCGGACCCGGCGCGGGCACCGAGGGCGGGCAGATTCTTTTCCAAGGTTCTCCGGCGGATTGCGCGAAGCTGCCCGCGTCGGCCTCGCGCACCGGAGCCTATCTGGCCGGCCAGCTCGGCGTCGTGAAGGACGGCAAGACCAAGCCGCCCGACGATCGCTGGCTGACGGTCAAGGGCGCGACGGAGCACAACCTGAAGAACGTCGAGGCGAAGTTTCCCGTCGGCCTATTGACATGCGTCACGGGCGTGTCCGGCTCCGGCAAGAGTTCCCTCGTGAACGATATTCTCGCCACCGCCGCCGCGCGGAAGCTCAACGGCGCGAAGATGCTGCCCGGCCGCCATCGCGGCCTGACCGGGCTCGAGCACTTTGAAAAAGCCGTGGTGGTGGACCAGGAGCCCATCGGTCGCAGCCCGCGCTCCAACCCGGCGAGCTATGTCGGCCTGCTCGACCTGTTGCGCGATCTCTTTGCGAAGCTGCCGCTGGCCAAGGTGCGCGGCTACAAGGCGAACCGTTTCAGCTTCAATGTCCGCGGCGGCCGCTGCGAGCGCTGCCAGGGCGACGGCCAGATCAAGTTGGACATGCAGTTCATGGCTGACGCCTACGCCCCATGCCCGAGCTGCGACGGCCGGCGCTTCAACCGCGAGACGCTGGAGGTGCGCTTCCATGGCAAGAGCATCGCCGACGTGCTGGCGATGACGGTGGCGGAGGCGATGACGCTGTTCCGTTTGGTGCCGCGCATCATGGAGAAGCTGGCGACGCTCGACGCGGTCGGCCTCGGTTACCTGCAGCTGGGTCAGTCGGCCACGACGCTGTCCGGTGGCGAGGCCCAGCGCATCAAGCTCTCGCTCGAGCTCAGCAAGCGCGAGCAGGGCACCACGCTCTACATTCTCGACGAACCGACCACAGGCCTGCACTGGACCGACATCCAGCGCTTGATGGACCTGCTCTTCAAGTTGCGCGATGCCGGCAACACGCTGGTCGTCATCGAGCATAACCTCGACGTCATCCGGCTGGCCGACTGGGTCATCGACCTCGGTCCGGGCGGCGGGCCGGACGGCGGCGAGGTCGTGTATGCCGGGCCGGTGGAAGGTTTGGTGAAGACGCCGCGGTCGCTGACGGGGAAGGCGTTGGAGTAAAGACAAAGGCGCTTGGTTCAGCTGTAGGAGGGGCTTTATGCCCCGATGGGATGGTATGCTCGGCGAGAGAATGGGGGCGTAAAGCCCTTCCTACAGTTTTAGGACTGGAAGAATTTCCTGATGTTGTCGCGGACGGGGCAGGGCACAGGCTGCCATTCAACCCCACGTTCCCCATGAGCAAACGCTTTTTTGTTTGGTCAGGATTCTTGCTGGCTGGGTTGTCCCCGGCCTTTGCGGCGCATCCGTTTTTCTGCACCGATTCCGCCGGCAACAAAGTGGCCGTTGTTTCCGCTGACGGTAAAATTGAGTGGGAGTTCGCCTGCCAGCATCCGCAGGACTGCTGGGTGCTGCGCGACGGGCACCTGTTGTTCTGCCACACCCACGGCGCGATGGAGAAAACCCGGGAGGGGCGGACCATCTGGGAATACACGGCGGCGCCAGACACCGAGGTGCATTCCTGCCAGCCGCTCCCCGACGGCAACGTCCTGATCGTGGAGAACGGCCCGTGCCGGCTCATCGAGGTCGACCGGATGGGCAACATCGCGAAGGAGATCAAGCTGACGCCGCCGCCGGCCACGGTGAAGGTGCACGACCAGTTCCGCGGCGTGCGCAAGACGATGGACGGGCACTATTTCGTTTCACGCAAGGGCGAGCACGTGGTTGAGGAGCTCGCCGGCGACGGCAAAACGCTGCGCCGCATTCCCGTGCCGGGCGACGTGCACATGGCGTTGCGCCTGCCCAACGGCCACCTGCTGCTCGCGCTCGGCGAGGGACACAAGGTCCAGGAACTCGACGCCGATCTCAAGGTGGTCTGGGAACTGGGTGAGAATGATCTGCCCGGCAATCCGCTGCGGCTGATGACGGGCTTCCAGCGCCTGCCCGGCGGCAGCACGATCTACTGCAATTATCTTGGACACGGCCATATCGGGGAACAGCCGCAATTCTTCGAACTGGATGCGACGGGCAAGCTGGTCTGGGCCTTCGCCGACCACGCGCACTTCAAGACCGTCAACCAGATCCAGGTGCTCGATGTGCCGGGCGACCCGAGTCACGGCGAGATCTTCCGATAGGCGTCAGCGAGGAGGTAAGTGGGAGGGGCTTTATGCCCCGACGGAGCCCGCGGAGCGGCTAGTCCATCGGGGCATAAAGCCCCTCCCACTCATTTCAGAGGGCGGAGAACTGGGGATGGCGCTCGATGCGCTGCTCCACCGCGGCCTGCTGGACCGCGTCGAGTCCGGCGGGAAATTTTGAGTCGCTGCGCCGCCAACGCGCGAGCCAGTCGCCGCTCAGGAGCCGGGGCGCACCCGGCTCCGCCCCGAGGCCATCCCGGCGGGTGAAGGCAACCGTGGTCGTGGCCTTGGGCCCCGTGCCGACGCCTTCCGCGACGTAGAAACCGGCGAGCAACAGGGCGACGCGCACTGCCGTGCCGGCCGCATAGGTATAAAGCTCCGCCGACCCAGCCTGGCAGTGCCGGTGAATCCGCGCAAAGACGTCGGTGTGCCAGAGCGCGGTGTCGGTCTTGCTGGAGAACGGATCGAAATAAATCAGATCGGGTGCGGGGGCGGCCTCGAGATGCTCGAGGAAATCGCCGCGGAGTAGCTGCCAGTCGATGAGTCCCGAGGCATGGCCCCAGCGGCCCTTGTTGAGCAGGCCGTGCGGCGCCCCATGGCGAAGGTGGGGAAAATGCGACGCATGGCGCGCGGCGAGGATGAGGGGATCGAGGTCGCGCTCGAAGCTGATGAGATGCAGCGGCCGCAGGGCGGCCGGTCCGGCGCTGGCAATTTCCTTCTCGGCGCGGTGAATCGCGGCCATGGCGTTGGATGCAGCGCCGAGACCGACATCCCAGACGACGAGCGGTTGGGTGTCCTCGGGCGTGCGTCGCTGCAGGCGGCGGGCGAGCTGCGATTGCTCGATATAGAGCCGGTTCGCCTCGTCCTCGGGAGCCGAGACGGAATGCATGACCTCGCCGGAGCTGACCTGACGGATGCTCGAAAACCCCTGCGGGGCGGTCAGGATCTCGTAGTCGCCGCGTCGGGGAACGGTCTGGGATTTCGCCGGGGCGGGACGAACGGAGGGATTGGCCTGGTCCTCGAGCACGAGCGCCACCCGCTGGCGCTCGTAGTAGCTCACGAAGGTGCCGTCGAGGATGGTGGCCCGGATCTCCGCCATGAGCTTCTGGTAGAAGGCGAGGTTGTGGATGGAGAGCAGCTGCCAGCCGAGGACCTCATCGGACTTGATGAGGTGGTGCAGGTAGGCGCGCGAATAATCCCGGCAGGTGGAGCAGGAGCAGGCGGCGTCCAGCGGGGCCTCGGAGAACTTGTAGACGGCGCGGCGGATGTGGAGACGGCCGTGGGACGAAAAGGCCGTGCCACGCTGCGCGAGCTGCGTGGGGATGATGCAGTCGAACATGTCCACGCCGCGATGCACGGACTCGAGGATGTCGATCGGCGTGCCCACGCCCATCAGGTAGCGGGGCCGGTCCTTGGGCAGCTCGGCGGTGGTGAGCCCGGTGAACTCATAGCGTTGCTCGTGCGTCTCGCCGACCGCCAGGCCGCCGATGGCCAGGCCGTCGAAGGGCAGGGCGCGGAGATAGTCGGCGCTGAGGAGTCGCAAGTCACGGTGGCAAGCGCCCTGCACGATGCCAAAGAGCGCCGCCGGCGAATCGCCGCGCGCGCGGAGGGAACGTTCCGCCCAACGGTGGGTGAGGTGCATGGCCGCCTCGGCCTCGGCCAGCGGCGCCGTGGACGCGATGCATTGGTCGAGCACCATCATGATGTCGCTGCCGATCGCCCGTTGCATGTCGATGCTCGACTCGGGGGAGAGGAAATGGAGTTCGCCGTCCACATAGCTGCGGAAGCGTGCGCCGGCCTCGGTCATGACGCGGGACTCGGGCAGGGAAAAAATCTGGAAACCGCCCGAATCAGTGAGCACGGGCCGGTCCCAGTGCATGAACCGGTGGATGCCGCCGAACTTCCGGAATACCGCGGGACCCGGCCGGAGCAGCAGGTGGTAGGTGTTGGCGAGCAGCACCTGGGCCCCGATGGCCTTCAGGCCGTCGACGGTCATGTTCTTGACCGTCGCCTGGGTGCCCACGGGCATGAAGACCGGGGTGCGCACCTCGCCGTGGAGGGTTTGGAAGCGGGCGGCGCGGGCTTGGGAGCCGGGGGATTCCTGTTCGACGGTGAAAGCGAGGCGGGACATGCGGGCGCGGTGAAGGGCAATCACTTGGAGGCGGATCGCGCCGGTGGCAAGGCGGCGCGCACAGCTGCCTGCAACTTTCGGTCCGGTCGCGGTGTACTAGGGGAGTCGTCACGTTCTCCCCAACCCAATCCGCCATGAAAAACCTGATCCGTTCCGCCTTCGTCGCCGCGACCCTGTCGCTGGCTTTGACCACGTTTGCTTCCGCCGCCGAGGTTGAAACCGGCGCCATCGACATCGGCCAGCTGATGCCCTCCGCCAAGGGTAAGTTCGTCGAGGTCAATCTTTCCCCGGCCCTGCTCAAGTTCGCCGCCCGCATCGCGGCCAAGCAGGAGCCCGAAACCGCCGAGCTCATCCGCGGCCTCAAGAGCATCCGCGTCAATGTCGTCGGCCTCGACGACTCCAACCGCGCCGCCACCACCGAGCAGATCGAGGGCGTCCGCCGCAAGCTGGAGACGCAGGGCTGGACCAAAATGGTCACCGTGCGCGAAGGGGCCGGCGGCGACAACGTCGACATCCACGTCAAGCAGCACGGCGAGGAGTCCATTGACGGCCTGGTCGTCACCGTGATCGACCGCAATGGTGAGGCCGTTTTCGTGAACATCGTCGGCAACATCAACGCCGACCAGCTCGCGACGATCGCCGACAAGTTCGACATCGAGCCCCTGCGCAAGATTCACACGAAGATGGACGCCAAGAAGAAGGCGAAGGAAGTCTAACCAATTCAGAAACCTGAGAGCTGAAACCTGAATTCCCGAACATCCGAGCGACGCGCTTAAAGCCATCCTCAGGTCTCAGGTTTCAAGTTTCAGGTCTCTCCCCAATACCATGAACCCCGCCCCGTCCGCTCCCGCCCCCCGCCGCCAGGTCTGGCGGTGGGTGCTGCTCGGTGTCGGCATCTGCCTCACGCCCTTCCTGGTGCTCGGCGCCGTGGCACTCAGCTACCTGACCTTGGACAGTGACGTGCGGGTGCTGCGCCAGCACGTCATGGCGGCCACCGACGCCAACTGGCACACCAAGGTCCAGATGAGCATCGGCCGGACCACACTGGGTGCGATCGGGCAGGGGCTGCGCTTTGTCCATGACAAGGACGTGGCCGACGCCCGGCTGGCCCTGCGCGCCGTCCGGCACGCGAGCGTCGGGGTCTACGAGCGCAGCTCGGCGGGCGCCGCCAATTGGTCCCAGGAGCAATTGTTCGTTGAGACCGACCGCGCCATGCAAAAGCGCGGCTGGGTCCGCCTGGTCGGCGTCTCCGATAACAAGGAAACCGTGCTGGTCTATATCCAGAAGGACTTGGACGAGGACGCGCCGATCGACATCTGCGTGGCCGTCGTCAACAGCAAGGAAATGGTCGTAGCCTCCACTACGGTGGATCCGGAAGTCTTGGGCGAACTCGTGGCGCGGCACGCCGGGGATGATATCAAGGGTCACCTTCGCTTCGCGCAGCTCAGATTTTAAGCGGGTAGGGCGAATCCTCAGGATGAGCCGCGGCTCGGCGGGGACGACTCGCCCTACCTTGATATCCGTGAGCATCCGTGCCATCCGTGGCGCGTGTCCGCCGCCCTCCCCACCATCGTCACGACCCCGGCTTTGCCTACGATCGTTCACCTCGACGCCGACGCGTTCTTCGTGTCGTGCGAGCTGTCGATGAAGCCGGAGTTGCGCGGCACCAAGTGCGCCGTGGGCGGCCGCGAGCGGGGCATCATCTCCTCGGCCAGCTATGAGGCGCGGGCCTGCGGGGTCTACACGCCGATGCCCACCAAGCTGGCGCTGAAGGTCTGTCCCGACCTGATCCTGCTCCCCCACACCGCCGGCATCTACAGCAAGAAGTCGCGCGAGATGTTCGACCTGTGCGAAACCCTCACGCCCATCGTGCAGCGCAATTCCGTGGACGAGGGCTATCTCGACATCGGCCCCTGCGGTTTCAAGACGTTGCCTGAGATCGAGCGCCGCGTGCGCGCCCTGCAGCAGCGCATCTGGGACGACCTGCAGATCCCGACTTCCTTCGGCATTGCGAGCAACAAGCTCGTGTCGGCTATCGCCAGCAAGGCCCGCAAACCGCGCGGCTTCACCATCGTGCCACCGGGGGAGGAAGCGGCGTTCCTGGCGCCGATGAAGATCAGCGTCATTCCCGGCGTCGGCAAGAAGAGCGAGGAACGGCTGGCGGCCGCCGGCATCAAGCTCGTCAGCGATGTGCTCACGCTGAGCGAGCGTGACCTGAAGAACCACTTCGGCAGCGGCTGGGAGGAAATGTTGCGGACGGCTCGCGGCGAGGACGACCGGCCGGTGCACATCGACCACGAGGACGCCAAGTCCTATTCGGTGCAGGAGACCTTCGGCGAGGACATCAGCGACTTTGCCGAGATCGAGCGCATCGCCAAGCGGATGATCGACGAACTGATGCCGACCATCCGGGGCGACGGGAAGCGCGTCAAGACGATGACGGTGAAGGTGCGCTATCCCGGCATGGAAAACAGCACGGCCGGCCGGAGCCTGACCGAGGCCACCGACCTGGAGGCGCCGTTTTATCCACTGGTGCAATCTTTGCTGAAAGTGGCGTGGACGCAGCGCCGGCCTTTGCGGCTGGTCAGCGTGCGGTTTTCCAGCGTCGAAGAGAAAGGCAGCCAGTTGGAAATGTTCACCCAGACCGACGAGAAGAAGCGCCGGTTGGCGGCGGTCATGGATAAACTGAACGCCAAGGGCGTGGCGGGCGCGGTCCGCCACGGGCATCAATTGAAGGATTAACCACGAAGAACACGAAGCTCACGAAGTTTTGGAAAACTTTGTCTTGGTCTTCGTGCGCTTCGTGTTCTTCGTGGTTAAATGTCCTCTGAGATCGACCAACGTATCATCGTCGCCAAGCAGGCCGTCATGGCTGAGACAGAGCTGATGCACCGGGAATTCGGCCACGCCAAGCCGGTCATCAAGCACGACGGCACCAAGGTGACGCCGGTGGACATTGCCATCTCGCAGCACCTGCAGGATGCGATCACGAAGGCGTTTCCCGCCGACCAGTTTTTCAGCGAGGAGCTGACTCCCACGGCGACACCGGTGCCGGTGACGTCCCGCTTCTGCTGGGTGTGCGACCCGATTGATGGCACGAACAATTACGCCAACGGCATCATCTACTGCGCCATCTCGCTCGCGCTGCTCGAGAACGGCACGCCGGTTTATGGTGTCATCTACGACATGGCGCGGCGCGTCCTTATCCAGGGTGGCCCCGGGCGTGGCGTCTGGGACGGCGAGAAGCGCGCCGCGGCGCGGAGCGACGCCCCGAATGGCCACAGTTTGGTCGGCTTTCACTCGCCGGTGGAGAAAGTCTACGCGATGGAGGGCAAGAAGCTCATCGAGAATTTCAAGATCCGCGGCCTCGGCAGCAGCACGCTGCACCTGGCCTATGCGGCCATCGGCCTGCTCGACGGGGTAGTGGACCACAACAACAAGGTGTGGGACATCGCCGCCGCCTGCGCGCTGCTGCAGGAAGCCGGCGTCGCGATTCACTACCTCGAGAACCCGCCGTTCCCGATGACGGAGTTCACGCTCAAAGCGAAGCGCATCCAATACGCCGCGGGTAATCCGGCGATGGTGGCGAAGCTG
>JANYAM010000068.1 GCA_025361365.1 Opitutus sp. | reverse complement strand
TGCACGTCATGGCCGGGCCAGGTGAAGCCCTCGATCTCGACGCCCGTGCAGTGGAAGTCGTAGGTGCCGGCGGGGACGGTGACCATGCCGGCCGGGGGCCGGGCGCGGCGGCGGGTGGGCTTGATCGGCATCATCTGCTGCGGGAGGAATTTCCACCCGGCGGAAAGGCGCTGCAGGGGCGTGTGGGTGAGGGCGCGGCGCTCGCGCAGGAAGGCGGCGAGGTCCTTGACCTTGGCGCCGCGTTCCACGGCCAGCACGGCGCCGAAGCCGCGGCGTTCCAGGGGAAAGGCGAGGGTGGCGGCGCCATCCTTCACCAGGGCCTTCAGTTCGGCCCCATGCCAGGCATCGTAGTAGCGGTGGCCTTCCCGGTGGGCGACCTGCAGTTGATCGCCGGTGATGTCGTATTCGTTGCGGTTGACGACGGTCCACAGCGTCATTGCCTTGGCCGGGAACATCGAGGCGAAGACGTTGGGCTGGCAGGTGTGCGCGTAGGGCTCCCAGTCCCGGCTGACCACGAGGTCCGGGAAACGCCGGTAGAGATGCGCGATGCGGCGGAGGACGGCGGCATCGCGCGGCGTGAACTGGTTCCACACGCCCCAGATGTTCTCCCACGAGTTGTAGCCGGAGCCGTTGAAGAAGATGTAGTGAAAATCGTTGGTGCGGTCGCGGCCCCAGCGGTTCTCGGTGTTCGACATGTGGCGTGGTTCGAGCCACTTCATCTTGCTCACCGGCAGGACGACCTGGTCGGGCAGAAGCTTGCCCCAGCTCTGCAGGTTCCAAGCGAGGGCCTCGTCGGAGAGCGGCACGGCCTCGGGTTCGAAGACGAGGGGATGCCGCAGCTTCTCCGCCGCGTCGAAGAACGCGCGCGGCACCCCGCTGTAGGTGTCGCCGTTGACTCCGTCGGCGCCGATCGCCTTGGCCAGGCGCGCAATCGCCTCCCAGTCCGGCATGCCTTGGGGCCGGGTGCCACTGTCCCACGGCTTCGTGGGAATGAAGACCTTCACTCCGCGGCGGTGGAAAGCCGCGACCGCGCGCTTGAGGCCGGCCAGGCCGCCGGGCAGGTCGGCCGCCAGGTCGAACTGGTTGCGGTCGTCGATGCCGATGTTCGGGTAGACATACCAAATCAGGACGCTGTCGATGCCGCCGTAGCGCCGCTCCAAATCGTCGAGATAACGGTCGACCGTGTAGCGGCGCTTCACCGGGTCGTAGAAAAACCGGTCCTCAACCATCATCTGGGCATGGACGAAGTTTCGCTGCGTCCACCGGAACTCGGGCCGCGCGTAGTTCGCGCCATTGTAACCCATGCGGATCAGGTGTTCGGCGCGCCATTCGCGGAAATCCCGCCGCCAGGCTGCGGCCACGGCATTCACATCCTGCTTCCACTGACCGATCGTCTGGAAAGGCCATCCGGGCATGCTCACCGGCAGCGGGAGGTGCGGGCCGTTGCGGGCCTGCGAGAGCTGGAACTCGGCGATGCGAGTGGAGGGTGCGCGGGTGGGCTTGCTCATGCGTAGGGTGAGGTAACGCCGGGCAGGATGATCGGGTTTCCAGAAGAAGGCATGACTAAAGTAACCGGACGGGGAACCAAGCGGAAGGGGTGAAGCTGTGCAAACGTTTGCCTACCAGAACGGGCGTGTCTATCCAATTCGTGCCTTGCCTGCGGCCGGCGTTGCACGCACCTTGACGCTTCCGCCCCCGGAACCCGCTGCCGCCTTCCGCCCCACCCATGAAAAAACCCGCCAGCCTGATCGATGTGGCCCGCCGGGCGAAGGTGAACATCTCGACGGTCTCGCGCACGATCAACCAGACGGGCAAGATCGGCGCCGAAACCCAGGCGCGGGTGCTCAAGGCCATGCGGGAACTGGGTTACAAGCCTAACCGGGTCGCGCGCCGGCTGCGCACCCAGGAGGGCAGCAGCCACCTGCTGGGCCTCATCATCCCGAACATCCAGAACAGTTTTTTCGCCGACCTGGCGCGCGGGGTCGAGGACGTGGCCTATAAGAACAATTTCGCCCTGCTGCTCTGCAATTACGATGAGGACGAGGCCAAGGAGCGCTTCTATCTGGATGTGCTGCAGTCGGAGTCGGTGGACGGAATCATCCTGCCGCCGATCCATGAGAATGATCCCGCGGTGCTGCAGGTGGTGCGCAACGGCATCCCGGTGGTTTGCGTCGACCGCAGTCTCTCCAGCGGGAATCTCGACAAGGTGGAGGTGGACAACCACACCGGCGCCCTGAAGGCGGTGGAACACATCATCGCCCAGGGGCACAAGCGCATCGGCCTGATCGGCGGGCCCGCAGATTCCTCGACCGGTCGCGAGCGGCTCCGCGGCTACAAGGACGCCCACAACCAGGCCGGGCTGCCGATCAAGGCGGAGCTGATCCGCTTCGGCGACTTCAAGCAGGAGAGCGGACAGACCCTGGCGCACGAACTTCTCTCGCTCGCCGATCCGCCCACGGCGCTCTTTGCTTGCAACGGCCTGATGACGGCGGGCGCGCTCGAGGCCATCGCGGCGCGCGGCCTGAAGATCCCGAAGCAGATCGCGATCGTGGGCTTTGACGAGTTGCCGCTGTCGAGCGTGTTCAATCCGCCGCTCACGGTCGTGCGCCAACCCGCTTATGAAGTGGGCAAGTATGCGGCCGAGCTGCTGCTGAAGCGCATCGAGGATGCCAAGCGTCCGGCCACGAGCCTCAAGCTCATGCCCGAGCTGATCATCCGGAAGTCCTGCTGAGCAGTCCCAAAAAAGGTTTCGCTTGACGCCGCGCACATGCAAACGTTTGCATGATGTTACACCCCTGTTAGCCCCGCCTCGCGCAAGCCCCCGGCCCCCGCGCAGCCTTACTTCTGCTTTCCATGTCTTCTTCACCCCAGGTCGTCGTCGTCGGCAGCATCATGCAGGACCTGACCTTTGCCTGCGCAGATTTTCCCCGCGCGGGGGAGACGATCATGGCCCGGCTGGCCAGCGGGCAGGGCGGCAAGGGCTCCAACCAGGCCATCGCGTGCGGCCGGACCGGGGTGAAAACGGTTTTCGTTGGCGCCATGGGCCGGGATGGGTTTGCCGGCCAGGTGGCAGCTTTCTACCGGCGCGAAAAAATCGGCTGCCAGCTCGCGCTCAAGGCGGACCACTCCACGGGCACCGCAGTGATCCTGATCAACCGTGAGGGCCAGAACCAGATTGTGATCGAGCCGGGCGCCAACGCCGCGCTGGCTCCGGCCGATGTGCCGCGGTCGCTGCTGGCCAAGGCCCGCGTGGTGGTGACCCAATTGGAATCAAACCTCGCGACCACGGCGCAGGTGCTCCGCGTCGCGCGGTCGGAGGGCGTGACGACCATCCTGAACCCGGCGCCCATGCGGACGGATTTTGCGCCGGCCCTGCTGCGGCATGTCGACATCTTGATTCCGAATGAGAGCGAATTTGTGGCGCTGGTCCGGGCCTTGCCGGGGGCGCGCCGGCGCGGCTTCGATGAACGGGCGCTGCAGGCCATGCCGCGCGAGGCGCTGCACGCCTTGTGCCGCCAGTTCGGCGTGCCGACGCTCATCGTGACCCTCGGCCGCCGGGGCTGCTTCATCTCGGAGCGGAGCGGGCATCATTTCATCCCGGCCCACCGGGGCATGCGCGTCGTGGACACGACCGGCGCGGGCGACGCGTTTTGCGGTGGTTTCGCCGCGGGGTTGGTCCGTTACAAGGGAGAGGTCATCGCGGCGGCCCGTCTCGGCACCGCCGTGGCGGCGCTGTCGATCACCAAGCCCGGCGCCGCCTTCGCCATGCCGACCCGCACCGAGTTGAACGGTTTCCTGCAGAGAAAGAACTCCACTCGCTGAAAAGGGAGATGCGGCCGATCGCCCAAGCCCCTTGGTTGACCTGCGCCGGCCTCGTGGTGGCAGTGTTTCTTGCTCCGGTCGCGAGGGCGGCCGTTGATGAGCAGCCCAACGTGATCTTCCTGCTCGCGGACGACCTCGGTTACGGGGATCTCGGGGCCCATGGCAACCCGCGGTTGCGCACGCCGAATCTCGACCGTTTGCGGGCGCAGAGCGTGCGCTTCATCGATCACCATGTGGCGCCCATGTGCAGCCCGAGCCGTGGCGAGCTGATGACGGGCGTGGACGCGTACCGCAACGGCGCCACGGACGTGGCGTACGGGCGCTCCATCATGCGGCGCGAGCTGCCGCTGATGCCGGAGATATTCCGCGGGAGCGGCTACGCCACCGCACACTTCGGCAAATGGCACCTGGGGGACAATTACCCGTTCCGCCCGCAGGACCGCGGATTCGATCTCTCGATCCATGGCAATGGTTTCGGCATCAGCTCGCTGGCTGATTACTGGCTCAACGACACCCGTGACGATCATTACTGGCGCAACAACACCCTGGTTGAGTTCAAGGGCTACAACACGGACGTGTTCTTCAACGAGGCCATGGCCTGGATGGGGCGGCAGACCAAGCCCTTCTTCGTCTATCTCGCCACCACCGCATCGCACGAGCCGTTCTACGTCGACTCCCGGTATGTGAAACCCTACAAGGACCTGCCACCCACGCTCGCGGCGTATTACGGCATGACCGCGGAGCTCGATGAGAATGTCGGCCGGCTATTGGACTACCTCGATGCGCAGGGCCTGACGCGAAACACGCTCCTGGTCTACATGTCCGACAACGGAACCGTCGAGCGCACCGGGTTTTATTCTGCGGGCATGCGAGGGCGCAAGGGGTCGCTCTACGAGGGCGGGCATCGGGTGCCGTTTTTCATGCGCTGGCCGGCCGGTATTGCCGGGCCGCCGCGCGACATCCCCACGCTGACGCACGGCACCGATCTGCTGCCAACCCTCATCGAGCTGTGCCGGCTCAAGCCTGAGAGCCCCGTCACCTTTGATGGCAGCAGCCTGGTTCCGCTCTTCGCGGGCCGGAGCGAAGCCTTTGACCGGCGCAAGCTCGTGGTGCAGTTCGGCGCCGAGTTCAAGGAGTGGAACAGCACGGTCCTGTGGGGCCGGTGGCGACTCGTGAAGGGCACCGAGCTCTACGACCTCGCCACCGATCCTGGACAGGAAATGAACATCGCGTCCCAGCGGCCGGACATCGTCAAGGTGTTGCGCGAACACTACGAATTCTGGCTGGGGCCGACCAAGGCGGTGATGGGTCGCCCCAATTTCATTCAGGTCGGCTCGCCGGCTGAAAACCCTACCGTGTTGTCGGCTGCCGACTGGGCCGGGCCCTATTGCGGGGAGTGGGCGGAGCTGAAGCCCGGGGCGACACCCAAATTCGGGCATTGGGACATTGAGGCCGCGGCGACCGGAGAGTATGAGATCTCGCTCTATTTGTTTCCACCGGAATCCGGCACCCACCTGAATGAGTCCTTCCGGAATGTGCCGGCGAGACCGGTCACGGGCGCGCGCCTCCTGCTCGATGACAAGGTTTGCACGCTTCGGACGGCGACCGACACCACACATGCGCGCTTCGTGATCCCGATGCAGCAGGGTGAGCGGCACCGCATCGAGGGCCAGCTGCTCGATGCCTCCGACCAACCCTTGTGGGGTGCGATCTACGTGCTGGTGCGCCCGGCGACGCAGTGACGGATGGACCTGCCCGGCTAGACCGGCGCGACGTTGAGCCAGGTGAGGCGCCAGGTGCCGTCGGCGCGACCGCCGGCCTCGAAGTAGGGCGAGAAGACGAGCGGCGCACGATAGCCGAGGTTCAGCCGCACCGCTGGCGCCTCGCTCCCGGCCGCGGGTGCCGACACCTCAAGCAGATCCGGGCCGGACCCGGCGGGCAGACGGATGGTCTCCTCACGCTTGAAGCCGTCGATCAGGCCGGTGGAGTAAACCAACGGTCCGCGCGTGATCGCCGCGTAGTCGAAGTGCAGCACTTCCTGGCTGACCGCCGAGCCGTCCGGCGCGCGCGATTCCTGGAGGTTGCGATTCACTTGCCGGTGCAGGCGGGGTGGCATCGGCAGTTGCAGCATGATGACATCGCCCGGCTGCCAGATTCGTTCGAGGCTCGCGTAGGTGTTGGGCAGGGCGGGGACCGTGACGGCCGTGCCGTTGACTTGAATCTCCGCCTGCTCCGCCCAGCTGGGAATGCGCAGCTGGATCGTGAATTTCGCGGCGCGCTCCGGTTGCACGGTGATCCGGATGTCACCTTCGAAGGGATAGCGCGTGACTTGCTCGAGCTGGACGGCGCCGGCCGGCGCCGTGGTCAGGGTGGCCCGGCCGGGGCCGTAGAGGTTGATGGTGAGGTTGCCTTCGCCGGTCACGCCGTAGGCGACCGGGGGCAGTTCCTCGAGGGCCCACGGGCCGCTCGATTTGCAGCAGCGCCAATAGGTCGTGAACACGCGCTTGCCGTTCGGAAGTGAATAATAACACCAGTTGTCGCCCTCCGGAGCCTGCGCGCCGAGCAGGTCATTGTAGGCGGACTTCTCGATCTCGTCGGCATACCGGGCCTCGCCGGTCAGGGCGAGGAGCTCGCGGTTCAGCTGGATCCAGGAGAAGGTGGAACAGGTTTCCACGTAGCCGTAGGGGCTGAAGACCTGCGGGGGATTGAAGACCTCGCGCGAGCGGTGGGCAACGCCGCCCCACGGACCGCCACCGAGGGTCAGGTGATGTTGGCGGATGCTCTCCCAGGCCAGTTGCACGGCCTGCAGGTAGCGGGCTTCGCCGGTTGCCTGGTGCAGCTTGGCCAGCCCGACCAGATTCCAAGAGAGCTGGTAGGCCTTGCCCGTCGCAATGTAGGCGGCGTCGGTGCCGGCCAGCAGCTGGGGCAGCAGCTCGAGCGCGGGCGCGGCGTTCGCCTGTTGCAGGATGAGCTGGGCGAGTTCCAGGTAACGCGGCACGCGGGTCACCAGGTAGAGCTCCACCGCGGGGTCCAGCAGGACGGTGGCGGAGAGGCCGTGGTGATTCCCGAGCGAAGTGATGGCGATTTTCCCCTCGGTCAGTGTCTGCCAGCAAAGGTCGCCGATCTTCCGCGCGGCGGCGACATAACCGGGTTGGGCAAGAACCCGCCCGGCCGCGAGCAAGCCGAGGATGAGGTAACTGTGGACCCAGATATCCCAGGTGCGCTGGCCGGGGGCGCCATCCCAGGTGCGTGGGCCCGCCACCTGCCGGCACATGAAACGCCGGGCGGGAGCATAGGTGCCGAGATAACCGTCAGCCTCCTGCACGCTCACAAGATAGTCGGCGACGCGGCGCAAGCTGGACGCCAGCCCGGATTCGCTGGTGCGCTCCACGGCTTGCGCGGCGGCGCACAGCCACTTGCCGGCATGCTCGCCATACCAATCACCCTCGTGGTTATGCGCCGTGTGCTTGGGACAAAAGAGGGCGATCGGCGGACTATCTTGGTCCTGGATGAAGCGGGCGAGGTGGGCGGTCTGGCTGAGGGCCAGGGCGCGGCCGAGCGGGCCGTCGAGTCTTACTTGCGCAGGGGAAGGGAAATTCATGAGGGGGCGCATGCGAGAGGCGGAAAAGGTAGGATGACAAAAAAGTTGACACGAGGGTTAAAAACAAAATGTTCGTCGTGCAAACGTTTGCTTACCCCTTTTGCCGGCCACCCCGCCGACCCCCGTCCGTCAACCTAGCCACCCCTGTTGCCGCTCCGCCGGAAACACCTCCTGACTCTCCAACGCCCCGCCGGGCGCGGCTGAGCCGTGCCCGTTCACTGCCCCGTCTTTACCCACCGTAATCTCACTGTAAGTGCAAACGTTTGCTTAACACCTGCCCCAATGAAAAAATACCTCGCCCGTCCTCCCTCCGCCGCTGCGCTGCTTGCCGCGCTGCTGCTTGCTTCTTGCGCCATCAGCGGCCGTGCCCAAACCACCGCCGCCGCCAAGGATGACGATAAGAACACCGACACGGTCAAACTGGAAAAGCTGACCGTGACCACGGGCTATCGTTCGCCCAAGTCGATCGACCAGATTCCCGGTGCCATCACCCTGATCTCCCCGGATGAAATCAACAATGCGCAGCTGCTCTCGGATGATCTGACCGCCGTGCTCGCCCGCACCGTGCCCGGTTATGCGCCCGCGACCCAGCAGATGCAGAACACCGGCGAGACCTTGCGCGGTCGCGTCGCTCTCCGCCTGTTCGACGGCATCTCCCAGACCACCCCGCTGCGCGAAGGCAGCCGCAACGCGACCTTCACCGATATGGACATCGTGTCGCAGATCGAAGTGATTAACGGCCCCTCGGCCGCGGAAGGCATCGGTGCCGCCGGCGGTATCATCAATTATATTTCCAAGAGCCCGACCGTGGATGGCAGTGAGGCCACCCTGCGCACCAAGTTCTTCGGCCAGGGTTACAGCGACAGCTATGGCTACCGGGTCGGCCTGAACTACAGCCACAAGGCCGGGCCCAATGATTTGATCTTTGGCGCGGCCTTTGAAAAGCGCGGCATGCCTTACGATGCCGACGGCCGGCTGCAGGGCCTGGGTGCGAGCGGTTCCGACAGCGATACGCAGTCCAAGAACCTGTTCATCAAGGCCGGGCATACTTTTGGCGAAAATAACGCGCAGCGCGTCACGCTGACGGTCAGCCAATTCCGCCTCGAAGGTATGGCGCATTATGTTCCGCTCCTCGGCAACCGCGCAGCGGGTCTCACGGATTCTGCCATCCGCGGCGTGCCGCCGGGTGGGAGAGCCGCGTTCAATGATTTCAGCCAGTATGCGCTGGCCTATAAAAACGACGCCCTGTTCGGCGGCTCGCTGAATGTCCAGGCTTACAAGGCCAGTCAGGCCATGCGGTTCGTCCCGGAGGTCGTCGCCCCCGACAAGGCGGATCCGATCCTGGCCCCGCTGGGCGTGGGCGTCGACCAGTCCGAAATCAATTCCCAGAAGAAGGGCGTGCGCAGTTCCTGGTCCGGCAAAGACCTCTTCGGGATCACGGGCTTCGAGCTGACTCCGGGCTTCGACTACATGAAGGAAACGGCCCAGCAGCTGCTCGCGCTCACGGGGCGCACCTGGGTGCCCCCGATGCATTACACCAGCAAGGCGCCCTTTGTGCAGACTTCCTACACACAGGGTCCGGTCACGATCAGTGGTGGTGTGCGCCATGAAGGCGGCACGCTGCAGGTGAACGATTACACCACGGTGGCCTTTGCGAACTACTCGTTCGTGAAGGGCGGCACCCTGAAATACAGCAGCACCCTGCCCAATGCGGGTGTCATCGTGCGCCTGCCGCAGAACTGGTCGGTCTTCGGTTCCTACAGCAAGGGTTTCTCGCTGCCGAACGTCGGCATCCCGCTGCGCAATGTGAATACCCCCGGCCAGTCGGTGGACGGCATCGTCGACTTGCAGGCGGTGGTCTTCGACAACAAGGAAGGCGGCGTGAGCTGGCACGGCAAACAGTTCAGCTTCAGCGGCTCTTATTATCGCTCCTACTCCGACCTCGGCTCGAGCCTCTCGGTGGATCCGGTCACGAAGGATTTCATCCTGCAACGCCGGCCGGTCCTGCTGCGCGGCCTCGAGTTCAGCGCGGAATACAAGATGAACTCGGACCTCAAGTTCACTGCGATCTTCGCGCACACCACGGGCTACACCCGGACATCCGATACCGGCCCGATCATCCGCCAGCAGGGCATGGGCAATGTCAGCCCGGATAAGCTCAACCTGTCCTCGACCTGGAAATTCTATCCCCGGGCCAGCCTGACGCTCGATGTGGAGCATCTCT
Organism: Opitutus sp.; assembly: GCA_025361365.1. Classification (GTDB taxonomy): domain Bacteria; phylum Verrucomicrobiota; class Verrucomicrobiia; order Opitutales; family Opitutaceae; genus Lacunisphaera. Next base: position 8,289 of record JANYAM010000068.1, on the reverse strand, counting down.
TCTCCCGCGATATCAATGTTGGCGCGCCCGGCGAGGAGCACACCGTCGGGCTCACCCTCGCGCACCTCACGGCGTCCTACTCCACCAAGAAGTGGGGCGACTTCTCGATCGGCATCGAGAATCTGCTGAACCACTACTACATCCTGCCCTGGGCCCAGATTGACCAGTTCAATAATTACTTCGCCGGTCGCGGCCGTGTGATCTCGGTCTCGCACGTGGTGAAGTTCTAAGCGAGCACCTGTCACCTCCCGCTCCCCGCCCGATGCTTTCCGCGGACTGTTGTTTCAGCCCCGGAAGGCATCGGGTGTTTTTTTATCCGTGTTGGCTCCGCCTGGTGCCGCCGTAACTTTCCCGTGACGCCCTCGCGACCAACCTCCATCCTGTGACCATCAGCTACCCGCTCCTACGATTACTGAAGACGGCCGGGGCCATCGGCATCGCGCTGGGCTGTGCAACGCTGCTCAGGGCGGCGCCGCTTGTGCCGGCCCGGGTTACCGAACAGGGTCGGGTGCCGGCCTTGGCCGAAGGTCGTTTGTTGGTGGTGGAGGGGCAGCCGTTCGTCATGGGCCCAAGCCAGATCTGGGCCCGCGATGGCGCCACGGCCTGGCGCGCGACGGCGTGGCAATCGGAGGGCTGGATCGCCGCGGTTTTTGGGGATGGCCGGGCGGCCTTCGCCCTTGTCGCCAAGAGTGCCGGCGACGCGGCGCAGGAAGTGCGGCAGTTTGCGTTGGTGGACGGGCATCTGGCCACCCGTTCGTTGCCCCCGCTGCCCGAAGCACTCCGGAATGTTCACGGCACCGTCAATGGCTCCACTCTGTTTATCCAAGGCGTGGGGACAGGTCCGGCCCGACTCTTCACTCTTTCCCTGAAGGATGATGTGCCGGCTTGGCGGGCGCTGCCGGCGGGCGCTGCCAGCGGTTCGCTGGAGGAGCTCGTCGCCCATGAGGATGCCCTGTATGCGGTGATCACGCCGCCGGACGGCAGCGGCCAGCGGCTCTACCGTCTGGCGTCCGGGCAACCGTGGGCAGAGGTCTCGCATCTGCCGGGGAAGATGGTGCCCGGGGCAGCGCGCGCGGTCGGCCAGGGGCACATTCTTTTTGTCGTGGAGGATCACGGTGGGAAAAAGGCCGTGACCTACTATACGCTGACGCGGGTATGGGCAGATCATGGCGGGGTGGTCCTCGCGGGGGCGCCACGCGGGATGGCCTGGCGGGACGGATTTTTGTTTGCCCAGGCATCGGGGCAGGATCTGGTCCTGAGCCTGGTCGAACTGGTGCCCACCACACTGCTCCTCCGGCCGCTCGACTGGGTCATGATTCTGATCTATCTGGCGGGCATCTCGGCCATCGGGATTTACTGCTATCGGCGGGAGAAAAAGCTCTCGACCGCGGAATTTTTCGTGGGCAGCCGCTCGATTCCGTTTTGGGCGGCCGGCATCAGCCTGTATGCCTCAAACTCCAGCGCCATCGGCTATATCGCGACCACCGCGAAGGCGTTCTCCACGAACTGGCAGTATCTGCTCGGCAATATCGCCAACATCCTCGCGCTGTTTTTCGTGGCCATCTGGATCGTGCCGCTTTTGCGGCGGCTCGAGCTGACCTCCGTCTTCAATTACCTCGACCAGCGTTTCCATCGCTCCGTGCGGCTGGCGGCCAGCGCGATGTGCATCCTGATGCACCTTTGTGGACGGATGAGCGTGATCCTGTTTCTACCGGCCCTCGCCATCTCGACCGTCACCGGCATCGATGTCATTTGGAGCATCCTGCTGATGGGGTTCGTCACCATCGCCTACACCGCACTGGGCGGCATGCGGGCCGTGATCTGGACCGATGTGGCACAGGTCACGGTGAAATTCGGCGGGTTGTTCTTCGCCGTCGGCTTCATCCTGTGGCGGCTGAAGGGTGGCGCGGGCGAATTTGTCTCGACGGCCGTGGCGGACGACAAGTTCAAGATGTTCGACTGGAGCCTCGATCTCACCAAGGCCACGGTCTGGGGCTTCATCTTCCTGCAACTCATGGAGACGGTGCTGACCTTCCCGAAGGATCAGGTGCTGATGCAGCGCGTGTTCACCACCAAGTCGGAAAAAGAGGCGAGCCGGTCGGTCTGGGTGTTTGCGGCAATCATCCTGCCCGGCAGCTTGGTGCTCTACCTCGTTGGCACCGGGCTCTACGTTTTCTACCACAGTTTTCCCGAACGGATGAATCCGCTGCTGCGAACGGACGCGACGCTGCCGCTCTTCATCGCGGCGGAACTGCCCGCGGGAGTCACCGGCCTGGTCTTCGCGGGGCTGTTGGCGGCGGCCATGGGCACGCTCTCCAGCATCCTCAACAGCGTCGCCACCATGGTCACGGTGGATTTTTATGAGAACCTGGTCGATAAGCCCAGCCCGCGGGCCAGCATCCGGATTGCGGAATGGGTGACGGTGCTGGCAGGTCTCATCGGCATCGGTCTCGCGATCCTGCTCTCGCGCTTCAGCATCAATTCTTTTTTAGACACGGCCATCGAACTGGCCGGGCTCTTCGGTGGTGCGTTCGGCGGGGCTTACACCCTGGGCATGTTCACCCGGCGGGCCAACTGGCAGGGAGTGCTGATCGGCATGGGCGTCAGCTACGTCGCCACGTTTGTGGTCTGGTGGCTGCACTTGTTGCATCCCTTCCTTTATATCGGGTTTGCGATTCTCGTTTCAATCGTTGTCGGCTATGTGGCGAGCTTCCTTTTTCCGGCGCCCACCGAGGAATCCATCGCTGGGCTCACGATCCTCACGCCCAAGCGCAAGCGGGCCGCCGGTCTAGTCTGATCAACGCCCCGGGGCGGGCGCCGGCTGGAGCCGGGTGAACACGTATTCGACCCCCTCGACAAACGTGGGGCGCCAAGTGTCCCAGTTGTGGGTGCCGTCCACGACGCGCAACTGCGCGGTGATGCCCGGCACTCGCCGGATCCTGTTGTAGAGTGTGTGGGCTTCGTAATCCAGATCGTGCATCGCTTGTGCCGGATCGGCGATGGGTCGCTCATCGTCGCCCACGGCGATGAACATCACCAGCGGCAGCCCCTGCGCGACGAAGGCCGGGATCGTAGCCGGGTAGTTGTGCGCTGTGTAGGTATCGGTCTCGAAAATCTTCGGCCCCTGGCCGAAGGCGCCGAATTCGCGCGTGCTGGAATCCGGCGGCGGCAGCGGGAAGTAGACCGCCGGGCTGAGTACGATGGCGGCCCCGAACAATTCCGGATGGGCGAGCGAATAGCGCAGCGCCCCATAGCCACCCATCGAGTAACCGCCGACAATGCGGCAGCTTCGCTCCGGGCGCGTCGGGTAGGTCGCATCGACATGCGCGACCAAGTCCCGGGTGAACGCGCTTTCCACCGCTTCCCCGGCCGGCAGGTCCTTGGCGCCGGTGAATTGGGAATCGATGTAGTAGCCGGCCCGGCGGTTCGACGGCGCGTCGGGCATGATGGCGATCACGGCCGGGATGCGATGCTCGCCGATCAGCCGGTCCAGCTCGGGCTTGATGGTGGTCCACGCCGCCATCTTGTCGCCGCGTCCGTGCAGGAGATAGAGGACGGGATAACGCACGGAGCCATCCGGCACATAGCCCGCGGGCAGGTAGAGCTGGTAGCTGATGTCGTGGCCGAGGATGGCGGACGCGCCGGCGCGCGTTTCAATCGTGCCGGCTGGTTCCGCCGCCCGGCCCGGGAGTCCCGCAACGAACAGGCCTAGCAGGGCGAAAATCAGAGGGGAGTGATGTTTCACGTTCCGATTCTCGGCGGGAGATTCACGGCACGCAATCAGCGATACGCGGCTAGGCGGACAACGGCGCCTCCATCAGCATGCAGTAATAAGTGGGGTGCATGCCGCGATCCACGAAGCCGAGCGAACGGTAGAGGGCGATGGCGTTGGGATTGTCCGGGAAAACATAGAGCGAGTAGCCCGTGATGGCCGGATGCAATTTGAGCGCCTCGCGCATCAGTGTCGTGCACAGCAGGCGACCCAATCCCAGTCCGCGATGGTGGGGCGACACGATGATGCGGGCAAGGTGGCCGTAGGTTTGCTCACGGAACCGCACCTGGCCGAAGCCAACCAGCCCGTGCTCCGGAGACTCGAGGGCGAAGGGCGTGGCGTCTGCGTTATTGATGTCCGCCCACAGCGACTCCGGCGTAGCCGGGCAACGGGTGCTGGGTCCGGCCCAGCGGCGCAAATCGTCATCGCCCGGAGTCCACGCCAACGCCACGGCGGCGTCGGCGGGAGTGGCGCGGCGCAGGACGGGCGGCGGGTTCACTTCACGCAATCCGCGAAACGCGGCTGGGCCGCCGCATGCCGCCGATGCACGTCGGTGTAGATCTCGTCCGCGGTGCGGTCGATCTCGGCGCCGGCCATGAATTTCTGGCTGAAGCCGGGGAGCTGGTCGTCGATGGCCCGCGTGGCCGCCAGGAAATCGCCGATGAGCTCACGCGGCGATTCGTCGCCGACCGAGATGCGGATGGTCGTCGGCGTGATGCCGGCTTCCTTGAGCGCCTCGGGGCTGAGCTCGGAGTGCGAGGTGAGCGCGGGGCAGAGCACGAGCGTGTTGCTCTGGCCGAGCGACACCATGTGGCCGAACATCGGCGCCAGCGAATCGAAGAAGCGCTCGAGCGTGACGCGCGAGATCTTCGCCGCCTCGAAGTTGATCGTGAACAGCGGCGCGGGCAGCCCGAGGTAAGAAAGCCGGGCGGCCGTGGCGGAGTTCGGATCCTCGGGATTGGCGGGGCCGCTCACCGTGACGAGCGGGTTGGAGGCGAGCCAGCGGGCGAAGACCAGCGTGTTGATGCACTTCTTGAGCATGCGCTGCTCGAGCGTCTTCATGCCGGTGAGCACCTCGAAGGCCTTGTCCGAGTCGAGGAAGGCGCCCTTGATGTAGTAGACGTTCCAGAAAAGCGTGTCGTGCCAGCTCTTGCCCGAAGGCGAAGTGTCGCCCTTCGGCAGGAACATGTCCTCGTTGCGGCCGATGACGACGCCGGCGGTGGTGGTGCCGTGGCCGGTGAGATCCTTGGTATAACTGTGGATCACATAGTCCGGGCGCTCGGCGGGATCCTTCTGCTGCAGCGGGCGGACCAGGAAGGGTGTGCCGACGGTGGAGTCGCAGATGACGGTGAGGCCGGCCGCGTGCGCGGCGGCGCAGATGCCCGGCACGTCGAGGAAGACCCCGTGCGGGTTGCACGGGCTCTCGAGGTAGACGTAGATCCGACGGCCGGCGGTGAGTTGCTCGGCGTATTTCCGCTTCACGGCGGCGAGCGCCTTGGTGAAGTCGGCGGCGGTGAAGCCGTCGAAGAACTCGACGCCCACGTCGAGGTTCGAGCGCTTGCCAAACCAGTCGTGCAGGAGCTGGTAGGCACCGCCGTAAATGTTACGCGAGGAGAGGACGACGTCGCGGTAGCCGATCAGGTGCGAGAGCGCGGCGTCGATCGCGCCCATGCCGGAGTTGAAGTTCCACGCCATGTATTCGCCGGCCATCGGGCCCGCCTCGATGTCCACGATGTGGTTGGCGAGCGAGATGGACGTCGGGTTCATCAGGCGCGAGTAGATCTCGTGCAGGAACTCGCGGCCCTGGAAGGCGTCGTCGATCCACTCGGAGCAGGCGTAGAGGTAGGTCGCGGTGCGGGTGATGACCGGGGTGGCCGAGAAGATGGCCGTGACGTTGTCGAAGATCGGGTAGGGGCCCTTCGCCAGCATCGTCGTGTTGCTGTAGCGGAGCGACTGGTGGGTCTTGCGCGACGGGTTCTGCAGGGTGTCGAGGAGCTTCGCCAACTGGAAGGAGAGGAATTTCTTCGCATTGAACAGCGCGAGCCGGTCCTGGCGCGGCAGACGGCCGAGTTCGCGCGTGGTCGCCTCCCAGAGATCCATCACGTCGCCATGCGCGCCGTAGAGTTTCTCGGCGAGGGCGAGCAGTGGCTTGCCGGCTTCCGACTTCGGATCGATGTGGAAATGCTCGAGCTGCTCGACCGCCAGTTCGTGCAGCGTCGTGGCCTGCGTCGTCTTGCGGCGCGGGGAAAGCAGACGCGCCGGCGGAGCCTCGGGCTTGGCGGTTTTCTTCGCGGGGGTCGGGGTCTTTTGCATGCGGGGAAAATGCTGTGTCATAAACGCGGTTGCAAGCAGCGGCTGGTGGCGGTCAGCTCATTCACCCATTTGGATTTAATCATGCATCCCGACCTTGATCACGCCCGGCGGCTGCTTTGCCGGTTGCAGGACGCCATCCGCGATTCCGTGCGGGCGGCGCAACGCCGCGGCGCCGCCCGGATGACGCGCGTGGCGGCCGTCACCACGGCGGACACGATCTACGGCATCGACAAGGTCAGCGAACACGCCGTGCTGGCCTGGTTCGGAAAAAACTGGCCGAAGCGCTGGCCCGTCGAACTGGTGATGGAGGGGGTGGAGGGTGACGCGGTCACTTTTCCGCGCGGCACGCCCGTGCAGCAGACCGTCTTCAAGTGCATCCTCGACCCGATCGACGGCACGCGGGGCATCATGTATGACAAGCGCAGCGCGTGGAGCCTCGCCGCGCTCGCGCCGCAGCGCGGAGCGAAGACCAATCTCAGCGATATCCTCGTGGCCGCCATGACGGAGTTGCCGACGAGCAAAGCGGGCTTCGCGGACCAGCTCAGCGTCGTGCGCGGGCAAGGCGTGCACGCGGACCGGCTCGACCTGCGCACCCGCCGGCGCAAGAGATTCGTGCCGCGTCCGTCGAACGCGCGCGACTTGGAGCACGGGTTTGCGTCGTTCGCGAAGTTCTTCCCGCCGGGCAAGGTGTGGCTGGCCGAGCGCGAGGCGAAACTCTGGCGGGCGCTGGGCGGCAGCCAGGATATCTTCGACGACCAATACCTGAGCACCGGCGGGCAGCTCTACGAGCTGTTGATGGGACATGACCGCTTCATCGCCGACCTGCGGCCGCTGGCCTTCGCGAAACTGCGCCTGCCGTCGGCGCTGACCTGCCATCCCTACGACATCTGCACGGCACTGATCGCGCAGGAGCTGGGCTGCGTGGTCATGGCGCCGGACGGCAAGCCGTTGCGCGTCGCGCTCGACACGACTTCACCCGTGGCCTGGGCCGGCTACGCCAACCCGGCGCTCGCGCGGAAGATCGGCCCGAAGCTGCGGGCGTTGCTCCGCTAATCAGTCCTTCGATTGCTCGATGACCGTGACCTTGCTGTCCTTGAAGGTAACGCGGATGCGTTCCTCTTTCTCCGGCCGGTAAGTCTCGACGTAGGCCGGGTTGTAGAAGACGCGGTAGCTGTGCAGGTAGGGGTCGTAGTAAATGCGCCGGTAATAACCGACCATGTTCGTGCCGTCGTAACGGTCGTAGTAGGTGTTGTAGATCCACGTGATCGAGGTGCCTTCCGCGCGGACGGCCTGCCGCTTTTCGTCGGGTTTGCCGAGGGCGAGGTAGACCATGTCCTGGGTGTAGCCGAGGTCGACGATGCCCTGCTTGATTTTGTCCTGTGTGGCGGCGTCGAGCTGGGCGAAGACGTCGGGCTTTTCCTTGATGCGGTCATCGACCGACTGGCAGCCCGCCAGAAACCCGAGGGTGGCGGCGAGCATGAAGGTGGAGAGGAGGCGGCGGTTCATGGTGGGAATGGTTGACCCCGGGAATCTAGCCGGGTTTCCCTGAATTTCCAGCGAGGGTAAGTAACAATCCGTTAGGATCAGGCGGAAAGCGAGGTCACCAACGCCTCGATCAACGGGTGGCTCACCCCCCGCAAGGCGGACCGCTCGGGCTGAAACAGCGTGCCAAGGAAAAACCGATGCCCGGGCAGCTCAAAGGCGCGGATGTCACTCGCCGCATCGAATCCCGTGAAACGGAGGCCGGCGGCTTCGAGCTGTGCGCGGTAGGCGGGGTTCACGCCGTAGTTGCAGTGATAGCCCTCGTGCGTCGGCCGGCCGCTGAAGATGCCGTGCAGGCGCGAGCCCGGCGTGAAACTGATGCCGCCGGTCTGGTCCACGAGCGAACAGCTCAGCGCCGTGACCACGGGATCGGCGGCGCGGGCGTTGGTCTCGGCATGGTCGGCACCGGCGATCCCGGCAACATCGCGCGCGAACTCGATCAACGCGTGCTGGAAGCCGCCGCAGGTGCCGAGGAAGGGAATGTTATGCTCGCGGGCATGGCGCACGGCAGCCAGCGCGCCGTCCATATTCTTGTAAGGACTGCCCGGCGCGACCCAGATGCCGGCAAATCCCGCCAGCGTTTCCGCCGGGCGGAAGACGCGGTCGGTGCCGATCCATTCCCAGTCGAGGTTGGCGCCCGTGGCCTGGCGCGCGCGCTCGAG
>JANYAM010000019.1 GCA_025361365.1 Opitutus sp. | reverse complement strand
ACGAACTTCAGCTTGCGGGCGGCGAAGAGCACCATGCGCAACAGCAGCCAGCCGTGGCTCCAGCGCTGGATGTTCGTCGTGCCATAGGTGCGGTCGCGGTAGCGGATGGGAATGTCCGCAATCTTCAGGTTGAGTTTGCCGGCGCCGAACAGCAGGTCGAAATCGCCGAAGGGATCGAAGTCGCCGAAGTAGGCGCGGTTCGCGACGATGCGGCCGTAGTGGGCGCGGGAGAGAACCTTGGTGCCGCACAGGGTGTCCTTGAGCGGCTGGCCGAGCAGCCAGGTAAAGATAAGGCCAAAGGTCTTGTTGGCGCAGAGATTCAGGAATTGCATGGCCTCGCTTTCCATCGGGTAGACGAGCCGGCAGCCGTTGGCGAATTCCGCGCGCCCGCTGGCGACGACCTCGTAGAACTTGGGCAATTCCTCCGGCGGCATCGTGAGGTCGGCGTCGAGGATCATCAGGATGTCGCCGCTGGCCTGGGCGAAGCCCTCGCGCACGGCGTTGCCCTTGCCCTTGCCGGTCTGCTGGAGAATCTTGATGCCGAGCTCCGGATGTTCGCGGGCGACGCGCTGGATTTCCTCCCACGTGTTGTCGCGGGAATGGCCCTCGACAAAGATCAGCTCGGTGCCGGCGCCCATCACCGGGGTGCGGCGGACGGCGGCCTCGATGTTGCCGGCTTCGTTGCGCGCGGGAATGACGACCGAGACCTTGAGCGCGCGCGGCGCGGTCAGCCGCCGCGGGCGGGCGGTGAAGAAAACCACGAGCCCGAACACGGGCAGTAGCGGTGCGAGCCAGCGGTTGATGAGCCGGTCGAGGCCGAACAGGTAGACCGGGCAGAGCACGCGGTTCTGCTGCCGGATGGGTTCCCAATCGGTCAGCGCCAGCAGATTTCGGAGGTCAGCCGCCGCGAGCCAGTTGTTGCCGGGAGAGGCACTGCGCCAGCCGAACAGTCCCGCCAGGCCGAAGAACGGCCGCCACAGGTTGGAGTGGAAATTGATCAGCAGGCGTGTCTCGGGCCCGGCGGCCTTTTGCAGGTGGGTCAGCAACCCCTGGACGTCAGCGGCCAGGTTCAGCGTGTCGGAGAGGATGATGTAGTCGTAGGTCGCCGTCGCCTCGAAGCTCTCGCCGGCCATGACCTGGAACCGGCCGTGCGGCACGCGCGCCTGCGCGCGCTCGATTTGCACCGGCGACAGGTCGATGCCGGTGACGTTTTTCGCCCGCAGGCGCGCCAGCAACTCGCCGCTGCCGCAGCCGATCTCCAGGACGGATGCATTTTCGGGAATGAGGAGGTTGTAGTCATGCGCCAGCAGGTCGCGGTAATGCAGCGAACTCGCGGGCAGCCGGGCGGGCGTGCCGTCGAAGAAGCCCTGTAGGCGTTCGAGGTGGGCGGCGGTGAGGCTGGGCGACGGGAGGGACATACGGATTAAGTGTGGAGTTTGGGTGGAAATGCGCCGCAAGCGCAAGGCCGGTGAGGCGAACGGAACAGGGTCGTGGAAATGACTTGAACCGGTTCCGGCTTCGCCCTGATTAGGCCTTTCGATTCGTCGGCCGACGACGGCTCCATGATTTTCACCACCTATTGGTTCATCCTTTTTGCGCTGATCACCCTGCCGGTGTATTGGCTGCTGCCGCGGCCAGGGTGGCGGCTGGGGTTCCTGGCGGCGGCCTGCGTGGTGTTTCACGGGTATTTCGCCGGCCCGGCGGGCGTGGCGCCGATCATCGTGCTCATGGTGCTGACGTATTTTGCCGGGCGCTCGCGGAAACCCGGCTGGTGCACGGCGGCCATGGCGGCCTGCGTGATGGCGCTGTGTTTCTACAAATACATCAACTTCCTCATCGGCGCGGCGGTGGAGCCGTTCAGCGTCGCATTGGCGGCGCGGCTGGCCGCGGGGGCCAAGGGGATCATGCCGGGGGCGCCGCCGCTGGGCTTGAGTTTCTTCGCCTTTGAGTTCGTGCACTACCTCTACGAAGTGCGAAAGGGAGGGGAGCCGATCCGCAGCCCGCTGAAGTTCCTGCTGTTCTCCATCTTCTTTCCCTCGCTGGTGGCCGGCCCGATCAAACGCTACCAGCAATTCATCCCGGCCTTGGAGGAGGGCAGCCGGTCCTTTGACTGGCGCAACCTGGCCGACGGCTTGCGCCGCATCGGCCTGGGCTTCGCCAAAAAGGTGATCATCGCCGACAATCTTACCTACTGGATCGAGCAGATACAGCCGGACTACGGCACGGAAAACCTGTGGACCCGCTGGCTGCTGCTGGCGGCAATCGCGCTGCGGATCCTGATGGATTTCTCCGGCTACAGCGACATCGCCATCGGGTTCGCGCGGGTGCTGGGCGTCAAGCTGCCGGAGAATTTCAACTGGCCCTACGCCGCGCGCAGCCTGCAGGACTTCTGGCAGCGCTGGCACATTTCGCTGAGCTCCTGGATCCGTGATTACATCTACATTCCGCTCGGCGGCAGCCGGCACGGTCCCATGCGCCGGGTGCTGAACGGCCTGCTGGCCTTCGCCCTCTGCGGCCTGTGGCACGGTCCCGCGTGGAATTTTGTCGTCTGGGGCCTCTACCACGGGGTCGGGCTGGCCGTGTGCGCGAGCTACCGCGACATCCCGGTGGTCGGGCCGCTCGTGACGCGGTTGTTCGCGAAGGAACCGGCGTCGACGTGGGTGCTGACGCAGCTTTATGTCTGGCTCGGCTGGCTGGTATTCTTCTATCCGGTGGCTGACGCCCTGCGGATGGCCGGAGGACTCATCGGCTTATGAACGACGCGCCGGACAATTCCGCTTCACCTGGGACGTGGTTCCGCCCCGGCTTCTTTCTGGGCGGGCTGTTGGCTGGCATCGTGGCGCTCGCCGGCGCGGGCCAATGGGCCGGGCGGCACAACACGCATCCCGGCACGGAGCGGTTTCATCCGCGGATTTCCCCCGAGGGCCGTTACAGTCCCACGGTGGACGAGTTGTGCGCGATCGTGCGGGCGCGGTGCCGGCCCGACCAGATCCTCGTGATCGTGGGCGGCAATTCGATTTTCAACGGGGTGGGCCAGCCTCCGGAAAAACTTTGGACGCTTGAGCTCCAAAAGCAGCTGGGCGACGGCTTCGGGGTGGTCAATCTCGCCCTGCGCGGCGCGGGTTGCACGGAAGGCGCGACGGTGATCGCGGAGGTGTTGCGGAACGAATACCCGCGCATCATCTATGTGACCAACACCTCGCCGTTCACGCCGCCGGAGCCGCTCGGCGTGCAGGCCTATGAATATATTTTCTGGGAGGCCTATTATCGCGGCCTCCTGGTGGATTTTGCGCCCCGCGACGAGCAGCTGAATAAATATGTCCGGCCGCCGGAGTCGCCGCTGCCCCTGGTGCATTACCTCCAAAAGGATCGGGCGGCGCTGATCGAGATCGAGCACTTCAAGGTCGTGGCGTGGTTGCGGCGGCTGGGGCTTCGGGCCGAGGTCGGACTGGATGCCGCGCTGAAATACCGGGACCTGTGGAACTGGATGGGTTACGAGCACCTGTTCACCGTGCCGAGTTTCTACACGCCGCGCTGGCCCGGCTGGATGGCGGCGCGCGGCCGCTTGCGCGACGAGGAACCGGATTTCGAGACGATGGACTTCACCTCCTCGGAACGGTTCGCCCCGCGCAAGACCCCGATCGAGATGCCCATCGTGCGCGGTTTCAGCGAGCGCGCCTACACGGAGGGCGGGCCGGAAGGCTGGACCTTGAATGCCCCGGTGCGGAATGACTTCCTCGCGGGAGCGAAGCGGGCCGTGCCGGATGTCTTCAAGTCCCGCACGCTCGTCATGCTGAGCCGGAACAGCCCGTTTTTCTTCCATATGCTGTCCCCCGCCGAGGCGCGGCGGGACGACCTGGCCTATCGCGACGGTGCGGCGGCCTGGCGCGAGGCGGGTTATGCGTCGGCCGAATACGGCCGGGATTTTCTCGACGAGGACTTCGGGGATCGCACGCACTTGACAGCGTCGGGCGGCCGGAAGCTGGCCGGCATCACTGCCCGGGAGATCACAGCGCTGGCCGAGCGGCTCGGTTATTTTAAGGAGGCGGGAAAATGAACGTCTGGTGGGAAAAGATTAGTGCGGAGTGGCCGCCCGCGCTCAAGCTCTGGGTGGCGCGGGGGCTTTCCGTGGCACTGGGGCTCGTCCTCGCGATCACCCTGCACTACGTGCTTTACCGGATGGGGCTGCCGAGCAAGCCCTTCATTTACGTCTCATTCTGACCCCTCGCGGGTGGCCGGCCGGCCCATGCAACCGCGGTCAGACGGGCCGGTCTCAGGCCCGGCTCAAGAATTATTTCTAGGTTGCCATCACATCCGGGATTGCGCGGTCTGTGGCCTTTGTTTGCAGTCTCTGCGCCCATGATATCCCTCTCCTTGTTCCTGCGACGCTCGGCTGCTGGCTTTGTGCTGGTTTTGCTCGGGCTGGGTGCCGCCCGCTTGGCGGCAGATGTGCCACTGCCCACGCCGATGGCAGAAGACTTGTTCCCCGAATTGAAGAGTATCATGCAGCAGGCGCTGGCCCAGTCGCCCCAAATGATCCTCCGGAACATCGAAATTGCGCAAAATGACGGCAACTACGTGCAGGTCCGGTCGATCCTGTTGCCGAGCATTGGAACGGGCGCTTCCTACAATGTTAGTGGGGCCGCGGTCAGCAGTAATAGCAGTGTCTCGAGCACCTCGAGCGGTCTTTACTACAGCCTCTCCATCGGCCAGCCGATCTTCCGCTGGGGCACCCTCAAGGCCCAGAAGGACGCCGCCAAAATCCAACTGGACATCGCTCGGAAGGATTACGCCGAGGGCTACCGGACGCTCGCGCTGACTTTGCGCAGCCAGTATCTCGCGTTGATCACCAAGAAGCAGGCCAAGGCGAACGCGCAGTTCAGCCAGCGGCAGGCGGCCGCCTTTCTCGCCTTGGAGGAGGACAAGCTGCGCAACGGCCAGGCCTCGGGAAGTCAGGTTACGTTGCTTCGGCTGCAGGCGGAGGAGAGTGCACTCGCGGCGGAGCGGGCCGCCGAGGAACTGGCTGTGAGCAAGCGGTATTTTCTCCGCCAGGCAGGGTTGACGGAGTTGAGCGACGAAAGCATTCCGGCGGAAATTCCGGCGGTAAACTTTGACCCGGCCGACAGCCAGGCGCTGCTCCGGCGATTCCTGGCTCACGAGTGGGAGGACAATACGACGCTCCAAATCGCCCGCAGTCAGGTGAAGATTGCTGCCCTGAATTACAAGGTCGCCCAATACCGACTCTTCCCGATGTTCTCCCTGGCCGCCAGTGTGAGCCAGTCCAACTCCACCCAGGCCTCGCTCAATTCCGTCTCCCAAGTCAGCGTGCTTTCCGAATACTACGGAGTGTCGATGAGTTGGTCGGTCTTCGACGGCTTTGCTACTAGGGGCGCCAAAATTGGGGCGCGCGCGAACCAGCGGTTTTACGACCGCCAGCTGCAGACCCAGACCGACCAGTTGCTCGACCAAGCCATGTCGCTGGAGCGCCAGGTCAGCTTCGCCTACCGGGCGCTAAAGCTGGCGCAGATCCGGACCGAGCTGAGTGCCGCCGCCCTGAACGCGATGCAGGAGGACGCCAAGACCGGCCTGATCTCCCGCGCGGCCTTCGAGGCGGCGACCGGCGCCCACAATCAGACCCGTCTGCAGATGTTGAATCAGCGCGCGGACTTCCTCTCCCGCTGGGCCGAATTTGTCTCCACCCTCGGTCATGACCCGGTCCTAGCGCAGCTCTCCATTCCCACCCATGCATCCTAAGTCCCGCGCCGGTTCAGCCCTTCTCTGGGTTCTGGGCATTCTCGTGGTGGCGGCCGCCGCCGCGGCCTTCTACTATTTCTCCTTGCCCGTCGCCAAGGTGACGCTGGTCACCTCCGGCCACGCCATCAATGCCGTGCCCGGCAGCGTGACGATCTATGCCGAATACCAGATGGAATTGAAGAGCGAGATCGGCGGCCGCGTGCTCAAGAGCAAGCTGGACCCCGGCCAGCATATCCGTGAGGGCGATTTCCTAGTGCAAATCGATCCGGGTGATCTCGACCTGGAGATTGAGCGGATCGAAAGCGAATATAACGCCCACAAAAGCCGCGTGGCGGTGGGTTCGTCGGCCAAACTGGAATTCGAAACCGTGCGTGAGCAGCTCGATAACTTGGAGCGGTTGTTCAAGTTGGGCAACGCCTCCGAATCCCAAGTCACACAGCAGAAGCGGATCCTGCGCCTATATGAGCAGCGGGTTGAACTCGAGGCCGTGGAAAACAAGCTGAAGACCGAGGGCTACGAGAACACGCTCAAGAGCAAGCGCCGGCAGCTGGAGAAGATGACCATCCGCGCGCCCTTTGACGGCGTGATTTCCGCGGTCTACGCCCGGCCGGGCGACCTCATCGGCAGCAATGCCGCGATCGCCACGCTCATCTCCACCAGCCGCACCGTCGAGGCCAAGATCAGCGAGGAAAATTTCGCCGGCCTGGCGGTCGGGCAGAAAGCATCCGTCCGCTTCCTCGGCTATGGGCCGCAGCTTTACGGGGCCGCGATCACCAAGATCCTGCCCACAGCCGACCCGCAGACCCAACGCTACATCATCCACCTGAATGTCGATCTGCCCCCGGACAAGCTGGTCCCCGGTCTCACCGGCGAGGTCAGCATCGTGATTGGCGAACGCGAGGCCAAGGCCATCGTGCCCCGGCGCGCGCTGCGTGGTTCCCAACTCCTGGTTGTCGCAGGCGACCGGGTGGAGGTGCGCACTGTCACCCTGGGCTACGTGCTCAGCGACGCCGAGGTGCTCTCGGGCGTGAGCAAGGGCGAGCTGGTGATCACCGACGAACTCGACCGCTACCAGCCCGGCGACCGTGTCCGCACGGAGCTGCCGAAGACTGAGGCCGCCAAATAACGGCGCCGCGCCGGAGTTTCCCCTGCATGTCGCCCAACCTGCGCATCGCGTTCCGGTTTCTCACCGCCAACAAGCGGGCGATGCTCATGAGCCTGTCCTGCATCGTGCTGGGCATCGGCCTGTTCATTGTCACCCAGGCCACGACCACCGGCTTCGAGCGCTTTTTCATCGAGACCATCCTCGGCACCGATGGCGCGATCAAGGTGGAGGACCGGATCCAGGACACCATCCGCACCATGGAGGCCGGCGGCGGGGGCAGCGGCTCGGTCTTCAAAGTCCAGCAGAAGGACGGCTACAAGTATGTCGAGGGGATCGACGAGCCCAAGATCCTCATCGATGGCCTCCGCGAGTTCCAGAACGTATCGGGCATCTCGGAAGTGCTGACGGGGAGCGCGGTTCTCCGCAGTTCCTTCAGCTCGGACACCGTGAAGATTTTCGGCATCGTCCTCGCAAACCACCTGACCGTGTCGAAACTCGGCGCCCAGGTCATCCGGGGCAAGCTGGACGATTTTCGCGACACGCCCAGTGGCGTGCTGGTCGGCGCGGTCACCGCCGATCGCCTGCAGCTCGCCGTGGGCGATTCCTTTGAACTCCAGGCGGGCAGCGAAACCAGGCGCTACCGGGTTTCCGGCATCTATGAGACCGGAGTCAACGACATCGACAAGCTGCGCGTTTACCTGCACCTGACCGAGGCTCGCTCCCTCCTGAAAAAGGCCTACGGCGCCTCGTTCCTCCAGCTGAACGTCTATGACAAGAACCGCGCCCCCGCGGACGCCGACCATATCGAGAGCGTGCTGCGCTACCGGGCGACCGACTGGCAGTATCGCGAGAAGACCTGGCTCGAGGTGTTCCGCGCCCTGAAATTTTCCTCCGGCATCACGGTGTCCGTCTTCACGCTCATCGCCGGCCTGGCGATGTTCAACACCCTCGCGATGATCGTCATGGAGAAGACCAAGGAGATCGCGATCCTGCGCTCCATGGGCTACACCCGCCGGGATATTTCCCGGATCTTCATCTGGCAGGCGGTCATCGTGCTCGCCGTCGGCACGGTCCTCGGCTGGGCGCTCGGCGCCGGGGTGACCTACGCGGTCGAGCACACGCAGATCCGGATCCGGGGTATCTTCTCCACCGACCACTTCATCGTCGACAAGTCCATCTGGCATTACGTGACGGCCACCTTCATGGCCGTGCTCATGGTGCTCACGGCCAGCATCGTGCCGGCCCGCCGCGCGGCGCGCCTCGAGCCCGGCGATGTCATCCGCGGCACCGCCCAATAGCATGGCCGCCGCTTCCTCCATCGCGATCAGCTGCGCCAACCTGCACCGCCACCTCGGCACCGGCGAGGGCCGCGTGCATGTGCTCCGGGGGGTGTCCTTCGCGGCGGAGCGCGGCAAAGTCTACGCCATCGTGGGCCCGTCCGGTTGCGGCAAGAGCACGCTGCTCTACCTGCTGGGCCTGCTCGACCGACCCGGCGCGGGGGAGATCCACATCAACGGCCGCGACATGTCCGCCGGCACGGATGACTTGCGGACCGCCGTGCGCGGCGAGCACATCGGCTTCGTGTTCCAGTTCCACTTCCTCATGCAGGAGTTCACCGCGCTGGAGAACGTCATGATGCCCATGCGCAAGCTCGGCCGGCTGACGGAGGTGCAGATGGTGGACCGCGCCCGTGCCTTGCTCACGGACGTCGGGCTGGGGGAGAAGACCCATCGCCTTGGCACCCAGCTTTCCGGCGGCGAGCAGCAGCGCGTCGCCATTGCGCGCGCGCTCGCCAACCAGCCCGCGATCATCCTCGCCGACGAACCCACGGGCAACCTGGACGTCAGGAATTCCGGCATCGTCTTCGACCTGCTGACCCGCCTGGCCAAGGAAAACGGCCAGGCCGTGGTCCTCGTGACGCACAATCCCGACATCGCCAACCGCTGCGACGAGATCAAGCCCATGCGCGACGGTGAATTTGTGATCTGAAGCCGGCTCCTCGCGCCATGTCCCCGTCTCGCCTGGCCCCGGTGGTTTGGTTGTTAGGGATGGTTGCGGTGGGGCTGCAGGCGCTGGCGCTCGTCACGCGGTATTTCCAGCCGTGGCTGACGGCCGACTATATCTACCCGCAGCTGCTCGCCGAGGATGTGCTGGCCGGACGCTACCCGCTGGCGGGCTGGACGCTCAGTTCGGCTCCGTATTTTTTCCCGGACTTCGTGCTGGCCATCGGCCTGCGCGCGCTCGGCGGCCCGGGCACCGTGCTGCCGGGCTATGTGGTTTTTTATTACCTGGCGCTGGCCGTCGTCGCGGGCTGGTCGCTGCAACGCGCCACCACCGTCGGCTGGACCGCCTGGCTCGGCGGCGTAGTGCTGGTGAACGGGCTGCTGCTGTGGCAGTCGGTGGGCGATCACGCGCATTACCTCTGGCTGCTCGGCACGCTTGGGTTTCATGGTGGCGTCGTGTTGCTCGGGTTGGCGGCTTTTGCGTTGTGGGCCGGGCCGGCGGAACATGCCCCGGTGTATCCCCGGTGGGCGCTGGTGGTGATTTTTCTCGGGACGATTTCCGACACATTGTTTCTTACGCAGTGCGCGTTGCCCCTGGGCTTCAGCCTCTGGGCGCAAGCCGGCTGGAACTGGCGGCAACCGCGGGTGCGGGCTTACGCCACCACCCTGGCGGCGGCGCTGGGTCTGGTGGTGCTGGTCCGCGTCGGGCTGGCTCTCGGCGGTTGGTTTAATCTTTCCAAGGTCGTGCGCTATGCCCCGACCCCGGTGGCCGTCGCCGGGGCCGCGGCGAATTTTCTGCATGATGTGCGGCTGACCCTGGCGCCGGGCGCGTGGGCCTTTTTCGCCCTGGGCGGACTGGCCTTGGCCGGGGTCGGCGCTCTCTGGTGGCGTGAGCGGGGGCAAAAACTCGCGCGGTCACCGGAGCGGCAGATCGCCCTGGGCTTTGTGCTGGCGGGCCTGGGGGCGACCACGCTGCTGCCGATCGTCACTGTCTATTGGCGGAACGCGACCCATGTGCGCTACATCCAGCCGTGGCTGGTCCTGCCGGGGTGGCTCGCGCTGGCCTGGTTGCTGCCCAAAGTCAGCCCCGGCGCGGGAAACTGGCGGGCGCTGGTCGCACTGGGATTGATTTTGAGTGGGCTGGGCGCAGTGGCCTGGCCGCAAATCCGACGACCGGCGCTGAGCTGGCCTTATCCCGCGGGCCAGGCGGCGCTGGACGAATTCCTCCGCCAGCGCGGGCTGCGCCACGGCCTGAGCGATTACTGGCACGCGCACGAGATCAACACGCTGGCGCAAACGCCCGTGCATTTGTTTCCGCTCCGGCCGGACGGGCGTGCGAGTTTCTGGAACAACAACGCCTTTCATTTCTACGCCAGCGGGGCGGATGGGGTGCTGCGCGTGCCGGATTACACCTTCATCATCACCGACGGACTGGACGAGGCGGTGCTGCAGCGGCGGTTCGGGGAGCCCGCGAGCCGCGAACGGGTGGGGGAGAATACGCTCTGGCTCTACGGAGCGGAGGCGGCGCGACGCCTGACGCACTCGATGGACGCCGAGGTTCGCGAATTCCTGCGCGGCCGGCCGGGCGAGAATCGGATCGCGGCCGGACCTTGATCAAAGCACGGCGCGGCGGACGCCTTCCTCCAGGGTGATTTGCGGCCGCCAGCCCGTGGCGTCGGTCAGGCAACGGGAGGTCAGCCGGCTGTCCACCACGTCCCAAGCCGGGCCGGGCGTGTGGCGGAGGGCGATCTTTTTCCCGGCGTGCTTTTCGATCAGGGCGATGATTTCCCGCACGCTGTGGGACTCGCCCGCACTCAGGTTGAAGGTGCCGGTAAGCCGGCGGGTGACGACTTGTTCCAGTGCCGCGAGGAAATCGGTGTAGTGGAGAAAGTCCTTCCGGGCGCATCCGTCGCCCCAGAGGGGCAGCGGTAGGTTTTCCCGGGCGCAGAGCACGGCATGCGGAATGATGCCCTGGGCGCGATTGGCCGGCACCGGGTAGCCGTAGGGGTTCGAGATGCGCAGGATGGTGGTGGCGAGTTGATCGCGGGCGCTCAGTCGCCCAATCAGTTCCTCGGCCGCGTGTTTGCCGCGGCCATACCAGCCGATGGGCTGGCAGGGATCGTCCTCGGTGTTTGGCCGGCCGGGGGCATTGCCGTAAACCGTCCCCCCGGAGGAGAAAAAGATGAAATGGGGCCGGTTGGCGACGGGGACGGCCGCCAGGGCCGCCAGCAGTTTTTCCAGGTAGGGCAGGTCGTTTTGCCACTCCGTGCCGCCGCCCGGCTCCGAGGTCGCGGGCAGGGTGCTCCAGGCCAGGTGCAGCAGCGTGCCTGCCGTGGCCAGCGTGCCGGGCTCGGTCAGGTGGGCCAGCGCGTGGAATTTCACCCCCGGGCTTCGCGAGTAGAGCCTTGTGTCATAAGCGGGGACGCTGAAATGGTCGGCGATGAGTGCAGCCAGCCGGCCCCGTCCACCGGTCACGAGAAGTCGCCTCGGAGCTGCAGTGGAGGCGGACATCAATGATGAAATCTCTGGCAGGGTGAGGTGGAGCATGGCAAGAGCCTTTGTCCCTCGATGCGAGAGGCACACGGCGGTGAATTAGCGGGAAAATTTTCGGTGTCGACCTTGCTAATAAGCGCTTGGCGGGCGGGTTGGATGGAAAATTTGTTTTACATTGGTTAAAGGGCTTCTTTCCCTACAGGGGATTTTGAACCGCACACACACCGTGAGTTCGTCTTGTTCGCGTAAATCATTCTTGGCCAAACTGGGGGGCTTGGTTGCCTCCTTTGGACTGGTTCCGGCGC
>JANYAM010000286.1 GCA_025361365.1 Opitutus sp. | reverse complement strand
CCGCCGGCCAAGCACGACCATTTCATCCTGGTGCAAAAACAGCGGCAGCTGGTCTTCAATGATCCGCGCATGTTCGGCGCCGTGCTGTTCCATTCGGGCAAGACCGCCCCCGCGTGGTGGACACGGATCGCCCCCGCCATCCTGTCCAAGGATTTCACCGCCGCGGTCGTGGCTCAGTTTCTGAAGCGACGCGCGCGTTCGCCGATCAAGGCCGTGTTGCTCATGCAGGAACGTTTTCCGGGGGTCGGTAACTGGATGGCCGATGAAATCCTGTGGCGCGCCGCGATTCACCCGCGGCAACCGGCCGGGGCACTCCGGCCCGCGCAAGTCAAGGCCCTGCATGCCGCCTGCCGGAAAGTCTGCCGCCTCGCGCTGGACACGATCGCCGGCAAAGGCCGCTACCTGCCCGCTGATCTCAACCAGCACATTCCCAAAACCTGGCTCTTCCGGCATCGCTGGCGGCAAGGCGGCTCCGATCCGCTGACCCACACCCCGCTGGCCCACGCCACGATCGGCGGTCGCACAACGTGCTGGTCGCCGGCGCGACAGAAGCTACGCTGACCCCATGGCCGCCCGGACCCGACTCGACGAACTGCTGGTGACCCGCGGCCTCGCGCCATCCCGCGCCCAGGCCAAGGCGCTCATCATGACCGGCCGCGTCCGCCATGGCACCGAACGGCTCGACAAGCCCGGCAAGGAATACCCGGCCGACTTCGAGCTCAGCGTCGACCAGCCCCCGCGCTTCGTCAGCCGCGGCGGCGAAAAACTCGCCGCCTTCCTGGAAAAATTCCCCATCAACCTGGCCGGCGCGCACGTGCTCGACGTCGGCGCCTCGACCGGTGGTTTCACCGATTGCGTCCTGCAGGCCGGCGCCGCCTCCGTCACCTGCGTCGACGTCGGCCACAGCCAGCTGCACGACAAGATCCGCCGCGACCCGCGCGTGACCAACCTCGAGAAGACCAACGCCCGGCACCTCGCGCCCGGCACCCTGCCCCGCGCCGCCTATGATGCCCTCGTGATGGACCTCTCCTTCATCTCGCTGAAGAGCGTCCTGCCCGCCGTCTGGCCGTTCCTGCGCGCCGGCGGCACGCTCGTCGCCTTGGTGAAACCCCAGTTCGAGGCCGGCAAAGCCGAGGTCGACAAGGGCCAGGGCATCATCCGTGACGATGCCGTGCGCGCCCGGGTCATGGCCGAGGTGCGCGATTTCGCCCTGCGCGAGCTGGCCGGAGCGCAAGTGTGCGGCGAAATGGAAAGCCCGGTGCACGGCGCCGACGGCAACCGCGAGTTTCTGCTGGGTTTGCGCCGGAGCGATTAACCGCGCAGCAGACACGAAACGCGCAGAGATTGCTATTCCCTCGACGGCGATTCTCCGCTTAGTGTCGCGCCCGACCCCACCCATGAAACCGTTTCGCCGGCTCGCCATCGTGTTCAACCAGCAGAAAGCGGGCGCGCCGGAATTGGCGCAGGAGCTGGCCGAGATCGCCCGCCAGACTGGCGCGAAGTCCAAAGTCACCGGCACGCGGAATCTCCCTCGCGGCTACCTCAAGGGCTGCGATGCGTGCTGCGTGGTCGGCGGCGACGGCACACTGCTCGGCGTCGTGCGCGAGGCGGCCCGGCAGGCGATTCCGATCATCGGCATCAACCAGGGCAGCCTCGGTTATCTCACGACTTTTTCGGCCGACGAAGCGCACGCGCAATTCGCCGACCTGATCGGCGGCAACTACCAACTCGGCTGGCGCACATTGCTCGATTGCAAGACCGGGCTCCGCCGCCGCGACCTCGCGCTGAACGACGTCGTCATCAAGGACCAGATCAATTCTCGGCTCGTTCGCCTAGAGGTCCATGCCGACGGCAATCTCGTGACCGACTACAACAGCGACGGCGTGATCTTCTCCACGCCCACCGGCTCGACCGCCTACAATCTCGCCGCCGGCGGCCCGATCATCCAGCCCGAGGCCCGCGTCATCGCGATGACGCCGATCTGCCCGCACACGCTGAGCGACCGCACGATAATTTTCCGCGATCACGTGAAGCTGAAGATTTTCAACCGCTCGCCGGATTCGCGGCTGCTCGTCGCGATGGACGGCCAGCGCAATCTCGTGGTCACCGACGGCCTGCCGATCGAAGTGACGATCGCGCGCCACCAACTGGCGCTCGCGCAGCGGTGCGACTATTCGCACTTCGCCGTCATGCGCACGAAGCTAAAGTGGACCGGCGGCTACGTCGGCTTGCCACCGGCCAAATAAAAACCCCGGGAGGATTTTCCCGGGGTCGTCTGACTTGGCAGCAGCGGTTGCGCTTACTTCGGCTTGGCGGCGCTCTTCTCGGCCTTGTCGGCTTTGCGCTTTTCGCGTTCGGCCTTTTTATCGGCCTCCATCTTCGCTTTTTCGTCCGCGTCGAGCTTGCCGTTCTTGTTGGCATCATACTTCTCGAGCGCCTTGGCCTCGCTCTCTGCTTTCTTTTTATCGCGCTCGGCCTTGGCGGCGGCCTTCTCCGCATCGCTGACAACGCCGTCTTTGTCGGTGTCGGCCTTCTTGATTTTCGGGGTCTTTTCCTTGGGTGCCGTCTCATCGGCCGAAGCCGTCGAAACCATACCCACCAGTGCCAGCGCCAACAGCGCCGGCACGATCATCCTGCGAAGAATCGCGGTGTTCATAATGGCGCAGCCTACGGATCAGCCCGATGCTGGCAAGCCGCGCCTGCGCCCACCGGGAAGGCGGATTCAAAGCTTGACCACGAGCTGCGTGCGTCGGTTGCGTCGGAAATATTTCCGCGCAAATTTTTGCACGTCACCGAGCGTCACGGCGTCGATGTGCGCGGGATAAGTGCGCGCATCGTTGACCGACTGCCCGTAAACGGCGTTGAGCGCCGCCTGCATCGCGCGCGCGCCGTTGGTCTGCAGGCTCATCGTCCGCCCGGCCTTCAGCCGCGTCTGGCAGCGCAGCAACTCCGCGGCCGTCACGCCGCCGCTCTGCACGCGTTTGATTTCTAACTCGAGCTCAGCGATGACTTCGTCGTAACGCTGCGGGCTGGTGCCCGCGAAAAAATAGAACATCGCCGTATCTAGGCCGATGACGCGGCCCGAACGGACGAAATACGCCAAGCTCTTTTCCTCGCGCACGCGCTCAAACAGGTGCGACGACATGCCGCTGAACAACTCGTCGGCCACCTCGCTCACAAAATAATCGGCTGCGAGCAGGCCCGGGCCCGGAAACGCTTCGAACACCACGGCCTGCTGCCGCGGCTGCATCTCGGTGAAGTCGCCCGCTGTGTGCTTCATTTTTGCTGCCACACGCGGGGCGTGCCCCGCCGGCAGTTTGCCGAGGAACGCGCGGAGTTTCGGCGCGAGTTTCTTGGCGTCGAAGTCGCCGGCCACGGCGAGCACCGCGTTGCCCGACACCAGCAACTGCCGGTGCAACGCGCGCAGGTCGGCGACCGTGATCGCCTGCAAGCCCGCCTCGTCGCCCGAGGTTTCGATGGAGAACGGATGGGTGTCAAAAAATTTCTCACGGAGTTTTTTTCGCCCGACTGTCACCACGTCGTCCTTATTCTCCTGCAGCGACGCGAGCGCTGACTCCCGTTCGACTTCGAGCCGGGCCGGTTTGAATGCCAAGCGCAACACGCCGTCGGCGATGAGTTCGAGGG
>JANYAM010000262.1 GCA_025361365.1 Opitutus sp. | reverse complement strand
GCCGCCGCCTGCGCGCTGCTGCAGGAAGCCGGCGTCGCGATTCACTACCTCGAGAACCCGCCGTTCCCGATGACGGAGTTCACGCTCAAAGCGAAGCGCATCCAATACGCCGCGGGTAATCCGGCGATGGTGGCGAAGCTGAGGGAAGTGCTCGGGCGTTAAGGTGCGGCTTTTGAGACCTCGTCCACCCATACGAGGATGCGCTCGTGATGATGGGGTGATGCCGCGAGCATTGTTCGCCCTTTGATAAGGACTCTTTGAGGGCTACCAACGAATTGGTTGACGGCAGCCCGCATGCTTTTTGTGCGCTCAGTTGCCCCAAGTTTTCCGTCGGCGAAGACCAATTGCACGATTGTCGTCGGGATATCCTCCGCATACCCGTTGCCGGACTTCGGCAGGAGTGTTCCGAAATTGACCAAGGCAAGGTAGTCCTCACGGGAATCGGTTGCCGGTTCTTCCCCATAATTTGGCGGACCATACGCGACCACGAGTCGCAATTCTCCAGTCAAGGCAACCTGAGCGTCATCAATGACTGTTCGCCCTACGCCTTTTTCATCTGCGCCGGACATTATCCCAATGAATACCGTGGCGGCGAATATGAGAGCAGCCGATTTCATCGTTAGACGAAGCCCTACACCTGATACGGCTGCAGCGGGATCGGGTCGAGAATCTTGGACTTCGGCATCTGGGCGGTGAGCTGCTCCATGAACCAGGCGCGGGCCGGCGGGTCGCCGTGGGTCAGGACGATGGAACGGGCCTCCGTCTTCACGGCGAAGTCGAGGAGCTCGTCGCGCGTGGCGTGGCCGCTGAACTCGAAGCGCTCAATGTGGGCGCGGACGCGGGTCTTCACGTTGACGGTGTCGAAGAGGAACTGGTCGCCATTGTTTGCCGCCAGCAGGTGGCCACCCGGGGTGTCGGGGTCGCAGTAGCCGACGAAGAGGATGCTGTGCTTGGCACTGCCCAACAGGCAGGAAGCGACGGTGTAGGACGGCGTGTTCTCCGCCACCATGCCGGCACTGACGACGTAGATGCCTTGGAGCGGCGGCTCCTTGCCCGGTGTGAGATCGCGGGGGGATTTCTTGACCTTGAGATCCTTGAGGATGCTGCGGGTGAAGTGGACCATGCCCGTCTTCTTGCTGATCTGGTCGAAATAGTCGGCGATATCCATGCCCAGGCCGGAGACGAAGATGGGGGCTTCGGCGAGCCGGCCGAATTTCCGGGCGTCGTGCAAAATGGCCATGATCTCCTGCATGCGGCCGAGCGCGAAGACCGGGATGAGCACCGAGCCGCCGCGCTGGAGGGTGGTGTTGATCGTCTCGACCAGGCGGATCATCTCCTTCGAGCGCGTGATGCCCGGCGGCTTCTCGGTGGCGCCGTGGGTGGTCTCGGTGACGAGCGTGTCGAACTTGCCGGTCGGGAATTTCGCGCCGGCGAGGATGCGTTGCACTTGGAAAAGGACGTCGCCGGTGAAGAAGATGCGGCGGTGCTTGTGGACGATCTCGACACCCGCGGCGCCGGGGATGTGCCCGGCCGGGTGGAAGGTAAACTCGATCTCGTCGCGCGCGCCGGCGAACTTCTTCGGGCTGTTGAAGGCGAGGGGATACATCCGCGGGGCCACGCGGTCGATTTCCTCGTGAGTGAAGAGCGGATAGTCGGGAATGTTCTTCTCCTCCTTCTCGCGCATCATGACATTGGCCGAGTTGTGCAGCATGCGCTCGATCAGCATGTGGCTCGGCGGCGTCATGATCACCGGTGTGTTCGGGTAGGCGCGCATCAGCAGCGGCAGCGAACCGATGTGGTCGAGATGGCAATGCGTGATGAGGATGAGGTCCAGTTGCACGCCTTGCAGCGGGCGGAGGTTCGGCGCGGCGACGCGGCCGACCTTCTTCGGGTGCAGGCCGCTGTCCACGACCAGGTGGAAATCGCCGAGTTGCACATACATCGAATTGGCGCCGATGCCGCCGTCCGCATTGAGATCAATAATCTTCATCAGGTCGGAGCCAGTCAGCCGGCCGGAATCGCCATGTCAAACGCGGGGATGCGGACAAAGACCCGGCGGCCCTGGTCGTCGAGGCCGTGGAAGCTGCCATGGGCGCGGCCGGGTTGCCCGGAGACATGGTAGCTGTTGTAGGAGAAGTGCCCGCCTGGCGCCAGGGTGGGGGTTTCGCCGACGATCTTGTCGCCCTCCACCACCAAGCGGGTGCCGTCGGCGTGTTCGATGACCCATTTGCGGCCCAGCAGGGTGACGGTGCGCTCCGAATCGTTGCGGATGGTCAGGTAATAGATGAAGGCGTGCGGCTGGTCGGGGGGCAGATTGCCCCCGTGGTGATAGACGAGTTTGTCGAGTTCGACCTTCAGGCCGGGCAGTTCGAGCGGTGCGGACACGGTGGAAGTAAGAAGGAAGAATTAGGAATTAAGAAGACAGAATTCCGGAAATAGGGACGTAGCCGGCTTTTCCTAATTCAGCCTTCTTAATTCTTACTTTTCCCCGTCACACCCGGCTTTCGTCTTGCCGCTGAAAAGCCCGGGGCGCACAAAGGCCTGATTCTATGGAAAAGCTCGCCCTGCTTTCGGTCAGCGACAAACGCGGCTTGGTGGAATTCGCCACGGCCCTCGTGAAGCAGCACGGTTACCGGCTGTTGTCCACCGGCGGCACCGCCAAGCTTCTGGCCGAGGCCGGGCTACCAGTCACCGAGGTCAGCCAGCACACGGGCTTCCCCGAAATGATGGAGGGTCGCGTGAAGACGCTGCACCCGAAGATCCACGGCGGCCTCCTTTGCCGGCGCGACAAGGCCGACCATCTCGCCGCAGCCAAGCAGCACGGCATCGACCTGATCGACCTGGTTGTCGTGAACCTCTATCCCTTCGAACAGACGGTGGCAAAGCCGCACGTCGAGTTCGAAGAGGCGATCGAGAACATCGACATCGGCGGTCCGTCCATGCTACGCAGCGCGGCTAAGAACCACGAGAGCGTCACCGTCGTGTGCGACCCGGCCGACTACGGCCCGGTGCTCGCGGCGTTCAGCGAGCCGGCGAAACTCGGCGAGCTGCGGCGCAAGCTCGCGTTGAAGGTTTTCCAACGCACCGGCGCCTACGACACGGCCATTGCGAAATATCTCGAGGGCCAGCAGGCCGAGCCCGATCTTGAGGCGCTCAGCGGTTTCCCGGCGAGCTTCAGCCTGTCGCTCAAGAAAGCCCAGAGCCTCCGCTACGGCGAGAACCCGCACCAGAAGGCCGCGCTCTACGGCACCTTCCACGAGCATTTCTCGCAGCTGCAGGGCAAGGAACTCAGCTATAACAATATTCTCGATATCACGGCCGCCACCTACCTGATCGGAGAATTCGAGCGCCCGACGGTGGCGATTCTCAAGCACACCAATCCCTGCGGCGTCGGCAGCGCGGATACGCTGCTGGAGGCGTGGGAGAAGGCCTATGCCACGGACCGGCAGGCGCCGTTTGGCGGCATCATCATCGTGAACAACACGCTCGACGGCGCGCTGGCGAAGATCATCAGCGAGATTTTCACCGAGGTAATCATCGCCCCGCGCTTCAGCGACGAGGCGCTGGCGATTTTCGGCAAGAAGAAGAACCTGCGCCTCATGATCGCCAAGGAGGGCCTCGGCGCCGACGCGTTGCAGGAGGTGCGCTCCGTCATCGGCGGTGTCCTCGTGCAGGACCGCGACCGCTCCATGGAGAAGCCCGCCGGTTGGAAGGTGGTCACCAAGCGCCAGCCGACCGCGGAAGAGATGGCCGCCATGCTGTTCGGCTGGAAGGTCGGCAAGCACGTGAAGTCGAACTCGATCGTCTATTGCCGCGGCGAGCAGACGCTCGGCATTGGCGCCGGCCAGATGGCGCGGGTCGACAGCTCGCGCATCGCGGTGTGGAAGGCCGGCGAGGCCAAGCTCGACCTGAAGGGCTCGGTTGTCGCCAGTGAGGCTCTGTTTCCGTTTGCCGACGGCCTGATCGCCGCGGCCGACGCTGGGGCGACGTCAGCGATTCAGCCCGGTGGCTCGATGCGCGATGAAGAGGTCATCAAGGCCGCCGACGAGCGCGGGATGGCGATGGTTTTCACCGGGGTTCGGCACTTCAAGCACTAGGCGTTGGTTTTCGATGCAGGGTCGGCGCTCGTCGCCGGACCGAGTAGTGCGTGTAGCGCGGTCCGCCGGCAAGCGGCGACCCTACATCGGCCAGAAAAACAGCTAGCGCCGCGCCGGGAGTTGGGTCAACGTGCGTCATGTTCGACCCCGTTGAAAAGCTCAAGGAATACGTCCGCCAAGGAAGTGTCTCCGCCGACCCGCAGTTCAAGGGGGGCATGGTGGGCGCCCAACAGTTCCTGACGAAGCTGCTGACCGAAATCGGCTTCAAAGTGGAACTCGTGCCCACCGCGTTGCATCCGGTGCTGCTCGCCAAGCGCGGCGACAACCCGGCCTGGCCGCATGTCATCATCTACGGCCACTACGACGTGCAGCCGCCGGACCCGCTCGACAAGTGGACCTCGCCGCCGTTCGAGCCGACCATCCGGGGCGAGCGCATCTACGGCCGCGGCACCGCCGACAACAAGGGTCCGCTGCTGGTGCACATCACGGCGGTCGCGCGCCTGCTGGAGAAAAACCCGAATCTGCCGCTGCGCCTGACCTTCATGGTCGAGGGCGAGGAGGAAATCGGCAGCAAGAATTTCAAGACCTTCCTCAAGGAGAACAAGGAGAAGCTCCGCGGTGATTTCATCTACATGTCGGACAACGGCATTTTGTCGCCCGACCAGATGATCGTCACCGTCGGCCTCCGCGGCATGCTGGCTTTCGAGATCGAACTGACCGGGCCGAACTCCGACCTGCACTCTGGCATGCACGGCGGCGTGCTGATGAACCCGCTGCAGGCGCTGGCCGAGCTGTGCGCCTCGCTGCACACGCCGGACGGCCGCGTGAATCTCCCGGGTTTCTACGACGCCGTGGTCGAGCCCGAGCCCTGGGAGCGCGAGCAGCTCGCCAAGGTCGGCCTCAAGGAAAAGGACTACGCGGCCTTTCTCGGCATCAAGGAATTCCACACGCCGCCCGGCTACACGCCGTTCGAGGCCATCCGCTTCCTGCCGACGCTCGAGTTCAACGGCTTCAGTGGCGGCTACCAAGGCGAGGGGACCAAGACGGTCATCCCGAGCAAGGCCAAGGTGAAGATCACCTGCCGCCTCGTGCCGAACCAGACGCCAGACAACATGAAGGAGGCCGTCTTCAACGCCATCAAGGCGCGCTGCCCAAAGGGTGTGACGATGACAATCATCCCGCAGCACAATGCCACGCCCTACGTGGTCATCCCGCCCGACCGCTCCAACACCCCGAAGAACCAGTCGCCCGCCTTGGCGAAATGCTTCCGCGCGGTGGACAAGGCCGCGACGGAGGTCTTTGGCAAGCCGCCGATCTATCTCCGCGAGGGCGGCAGCGTCGGCCTGCTCGCCGACCTGAAGGAAGTGCTCGGCCTCGACGCCGTGATGATGGGGCTCTTCCTGCCCGAGGACAACCTGCACGCGCCGAACGAGAGCTTTCATCTCGGCGTCATGAAGCGCGGCATCGACACCTCCGAGCGCGTGCTGGCGGAGCTGGCGAAGGGGTAGGCTCCGTGGAGGGCCCACCTCCTGGTGGGCCGCGGCTCAGCGGGAGCTGAGCCCTCCATCAAACCGGCCCGCAGCGACGCGGGCCTTGCACACAAAAAGCCGCGGATTGCTCCGCGGCCTTTGAAATTTGATTTCTCGAAGCTTACTGCTGCTTCCTGAGCTCGATGAAGTCGACGCGGCGGTCCTTGCCCCATTCGCCTTCACCGCCGCCCTGCTTGGCGTCGGTCGAACCCTTTGAGAGGGTCTCGAGACGCTTGGCGTCGGCACCCATGGACTCGAGGAAACGCTTCACGGAGTTCGCGCGGCGGTCACCGAGGCCGAGGTTGTATTCGGCGGTGCCGCGCCAGTCGCAATGGCCGATCAGCACCATGTTCTTCTCGGGATTGTCCTTCAGCCATTTGATGGCGGCATCCAATTTCGGGCGTTCGGCGGGAGCGACGGCGGCGCGGTCGAGGCCGAAATAGACGGAGTCCACGACGCTCTTGTTCTCGCTGTCCGGCGTGCCTTCGGTGCGCTGGGGAATGGGCGTCTGGTCGGCAGCAAAGGCGACCGCGTTCGGGTCGATCGTGTTGCTCGGGCCCGTCGAGGGGAGCGTCCCTTCATTGCGGACCGGCTTCTTTTTGCAGCCGGAGAGGACGAGGGCGGAGAGGGCCAGCGAGAGGCCGAGGAGTTTGGCGAAGTTCTTCATGTAAGTGCAGGGAAAGGGAGAGGCGTCGTTATTGGTTAATCCCCGAGGGCGGGCAAGAACGAATCTTATGCCATCACCACGTCTGGGCGCGGTGGTCGATGAGGCCGATTTCCAGGGCGTAACGGGTGAGGCTGGCGACGTCGTGGAGATTGAGCTTCCGCATCAGGTTTGTGCGGTGGTTGTCCACCGTCTTGACGCTGATGCCGAGCTTCTGGGCGATTTCCTTGGTGCTGTTGCTCTCGGCCACCAGCTTGAGGATCTCACGCTCGCGGTCCGTGAGGGTGTCGACGCCGGACGCCGGGCTGTTGTTGGCGACGACGGTGCGGAGCAGGGCGGCCACGCCGGGGCCGAAATAGGTGCCGCCGTTGGCGATGGTCTCGAGGCCCTTCTTGAACTCGCCCAAGCCGGCGGTCTTCTCGACGAAGCCGTGAGCGCCGGCCTCGAGCATCTCGCGGACGAGGGCGGGGCTCTCGTAGGCAGAGAAGACGAGCACGCGGGTATTCTTCAGCTGCTTGCTGATGCGGCGAAGGATGTCCACGCCACTGAGGCCCGGCAGGCGGGCGTCGAGCACGAGCAGGTCGGGCTTCAGGTCGAGGCAGAGCTGGCAGGCCTGCTGGCCGTCGCCGCTTTCGCCGACAATCTTATAGGCCGGGTCGATGCGGAGGATTTCCGCCAGCATCTCACGGATGGCGGTCTGGTCCTCGATGATGACGATGCGCTTGGCTGAAGTGAGGGTGGGCACAGGAGAGGGAGGGGCGGCGGGACAGGAGTGGCGCGACTTTTGGCCATCCGTGGCAAAACTCAACCTCGATTAGTAAAAAGACGCCACGGGTAAAAAAGCGGCGACGCCCGGTCGGGCCTGCCAGACGTGCCACTCGGGGCTCGCCTCGGCAGTGAAATGTCCTCCTACGCCAAGGCTACGGAGGACAGCCTCCGTGCTCGCTTTGCTCGGCGGAGGCTGGTGGGGCGACTGGGAGTTGAACCCAGAACCAACTCGTTAAAAGCGAGCTGCTCTACCATTGAGCTATCGCCCCAGTTTGAACCCAAGGGCGCAGATAGTTTTTCGCTTGGGCGGCAAGGCAAGGATTATTTGCGCCGGCGGGTGCAGAGGGGGCCGGCCAAGCGAGCATTGACCGCCGGGTCAGGACTGGTGCAATCTGCCGGTCAACTAGCGACTTCGTGGGAACAATCCTCAAATTTCCGGATCAGAGCGAGCCTGATCCTATGACTGCCAAAGCCCAGGAAGTAGCCTTGGACCGCCTGTTGGTTGACCGCTTCAAAAGCGGCGACGCCACTGCCTTTGACCAGCTGGTCACCCGGTATTGGGACCGCATCTTTGCGATGACAAACCAGCTCCTGCGCAACCAGCAGGACGCCGAGGAAGTTACCCAGGACGCCTTCATCCGCGCCCACCGCGGGCTGGTGAATTTCCGCGGGGACTCGGCCTTCTCGACCTGGCTCTACCAGATCGCCACCAACCTGGCCCGCAACCGCTACTGGTATTGGTGGCGCCGCAAGCGCGACAAATCCATCTCCTTCGAGGCCCCGGTAAGCGGGGACAATGACACCACGCTCGCCGAGCTCATCCCGGCCGAGCAGGAGACGCCGGAAGACGCGACCGTCACGCAGGAGTTCGTCAACCGCGTCGCCGAGTGCATGGAGACCCTGAACGAGAAGCACCGCGAGATCCTGATCCTGCGCAACGTCCAGAACCTCGCTTACGAAGAAATCGCCGAGATCCTCGGCATCAGTGTCGGCACTGTCAAAAGCCGCATCGCCCGCGCCCGCGAAAGCCTGCGGGAAAAACTGGGAGACGAATTTCAGCCATGAAAGACCAACGCTTCATTGAACTGGTGAACCTGTATATCGACCGGCAGATCACCGCCGGAGAAACCGCCGAGCTCGAGGCGGAGATGCAGGGCAATCCGCGCCGCCGCGCGATCTACCGGCAGTATTGCCAGCTGCACACCGCCACCAAGCAGGTCTACGACAGCTTCCGCACCGAGGCCGCCAGTCCGCACGCGGCGGGTGCGACCGCCGGCCGGGTGGTGCTCACCGATTTCCAGCCCCGTTCGCGCTTGAACTGGATCCACTATGCCGGCGGCCTGACCGCCGTGGCGTGTCTCGCCCTGGTTATGGTCAGCTTCAATGCCAACTCGCGGCCCGCCGCGGAGACAATGGCGCAAATCAAGCCCGCGCCGGCCGTCCAGCTGGCGACTGTGGCTCCGGTGGCGCCCGCTGTCGTGACGCCCGCCGCCGCAGCCCCGGGCATTACCAGCCTGCGCAACAACCTGAACGTCGAGCCCGACTACGCGGCCATGCTCGCGACCCTGCGCCGCGAAGAGCAACGGTCCTTTGCCAACGGCGATACCCAGACCGGCCGTGTGCCGTCGCTGTTTGATGACGGCGTGTTCGAAGCCCGCGCGTTTTCCCCGGCGAACAACCCGCGGACCTTCCGCGGCAAGCAGACGCCCACGCAGCCGGCGGAGTTTACCGCCTTCGAGTTCCGCCACTGAGATTGATCGAGGTGGAGCGCGGCCTCTGGACGCGCTTCCTCGCGACGATCAAACCCGGCCTTCGGTCGGGTTCCACCTTGGGGCTCAACCCAGAGCTTTCTTGATCAGCGCCTCGGTCGAAGCGGCTGCACCCAGGGCGACCCACGCCTGGCGGACGGCCTTATCCGCATCGGCGGCCTTATAGCCGAGAGCGGTCAGGGCGAGCACGGCGTCGCGTATTTTATTCTCGGCGACGGGCGAAGCACCTTCGCCGCGGGCCGGCGCCACGGGGCCCAGTTCGGCGGAGTTGAGCTTGTCGCGCAACTCGATGACCAGCCGCTCAGCGGTCTTCTTGCCAATGCCCGGGCACTTGGCAAGCAGGCCGACATCGCCGGCGGCAATGGCGCCCTGGAGGGTGGGGAGGGAGAGCTTGCTCAGGATACTGAGGGCCATCTTCGGGCCGACGCCGGTGACCTTCTCGACGAGCAAGCGGAAGAAATCGCGCTCTTCGTCCGTGGCGAACCCGTAGAGCGTCGCCGAATCCTCGCGGTAGACCGCCAGGGTGTGGAGCTTGACCGGCTGGCCGGGCGCGGGGAGGCGCTCGGCCGTGGTGACCGGGATGTGGAGCTCGTAGCCGAGGCCACCGGCCTCCACGACCGCCGTCAACGGCGTGGCCGACACAAGGGTGCCTGAGACGCTGGTGATCATTTGAGGCCGAGCACGTCCTGCATGTCGTAGACGCCGGGCTTCTGCTGCACGACCCAATGCGCCGCGCGCACGGCGCCGCGGGCGAAGATGGCGCGGTCGGTGGCCTTGTGGGTCAGCTCCACGCGCTCGCCGAGGGCGGCGAACATGACAGTGTGTTCGCCCACGACATCGCCGCCGCGCAGGGCGTGCACGCCAACCTCCGTGGGGGTGCGTTCACCGGTGATGCCGGAGCGGCCGTGGCGCAACGCCTGGGCGGTCAACTTGCGCTCATTGAGGATGATTTCGAGCAGACGCTCGGCGGTGCCACTCGGGGCGTCCTTCTTGAAGCGGTGGTGCATCTCGACGACCTCGGCGTCGTAATCGGCGCCGAGCACGGCGGCGGCGCGCCGGGTGAGCGCGAAGAGCAGATTCACACCGACGGAGAAATTGCCGGCCCAGACGCACGGGACGTCGGCGGCGAGGGCGAGGAGTTTCTTTTTCTCTTCGGGATTGTGGCCGGTGGTGCCGATGACGAGTGGCTTCTTCTGCGCGACGGCAAGCTCTAGGATTTTGCCGGTCGCGGCATGAGAACTGAAATCAATGATCACGTCGCAGCCGGCGAGGTGGGCGGCCGGGTTGTCGCCGGCGTCGGTGGCGGCGCGGATGGCGGCGTCCATTTCACCGGCGACGCCGGCGATGGTCTGGCCCATGCGGCCCTTGGCGCCATTGAGGAGGATCTGGAGTGGCATGGTGTCAGCCCCTGCGGAAGGCGGCGAGCGCGGCGAGCAGGGTCTTGCGATTGGCGGCACCCATCGGGCAGAGCGGAGAGCGCACTTCCTCGGAGCTGATGATGCCGGCCTCGACCATCGCCAGCTTCACGGGCGAGGGATTCGAGTCGATGAAAAGCGTCTTGAACACGGGGTAGAGCCGGCGGTGCAGGGCGCGGGCCTTCGGGTAATCGTGGGCGAGGGCGAGCGAGACGAGCTTGCCGACTTCCTTCGGGTAAAGGTTGCTCGCCACGCTGACCACGCCCTGGGCGCCGACCGCCATGAAGGGCAGGGTGAGGCTGTCGTCGCCGCTCAGCACGGTGACGGAGTCGCCGAGCGCGGAGATGATCTGGTCGACGCGATCAACGCTGCCGCCGGCCTCCTTGATGTGGGCGACATGCGTATACCTGGCGCGGAGGCGCTCGATGACCGGCACGCTGATCTCGATGCCGCAGCGGCCCGGGATCGAGTAGAGAATGATGGGCTTGTCGGTGGCCTCGGCGATCTGCGCGAAATGCTGGAACAGGCCCTCCTGGGTGGGACGATTGTAGTAGGGCGCCACTTGGAGGTGACCGTCGGCACCGGCGGCATCGGCCGCCTTGGTCATGTCGATGGCCTCGTGCGTGGAGTTGGAACCCGTGCCGGCGATGACCGGCACGCGGCCGCGGGCGGCCTCGATCGTGGCGCGGATGATGTCGAGGTGCTCCTCGTGGGTGACCGTGGGGGACTCGCCCGTGGTGCCGACCGGCACCAGGCCGCTGATGCCGGCCTTGATCTGGATCTCCACCAGTTTCTTCAATTCGTCATAGGCCACGGCGTCGCGCCGGAAGGGTGTGACGAGGGCGGTGTAGGTGCCAGTGAAGGGGCGGAGACGATTCATAGGAAAGTTACCTTGAACGATGCAAAGAGACGCTGTATCGAAAGCACAGCTTTAAAGCCGGTTCACGCATAAAATTCCATGAGCACGACGACACTTCACACCGAAATTATCAACGATCTGCTTAAACTGGCCGTGGAAAGCGGCGCCAGCGACATCGTCATCAAGTCCGAGAAGCCCGGCTACCTGCGCATGGGCGGCAAGCTCCGGCCGGTCGAGATGGACCCCATCAGCTGCGACATCGCCCAGGCCTGGGTCGACGAGCACGTGCCGCGCGTCTTCAAGGGCAAATGGGAAAAGGATGCCCAGGTGGACTTTGCCTACGCCGCGGACGACGTGGGGCGTTTCCGCGTGAATGCCTTTCACCAGCGCGGTCTGGTGAGCATCGTGCTGCGTCACATCAAGAGCCGCCCGCCCACCTTCGCTGACCTGAAAATCGAGCCGGAGACGTTCATCAAGATGGCGCAGGCCAAGGATGGCATCCTGCTGATTTGCGGCGCCACCGGCTCCGGCAAGAGCTCGACGATGGCCGCCATGCTCAACTGGATCAACCAGAACATGGACAAACACATCGTGACCATCGAGGACCCGATCGAGTATACCTTCAGCGACGAGAAATCCCTCTTCCAGCAGCGCGAGATCGGCCTCGACGTGCCGAGCTTCGAACTGGCGATCAAGTCGGTGCTGCGCCAGAACCCCGACATCATCCTGATCGGTGAAATGCGCGACCGGGAGACCTTCGAGACCGCCATCTCTGCGGCCGAGACCGGCCACTTGGTCATCTCGACCATGCACGCCGCCACGGTGAAACAATCGCTGACGCGCCTGTTCGAGTTTTTCCCGCCCGAGCAGATCGAGCAGGCCCGCCGCCAGATCGCCGGCACGCTCCGCGGCTTCATCTGCCAGAAGCTCATCCCGGCGCTCGAAGGCGGCGGCCGCTTCGCTGCGCACGAGATCCTCATCGCCGACGCCACCGTGAGCAACCTGATCCTCGACGGCCATAACGACAAGATCCAGCACCTCCTGGAGGCCGCCAGCGAGCAGGGTTCGAAATCCTTCAACAAGGATCTCTACCGGCTCATCAAGGAGGGCAAGATCAGCAAGGCCGACGGCTTGCGCTTCTCTCCGAACGCCCCGGCGCTGGAGATGAATCTGAAGGGTATCTTCTTCAAGTCCTGACGCCAGATTGCTGTACCGGGTGCCCGGTTTCCGGGTGCCCGGGGCGCTAGGAATTTTAGGGCTTGGTTTTTGACCGGCGGGCCGGTTTAACCGCTCCTTTCATCTATGTCACTCGCTCTGATTTTCGCCGGTCAAGGTGCCCAAAAAGTGGGCATGGGGAAGTCGCTGTATGAAGGTTCCGCCGCGGCCAAGGCCCTCTACGACGAGGCCAACGCCGTGCTGGGCTGGGACTTGAAGCAGATCAGTTTCGCGGGCCCGGAGGCCGAGCTGATCCAGACCAAGGTCTGCCAGCCGGCGCTTTTCGTCCACGGCCTGGCGGTGGTGGCCGCCTTGCGTGAGGCGGGCAAGCTGCCGGCGGTAAAATTCGCCATGGGCCTGAGCCTCGGCGAGGTCACGGCGCTGACCGCCGCGGGCGTGTTTGATTTTTCGACCGGCCTCAAGGTTGTCGCCGAGCGCGGCCGGCTCATGCAGCTGGCGTGCGAGAAATCAATCGGCGGCATGGCCGCCATCATCGGCGAGGAACGCCTGCGGGTCGCTGAGCTGTGCGCCGAGTTCGGCATCGAGGCCGCGAATTTCAACGCCCCCGGCCAGATCATCGTCTCGGGCGACAAGGCGAAGGTGGACGCGCTCGTCGCCGCGGCCAAGGACAAGGGCCTGAAGCGCGTCATGGCGCTCAACGTCGCCGGTGCCTACCACAGCCGCCTGATGGAGCCGGCGCGGGCGTCATTTGCGGAATACCTTGCGGGCGTTAAGTTCAACCGTCCGATGTTCACCGTCTTTTCCAATACCACGGGCCAGGCCGTCAGCGAGCCCGCGCAGATCCGCGAGGCCCTGGTCAAGCAGGTCGTGTCGTCGGTGTTGTGGGAGGACTGCATGCGCGCCTGCGCGGCGGCGGGCGCGACCGAGTTTTGGGAGTGCGGTCCGGGCGGCGTGCTCGCCGGCCTGGCGCGGCGCACCGAGAAGGCGTGGGTCGTGAAATCATTCGCGGAGTTCACCGACATCACCGCCTGAGATGCCCTCCAAACTTACACGCAATTTCTGCATCATCGCGCACGTCGACCACGGGAAGACGACGCTGTCCGACCGCCTGCTCGAATACACGAGCACGGTCACGAAGCGGAACATGACGGACCAGCACCTCGACTCGATGGATCTCGAGAAGGAGCGCGGCATCACCATCAAGATGCACCCGGTGGTCATGAATTACCCGGCCAAGGATGGGAAAACCTACAAGCTGCACCTGACGGATACGCCCGGCCACGTGGACTTCGCCTACGAAGTCTCGCGCTCGCTCGCGGCGTGCGAGGGCGCGCTGCTGCTCATCGACGCGGCGCAGGGCGTCGAGGCCCAGACCGTGGCCAATGCCCACCTGGCCGAGCAGCAGGGGCTTAAGATCATTCCCGTCATCAACAAAATCGACCTGCCCAGCGCCAACCTCGAGCTCTGCATGCGGCAGCTGGAGGACATCCTCACCATCCCCGCCGAGGAGGCCATCCTCGCCAGCGGCAAGTCCGGCATCGGCATCCAGGACATCCTCGAGGCCGTGGTGGCCCGCATCCCGCCGCCGCGCTGGACGGATTACCCGACGCTGCGCGCGCTGGTGTTCGATTCGAAATACGATGCCTACCGGGGCGTGATTTCCTATGTGCGCGTTTTTTCCGGCACGATCAAGGCCGGGGAAATGATGGCCCTGATGAGCACGGGCCAGCGCTCCGAGGTGAAGGAAGTCGGCGTGTTCCGGCCCGGCATGGAGAAGGTTGCGACCCTCGGCCCGGGTGACGTCGGCTACGTCATCAGCAGCATCAAGAGCACCGATGACATCAAGATCGGCGACACCATCACCCATGCGAACAAGCCGGCGACGGACATGCTGCCGGGCTACAAGGAAGTGCGGCCGATGGTGTATTGCGGCCTGTATCCGCTCGAGTCCGACGATTACGAGAAACTGAAGGTGGCCCTGGCCAAGCTGCGGTTGAACGATTCCGCCCTGATTTACTCCTCCGAGAGCTCGGTCGCCCTCGGCTTCGGCTTTCGCTGCGGGTTCCTCGGCCTGCTGCACATGGAGGTCGTCCAGGAGCGCATCCGCCGCGAATACGACGTCGAGATCATCTCCACCTACCCAAGCGTGGTCTACAAGGTGAAGAAGCACGGCGGTGACATCATCGAGGTGGACAATCCCATCAACCTGCCCGACGCCGGCAGCATCGAGGAGATCTCCGAGCCCACCATCAAGGCCTCGATCCACATTCCGAACGAGTTTCTGGGCGACATGATGAACCTCATCATGGAGAAGCGCGGCAGCGTCGACCAGACGGCGACGCTCGACGGCGCGCGCGTCATGATGAGCTGCACGCTGCCGCTGAACGAGATCCTCGTCGATTTCAACGACCGGCTGAAGAGCATCACCCGCGGCTACGGCTCCATGGACTACGAGCTCGGCGAATACCGCGCCTCGGACCTGGTGCGGATGGACATCCTCGTGAACCAGGATCCCGTGGACGCCTTTGCCAGCATCGTGCACCGCAGCAAGGCCGAGGGGCAGGGCAGGGCGCTCTGCGAGAAACTGGCGGACATCATCCCGCCGCAGATGTTCAAGATCGCCGTCCAGGCCGCCATCGGCGGCAAGATCATCGCCCGCGACAATGTCCGCGAGATGCGCAAGGACGTCACTTCAAAGTGCTACGGCGGCGACATCTCCCGCAAACGGAAGTTGCTCGACAAGCAGAAGGAGGGCAAAAAGAAGATGAAACTTATCGGCAAGGTTTCGATCCCACCTGATGCCTTCATCCAGGTTTTGAAGACCAACAGCTAACCCCCGACCATCCCCGTGTTCAGCTTCCTTTACTCCCAGGAGAAGAAAATGCGGCAGAACGCCGCCAACTGGCTGGAAGTGGCGGACCGGGTCTACAGCTTTCGCCGGGACCAGCTGACCGACACCCAGAACCAGCGGCTGGTGGGCGCGACCACGGCAGTGAAGCTGCGCCTCAAGGAGAAGGCCGACGCCAGCAAGCTCAAGCTGGCGGTGGAGGCCCTGGAAGGGGTGCTGCGGGACACGGGCGGCAAGATCTACCCGCAGTCGGCACTCGTCGAGAACGTGGAGTTCTTCCTTGTGGCGGCCATCGTGATCCTCGGTCTGCGCGCGTATTTCGTCCAGCCGTTCAAGATCCCGACGAATTCAATGTGGCCGAGCTATTACGGCATGACCTCCGAGGTCTTCAAGCCCGGCGCGCAGCCGGGGGTGTTCGGCCAAGCGGCGCGGCTCGCGACGCTGGGGGCGAGCAATTATACGCTGACGGCGCCGGCGGACGGTGAAGTGATGATTCCGGTTTTTAGCGGCGGCCAGCCGGCGTTCACCGAGAAACCGGGGCGGACGATGTTCGTGTTTCCGGCCCTGATGCGCGAATACACGCTCGCGGTCGGCGGGCAACCGGTGCGCGTGACGGCGCCGGCGGATTGGGCCCAGTCATCGGACTTCGGTTTCGAGGATGCGGTGGCCCGGACGTTTTTCGCCGGTGATCGCACCGGAATCTATCGCGCGTTTGAGGCGGCGCGCGATGCGCGGCAGCTTGAGTCCTCGACCATGCAGGTGAGCATCCGGGCGCGTAGCGGCGAGGCGCGCGTTTACTGGGTTCCGACGGGCAAGATGGTCCACAAGGGGGATCCGATCATGTCTTTCGACATCCTGACCGGCGACCTGCTGTTCGTGGACCGTTTTACCTACAATTTTATCCAGCCGGGCGTGGGCTCGGGGTTTGTGTTTCGGACGGGCAACATCAAGAGCCAAGCCATCCAGGAGGCCACGGGTGGTGTGAGCCAGTATTACGTGAAACGGCTCGTCGGCACGCCCGGCGACACGCTGGAGATCAAGGCGCCGGTGCTTTACCGCAACGGCAAGCCCATCGAGGGCTCGGAGGCGTTTGGGAAGAATGCGCGCCGCGAAGGCCTGTATCCGGGCTATACCAATAATACCGGAGGCCCGGTGCTGGGCGACGGCGTGCAGGTGAGCGATGGGATGCTGCCGCTAGGCGGCAAGATCACGGTGCCGCCGCATGCATTTTTTGCGCTGGGGGATAATTCGCCCAACAGCCTTGATGGCCGCTTCTGGGGCTTCGTCCCGGACAAGGAAGTCGTGGGGCGACCATTGTTCATCTATTTCCCGCTGACCAGCCGCTGGGGCCCGGCTCGCTAAGACCTTCAAGATACAGGCAATATGTCTGTATGTCGCACAATATATATTATGTCTATAGTATATCTACGCTGGAATGCAGCTACTTAAGTCACGTTAGAAACATCTCAATCTCCCGCAGGCATTCCTGCCCTGCATCCTCGAGCACATAGTGCCCCGCTTCCTCCAGGTAGTCGGCGTTGGCCACCGGGAGCAGCACCCGCCACCGGTTGTAGTAGTGCCGGTTGAAGCAAAAGTCCTGGCCACCCCACAGGATTCGCACCGGGTGGTCGCGCAGCAGGACCAGCTTGGATTCCACCGCCGCCAGGGCCCGGTCGCTGGCGCTACCCTTGCCTGACGGGATATCCACCACGAACCGGTGCGTCGCGATCCGGTTGGCCCAGTTGTCGTAGGGATAAAGGAAACCGCGCTTCACGTCCGGGGCCAGCGGCCGCGTCACGGACATCCACGTCGCAGGCCACGCAAAACCGTTCAGGCCGCGCACCAGCCACTCGCCGATCACCGGCGCCCGGCACAACCGGATGCGCCACGGGACCACCGTATCGGCAAAGGCCGCCGTATTGAGGATGATCACCCGGCCGAGCTGCTCCGGCCGGATCAGGGCCGTGCCCAGTCCGATCGGCCCGCCCCAATCATGCACAATGAGATGGATTTTGCGCAGGTTAAGGCTGTCGAGCAGCGCCCGCAGGTTCTTTATGTGCTCGCCCAGCGTGTAGTCGAAGCGTTGCGGTTTGTCCGAAAGCCCGCAGCCAACGTGGTCCGGCACGATGCAGCGCATCTTCCCGCGCAGGCCTAGCACCAGGTTCCGGTAATAAAACGACCACGTCGGATTACCGTGCACCATGACGACGGCCTCGTCGCCCGACCCTTCGTCCAGATAGCTCATCGTGCCGCGGCCGGTATCAAACCGCTTCGGCTCGAACGGATACAGGGCGCGCAGCCAGTCTGGCAATGGGCCGCTCATCTCACCACTCCACGGCCAGCATCAGGCTGTTGATGCCGCTGCCAATGCCCAGCAGCGCGGCCTTGTGGCCTGGTTTCACCACGCCTTGGTCCGCCGCCAGCGCCAGCGCGGTCGGCAACGCCGCCGAGCCGGTGTTCCCGAGGGTTTCAAAGGTCGAAAAATCCTTCGCCAGATCCAGCCCCACGGTCTCGTAAAGCTTCCGGCGATGCGTGCTACCCACTTGGTGGCAGATGATGTGATCCGGCGTGGTGCGGCTCCAGCCCGTCTCATGCTCGAACTTCTGCCAAGTCGCGCGCGCCACCTCGACGCCGGCGACGAGCAGTTGCTCGGAATCGGTTTCCATCTGCAGGCCGTGCCCGGACGTGTCGCCTTGGCAGAGTTCGCTGTGCTGCGTGGCCGACAGATAAGCTCCCGCTAGCAGCCGATGCTTGGGGCCGGCCGGTAGCAGGTCCTCGTGGCACACGATCGCGGCCACGGCCCCCGACCCGATGGTCAGGTTGGCGAAGAAGGGTTTGATCTCGTTTCGGTTCAGCGGCGCCGTCAGCAGATGCTGCACGGTTTGCTCGACCAGCGGCCGACCGTTCTCGCCGGCCACGACCATGCCGCACTTGATCTGCCCGGAGTCGATCATCGCCCCGAGCGTCACCAGGCCGTTGAGAAACCCGAGGCACGCGTTCGACAGGTCGAAAATCTGGCACGCCGCCCCCAGCCCGATCTTGTGATGCGCAAACGACGCCGTCGCCGGCTCGAGCATGTCGCGCGACACGGCGCAATGGATGAACGCTTCCACCTGCTCCGGCTTCAGGCCCGAGCGCTGCAGGACGGCTCGACCGGCCTTAGCGCTGGCATCGGACGGCTTGGTGCCGGCCGGCCACTGGCGGCGTTCCTTGATGCCCGTCATGAGCTCCAGGCGCCCGGCCGGCAGCTTCAGGCGTTCATACAGCGGCTGGAGACGCTCCTCGAGCGAGGCCGAGGTCCAGGTCTCCTCCGGCAGCAACGTG
This sequence comes from Opitutus sp., assembly GCA_025361365.1. Lineage (GTDB taxonomy): Bacteria > Verrucomicrobiota > Verrucomicrobiia > Opitutales > Opitutaceae > Lacunisphaera. Next base: position 13,530 of record JANYAM010000262.1, on the reverse strand, counting down.
GCCAGGGACTCAATGCAGGCGTGCGCGAATTTCATTCGCAAAACTCCAAAGGCCAAAAGCCAAAAGCCAAACTGATGCCGGCGGACTTCACTTTGGAGTTTGAGATTTGGCGCCTGGCGTTTGCCCCGGCGAAGCCGGGGTTTCCGGCCGCATGGCCAGCCGGATGATTTCCTTGTCGAAGAAATTCGAGCCCAGCCCGGCGTCAACGATGAGCGTCGTCCCGTTCAGGCCGCTGCTGCGCTCGCTGAGCAGAAACAGCGTGGCGTTGGCCACCTCCTGCGTGTCGAGGTTGCGCTTCCGGAAGGTCAGCTTCTCGGCGTAAATATAGCTTTCGATGTAGCCCGGGATGCCGGCCGACGCGCTGGTCTTGAGCGGCCCCGCTCCGATCACGTTGAAGCGAACCTCGGTATCAGCGCTGAAGGACTTGGCCAGGAAACGACTGCTCGACTCCAGCGCGGCCTTGATCGGCCCCATGTAGCCGTAGTTGTCGGGCGTGACCTGCAACGACGAGATGCCGATGGTGACGACCGATGCGTTGCGCGCCAGGTGTGGCTTCAGGGCGTTGGCGAGCTCGACCAGCGAGAAGGCCGAGATGGCCGTGGCCTGCAGGAAATCCTTCCGCTTCGTGCCGTGGAAAGGCTTGAAGCCCTCGCTGTAGTTGGCGAACGCGATTGAGTGCACGACACCCTGCAGTGGCGCGAGCCCGGCCGCTGCGACCTGGGCGGCCAGTTTCTCGCAGGCACCCTCCTCTTCGACATCGCAGATAAAGGTCGGCCGGTCAGCCAGCAGAGTCTCGAGCGACTGCTTCCGGGCCTCGGAGCGCACGCTATAGACGACGCGGGCGCCCTGTTCCTCGAGCGACTTCGCGATGAACCACGCGACGCTCTTCTTGTTCGCGACACCCATCACGAGGAAGGTCTTGCCGGAAAGATTGAGGAAGTCACTCATGAGGTGGTAACCTGGCCGTCCGGTTTCTTCCACGCGACGGAGAAATCGACGTTCATCACGCGTTTGTCGCCGTTCTTCATGCTGCCGGCCATGAAATGGAAATCCCCCATCGTCTCCTTGCGCCGCACCTCGATGGTGACGGTGTCGCCGGGATAGACCGGCAGCCGGAAGCGCACGTCGCTGACCTTGGTGAGCAGTGGCACCCCGCCCTGCCCGCCCGGTTCGCTGCCCAGCAGCTTGGCCATCAGCAGCGCCCCGGTCTGGAACACCGCCTCGCACAGCAGCACGCCGGGTGTGATGGGCGCGCCGGGATAATGTCCCTGGTAGAAATACTCGTCGGCCCGCCAGGTGCGTTTCGCGACCAGCACTTCGCCGTCGTGCGAGACGATTTCGTCCACGAAGAGGAACGGCGGACGGTGCGGGATGAGTTTTTCGACTTCGGTCATGGGAGATTCAGATTTTTAACACAGAGGACGCAGAGAAAGAGAACACAGAGATAAAAAACGGTCTCTCTGGCTCAGGCGTTGGCGGGCTGTGCAGGGGCGGCGCGTTTTTTGGCCGCGAGGGCCTTGTCGATCTGGTTGGCGACGATGACACCGTAATTGATGGTGCCGAGCCAGCCCGACATGATGATGCCGACGGAGCCGGCGTGGTAGAGCCCGGGCAACTGCGCCGGGAGATCCATCGAGACCTTGAGGCCCTCGAACTTCGTGCCGAAGGATGTGCCGGCCCAGTGACGCGTGTAACGTTCGATCGTGCGCGGGGTCGCGGCCTCCTGCCACTCGATCTTGCCGCGCACGTCGGGGATGTATTTTTCCAGCGCCGCAATCGACTCGTCGATCAGGCGCTGCTTCTCCGTGGCGTATTGCTCCTCGTTGAGGTTGTTCCAGTCGTCATACTTCGCGTTGATCGAGACGACGACGGTGTAGCGGTCCGTGCCCGGACGCGTGTCCGGGTAATACATCGAGAACGTCCGGCTGGTCGTGTGCAGGTCGACCAGCTTCTCGCTCGAAAAGACTGGTTCCTCCGAGGTGAACACCAGATCGCCGATGTGCGGCAGGGTCTCGCCTTTCCGGATGCCGAGGTAGACCTGACAGGAACTGGTGTTGACCCGGATGGCCTTGGCCTGGGCCACGAACTCTGGCGTGAAACTCTCCTCGCCCGCGAGCCGCAGCACGGTGTTCTTGATGTTGGCATTGGACAGCACGACATCGCAGCGGATCGTGCGACCGTTGGCGACCACCCCGGTGACCTGCTTCCGGCCGTCGCGCTCCTCGGTGAGGACCTTCTCGACGACGACGTGCTTGCGCACCTCGACGCCGTTCGTCTTGAGCTCGACGCCCATCTTCTTGATGAGCACGTCGGAGCCCCCCTGGAAGGTGTAGACGCCCTTGCTCATGAAATTCGAGAACACGATGCCGAACGTGATGGCCGGGTCGTCGAGGGTGGAGCCGTTGGCGTAGGCGATCGGCTCCATCAGCAGGCGCTGCACGTCGTCGCGCCCCGGGAAATACCGCGCGAACATCTGGCCGGTTGTCTCCTGGCTGTTGTCGTAGAAGTTCATCGCCCGCAGGTCGGTGAAGAACCGCTCGACGGTCTCGGCCGGGACCTGGAATTTCTCCACCAACTGGCGCGTGAAGTCCTCGCGGTCGAAGGTCGTGTCGATCGAGAACTGCGGGTTGATGAACCGCACGCCCTTCAGCTGGACGATCGAGTTGGCGATGTCCTGGCTCCAGTATTTGCGGATGGATTTGATCATCCCGATCGGGAAACCGTGCAGGGAAATGTCGAAGATATGCCCGCCCTTCCGCGTGAACCAGGTGGCCAGACCGCCGAGCTGGTAATGGTGCTCCAGCAGCAGCACCTTGTGGCCGCATTTGGCCAGGACGTTGGCGCCGGTCAGGCCGCCCAAGCCGCTGCCAATCACCACGATGTCGTAGTGGTCTTCGATTCCTTTGAGCCAGTCGTAAGCCATGCGAGCCGCCCAATCAAGGTCGCCGCCGGGGAAAGCGCAACGCGGAATTGCGGCAGGGCGAGTCGTCCCCGACGAGCCGAGGCTCATCCGGAGGATTCGCCCTACCCTTTCGGCTGCAGCACGTGGTAATTCGCCATCGAAATCCCGCTCAGCATGGCGCCGACAATACCGAGGAAACCCTGGTCCGTGCCGCACAGGTAGAGGTTCGACAGATGGGTCCGTCCGTTGCGGATCTTGTGCGGGGCGCCGTAGATCGCGCCGTTCAGGTGGCCGGTAAACTTGCGGATCGTGCGCGGCGTGAACATGTCCGTCGTCAGCTGCGCTTGCGCGAGCACCGCGTCATCCACCGCCGGCAGGAAGCGCCGCGCGCTGTGCACCGCGGCCTCAAACCAGCGCTTCTTGTCGGCCTGATACTGCTCTTCCGGCAGGTGCGCCCAAAGATCGTAGTTGGCCAGGCACGTGACGCGGAAGAGTCCCTCGGGCAGTTGCGCACCGGCGAAATCGAAATTGTTCGGTAGGCAGATGACGCCGCTGCGAATATCCACCTGTTCCTTCGCCCGCGCATAGTCGAAACGGGCGGAGTCGTTGAAGAAGATGATCGTGTCGTCGCCCCAGCCCCACTCCGACGGCTGGCGGTTGAACACGCTGATGGTCTCGATGAACGACAGCGCCCCGGTGTTGGCGTCGGCTTCGGCCGTGTGCGCCGGGGCGCAGAGCTTCATGGTCTCGGGGTAGCCGATGGAGGAAATGACATGGCCGGCGGTGATCTCGGTGCCGTCGTCCAGCACCAGCCGAGCCGCCTTGCCCTGTTCCTCGATGATCTGTTGCACGCCGCATTTCATCCGGCGCTCGCCGCCGGCGGCGCGGAACTTGTCGAGGAGCACCCGGATGATGACACGTACTCCATCGAGCGGCCGGGCGAAGCCCTCGAGGTAGAGCGCCTTGAACATGATGACGAACTGGCCGAATTCCATGTCCCGCTCCTGCGCGCTGCCGTAATACATGACCGGGCAGAAGATCATGTCCGTCAGCAGCGGATCCGTGATGTGCCGGCCGACCACCGCGCGCGCCGACAGCGGCTGGGCGTCGAGCGACACGTCGTCGTAGGTCTTCACCAGCCCGACCAACTTGCGCCAACCGTCAGCTTGTGTGGGGAACTTGGCGGCGACCTCGGCTTCGAGCACGGCGAAATCGTTGGTGAACTTCAGCGTGGCCTCGCCGCGCGGGCCGAAGGAGACCTGCGACTGTTTCTGCGGACACAGGGCGAACTCCTCGCGCTCGATGCGGAGCTGGCGCAGGAGCTTGCCGAGCGGCGTGCCCTTCACGCCAGGCGCCACGTAGTTGGTCATGGCGTGGAGGCCGACGTCGTATTTGCGGCCGCCGAGGCTGTAGAAGCTGTTCAGGCCGCCGGGGGCGTTGTGCCGTTCGAAGATGCAGACCTTCTGCCCGAAGTGCGCCAGCCGGATGCCGGCGGCGAGCCCGGACATGCCGGCACCGATGATGGCTACGTCGTAATGGGAGTCCTTCATGACTGGATCGGCGTAGGAGGGGCTTTATGCCCCGACAACGAGCAGCGAGGCCGGAAAGCGTCGGGGCATAACGCCCCTCCCACCTTTGATATTCAAAATAAAAAAGGCGGGATCGGAGATCCCGCCTGCAGAACGTTTGGCGAAGCTCAGGCCTTGGTGGCGAACTTCGGGGTCAGGTATTCCGCGCAGCTCTCGAGCGACGCGAGATGCGAATAGTCGGCCTCGGGCACCTCGATGCCGTGGCGCTTCCGGAGCTCCATGACGATGTCGAGGAAGTCCATGGAATCGAGCTGCAGCTGGTCGCGCAGCTTAATCTCCGGCTTGATCGCCGTGAGATCCTCGTCCGGGGCAATGTCGGAGATGATGTCGATAACCAGCTTCTTGCAGTCGTCTTTCGTCATGGTGTGTGCGTAGACTTATGCAGCGAACCGCTTGATAATCAACGTGGAATTTATCCCGAGCATGCCGAAGGAGTTATTCAGGATCACATCGATCCGGTCGGCCTTCAACGACTTATTGATGATCAAGCCGGGTATATCACATTGGGGGTCAAGGTCATCGACATTGATCGTCGGGTGCACCACCAGATCGTCGAAGCTTGGCAGATTACCCGCCAATTCCAAAGCCCCCGCCGCCCCCATGGTGTGGCCGATGAAGCTTTTCGTGTTATTGATGTGCGGCGGGGTGCTCCGGCCCTTGAAGACCTCGGCGATGGCCAGACACTCTTGGATGTCACCTTGCGGGGTCGAGGTGGCGTGGGTGTTCACGAGGTCGACGTCCTCGATGGTCATGCCGGCGTGAGCGATGGCCTTGCGGACGCACTCGGCCTGGCGTTCCGGGTTGGGCAGCACGTAGTCGGTGGCGTCGGAGTTGACGTGATAGCCGGCGATCTCGCCGTAGATCTTGGCGCCGCGGGCCTGTGCATCCTCCAGCCGCTCCAGCGTGTAGATGCAGCCGCCCTCGGAGATGACGATGCCGTTGCGGGCCTTGTCGAACGGCCGGCTGGCCTTGGTCGGGTCGGCGTGCGCCGCGAGTGCGTTCTGGCTCTTGAAACCGGCGAAGATGCCGAAGGTCTGCGGGCTCTCGCTGACGCCGCCACCGAGGGCGAAATCAATCTCCCCGAGCCGCAGCATCTGCGCGGCATGGATCAGGCCCATGTTGCCGGCGGCGCAGGCGGCGCCGATGGTGTAGGCTGGGCCGGTGATGCCGAGGTTGAGCGACACCTCGCCCGCCGAGTTGTTGGCGACGGTCCGCGGGTTGTGGTGGTGCGTCCAGAACTTCACGTCGTAGTTGAACTGCGAGATGTTGTAGACCTCGTTCTCGGTCTCGACGTTGCCGTGCTCGGTGATACCGAGGTAGATGCCGACGCGGCTGCGGTCGCGGGTCTCGAGGTTCACGCCGGCGTCGGCCAGGGCTTCGCGGGCACAGTAGATGCTGATGCCGCCGGCGCGCGTGCCGATGCGGACGTCCTTCTTCTTCTGGTATTTCAGCGGATCGAACGTGCACATGCCCGCCGGGTGGCGGCCCATGAAGCGGACGTCGACGGTGGTGATGCCGGACACGCCGTTCAGCAGGTTTTGCCGGAACTCGGCCAGCGAGTTGCCATTCGGGGCGGTGAGCCCGACGCCGGTGATGACGATGCGCGTTTGCTTCATGCGTGTTATCCGAAAGGAACCGATTTACCTAGCCATGGGAAATCGAAAAGCAATAGAAGTCTGCCCATGAAAGTGCTCGTTGCCGGCGGGGCCGGTTACATCGGAAGCCATTGTGTCCGCCAGCTCATCGCGGCGGGCCACACACCCGTCGTCCTCGACAACCTCGCCTACGGCCACCGCTCCGCCGTGCCGACCGGCGTGAAGTTCGTCGACGCGAATCTCGGCAACACCGCCGCCCTCGACCGGATCTTCGCCGCGGAGAAATTCGACCTCGTGATGCACTTCGCCGCGTTCTGCTACGTCGGCGAGTCGGTGAAAACGCCGATGAAGTATTACATCAACAACTGCTCGGCCACCTACACGCTGCTAGAGGCGATGATGCGGCACGGCGTGATGAAGTTCGTCTTCTCCTCGACCTGCGCGACCTTCGGCGTGCCGGCGAAGCTGCCGATCACCGAGGACATGCCGCAGGCGCCGATCAATCCCTACGGCCAGACCAAGCTCGACGTGGAGCATGCGCTCAAGGCGCTCGCCCACGGCCAGGGCCTGAGCTTCGCCGTCTTCCGCTATTTCAACGCCGCCGGCGCCGCCGAGGACGGCAGCATCGGCGAGGACCACCATCCCGAGACGCACCTCATCCCGCTCGCCATCTGGGCCGCGCAGGGCAAGCGCCCGGCGCTCGAGGTCTTCGGCACCGACTACCCCACCCCCGACGGCACCTGCCAGCGTGATTACGTGCACGTCGACGACCTGAGCCGCGCGCACATCGCCGCGTTCTCCCATCTGGCCAAACCCGGCACCGCGCTCTTCTACAATCTCGGCACGGGCCAGCCGACCTCGGTGCTCGAGGTCATCAAGGCCGTCGAGAAGGTCTCCGGCCTCAAGGTGCAGGTGAAATTTAGTCCGCGCCGCGAGGGCGATCCGCCCGCGCTCTACGCCAATTCCCAAAAAGCCCAGGCCGAGCTCGGCTGGAAACCGAAATTCATGTCCATCGAGCCAATCGTCGAGACCGCGTGGCGCTGGCATAAGGCCAGGCCGGGCGGCTACGGGGATCGGTGAGTGCTTTTCGTGGGAGGGGCTTTAGGCCCCGACGTGTCGCGGCGTAAAGCCGCTCCCACCCCGTCACTTCTTCTTTGCCGCCGGCTTCCTCGCCTTGGCGGCGGGTGCGGCCGGGGCCGCGGGAATTTCCATCGGCGGCTTGCTGCCCGCCGCGTCTCGTGTGACGAGCGCGGTCGTCACAGCCGCGAGCATATCGGAGGGGTGCGTCACCTTGAGCTGGCGGTAAAGCTGGTCGAACAGCGCCTCGAGCCCGGGCGGTTCGCCGGCGGCGGCCCCGCGCACCTCGTCGGGCAGGTCCTTCGGCAGGATCGTGTCGCTCTGCGCAATGACGGCGCTGCGGTAGATCATGTTCTCCAACTCGCGCACGTTGCCGGGCCAGTTGTGGCGGCACAGGATGGCCAGCGCCTCGGGCGAGACCTTGCGGGCTTTCGTCTTCTTCGCCTTGGCCATGCTCTGGATGAAATAATCCACGATCTGCGGCACGTCCTCCACCCGCTCGCGCAGCGGCGGCAGGCGCAGGCGCACGACGTTGAGCCGGTAGTAGAGATCCTCGCGAAATTCCTTGTCCTTCACGAGCGTCTCCAGGTCCTTGTTCGTCGCGGCGATGACGCGCACGTTGACCTTGAGTGTCTCCGAGCTGCCTACGCGCTGGATCTCGCCTTCCTGGAGGACGCGCAGGATCTTGGTCTGGGTGGCGGGCGTCATGTCGCCGATCTCGTCGAGGAAGATGGTGCCGCCGTCACAGACCTCGAACTTGCCCAGCCGCTGCGCCGTCGCGCCGGTGAAGGCGCCGCGCTCGTGGCCGAACAACTCGCTTTCGATCAAATTTTCCGGGATGGCCGAGCAATTGACCGCCACGAACGGCCGCCCGCCGCGGTGGCTGTGGCGGTGAATACTGCGGGCGATGAGTTCCTTGCCGGTGCCGCTCTCGCCGGTGATCATCACGGTCACGTCGCTGGCCGCGACCTGGCCGATGACCTTGAAGACCTGCTGCATCGGGTCCGAGGTGCCGACGATACCCTCCTTGTGATCCTCAGAATTGATCACCGGCAGCACGCCGCCCGCCGAACGGATGTCGGCCTGGGTGCGCAGCGCGCTTTCGACGAGCGCGAGCAGCTTCGGCGGGTCGAAGGGCTTCACCACGTAGTCGAAGGCGCCGAACTTCATCGCCTCGATGGCGGTCTGGGCCGTGCCGTAGGCCGTCATCAGGATGACCAGCTGCTTCGGATTGGCGGCGCGGATGTGCTGGAGGGTCTCGAGGCCGGTCATGCCAGTCATGCGGTTGTCGAGCAGGACGACGTCCGGTGGCTGTTTCTTGACGGCCGCCACGCCCTCCTCCCCGCTCGGAGCTTCCTGGACCTTGTAGTGGCGCGAGGAGAGCACCCGGTTCAGCGAATAGCGCACCTCGGTGTCGTCATCGACGACAAGGATATGAGGAACTGGGACGGTCTCGGACATGACTAGGTGGAAATGATCAAAATGATTAGCGCTTTGCGCGAAGCTGGTTCTACTTACCGGCCATGCTAGGGTGGTCAATTAACTTGTTTAAGGTGTTCGGCATCCAGCTCGCGGTGCACGCGAGCTTTGTGTTGCTGCTGCTCTATGCCGGCCTGGAGGGCTGGCAGGATGGCGGCGAATGGACCGGGATGTTGGTTAGCGTCATAATGGTCGTGGCTTTCTTCATCTGCGTCGTGCTGCACGAACTGGGCCATTCGCTGACGGCCCGGCGTTACGGCATCCGGGTGCCGCGCATCCTCCTTATGCCGATCGGCGGCATGGCGGAGTTCGAGCGCATCCCCCGCCAGCCGTCCGCGGAGTTTCTCATCACGATCGCCGGGCCGCTGGTCAATTTCGCGATCGTCCTGATCCTGTGGCCGCTCGTGGGGTTGCCGCAGGGGTTCCCCTTTCACCCGGACTATGAGGACTCGATCCGCGGGTTGTGGCAAATGCTGCTCTATTGGAACGGCATGATGGGTCTCTTCAACCTGCTGCCGGTGTTTCCCATGGACGGTGGTCGCATCCTGCGCGCCGCCCTCGCCAGCCGGCTCCCCTACCTGCAGGCAACGTGGTGGGCGGTCATGATCGGCCGAGTGCTGGCCGCAGGCCTGATCTTTTTAAATCTCTACCGGGAGAATTACATGCTCGCCGTGCTGTTCACCTTCATCCTGATCGCGGGCAACGCCGAATACCAAGCCGCCTTGCGGCGCGAGCAAGAGGAAGCTTATTGGCGGGAAATGGCTCGGCAGGCAGTCGTGGCGCCACCGCCGCCGTTGGACGAACCGCCGCTCATCCTGCACGGGCCGAACTAAATCAGCGCTTGGGCCAAAAACATCAAAACCCGCTCGGGTTGAGCGGGTTTTGGATATCCGGGTGGTCGGGAGTGTCCGCCTTCGCCAAGGCTTCGGCGGACAATTTTCTTTCCGACCCGGAAAGAAAATTGGTGGACCCTAACGGGTTCGAACCGTTGACCTCCTCAATGCCATTGAGGCGCTCTACCAACTGAGCTAAGAGCCCGTAACTAAACTAAAGAAGGGCAAAAAGTAACCTTTGGCGGCGGAACGCAAGGACTTTTTATGCCTCGTCCCGCATCTTGAAAGTGACCGTCCAGGTGTCCGGCCGGTGGTTCGGCGTCGGCCCGATCGACCGCATGCGGCGGAAGGCATCGAGCACCGAATCGTCGAATTCCCGGTTGCCGGAAGTCTTGGTGATGCGGGGGTTGAGGATCGCCCCGCTGGCCGTGATGTCGAAGGTCACCTTGGTCTCCAGCTGGTCGCTCACGCCGTTCGGCGGCTCGTGGGCGCGCTTCAGTTCCTGGATGAGAAACGAGATGTAGGTGCTGAGCTGGTCCGTCTCCTCACGGGTCAGCGCCTTGCCGCCGGCGCCGCGCGTGCTGGCGGTCGAGCCGCCCTTCGCGCCGCCGAGAATGCCCTGCACGTCCACCTTCGGCACGTTGGCGGCCCGCCCGGCGGTGGCGACTGACGGCTTCGGCGTCGGATGCTTCTTGAGGTAATCCTTGTAGGAGACCTTCGCGCTCTGGTTCATCTGCTTGGCGATGCTGGTGTCCGACTTGGTCGGCGTCACCTTGGGCGGGGCGGTCTCCGGCACGGCGGGGGTCGGCGCGGCCTGCGGCTCCACCTTGTCCGGTGGCAAGTCGACCTTGGGCACGTTCATCTTTACCGGGTTCGGTGTGTTGCCCAGCGCGGGAGCGGCCAGCGCGCTCGGGTCGTTGCCCGGGCCGGCCACCAGTTCCAGGATCACCGGCGCCAACTTTTCGGAGCGCGCCAGGTAGATCGTCGTGCAGAAGATCAGCGCGGCCACGAAGCCGTGCAGGATCAGCGACGTGAAGAACGCACTGGAGGAATTCGGCCGCATCGCGTCACTTGGATTCCGTGTCGAGAGAGATCCGGGTCAGGCCGCGCTTGGTGAGCTCGTCCATCACGCGGACGACCTGCTGGTATTGCAGCCCCATGTCCGCGCGGATGCGGATGATGGGTGGCTTCGAGCGGGCGGCGAACTCGGTCAGCGCCTTGGACAGCTCGGCGAAGCTCACCGGCTTGCTGCCGACGTAGAGCTTGCCCGCCTGGTCGATGGAAACGGTCTGGAACTCCGACTCGGGCGGGACCTGGGGCTTCTTGCTCTCGCCGGGCAGGTTCAGCGGGATGGTCTGCTCCTGTTGGATGAGCGGCGTCGTGATCATGAAGATGATCAGCAGCGTGAAGCCGAGATCCACCATGTTGGTCACGTTCAGCTCCGCGACGGGATGCAGGTGACGGGGGCGGCGGAAGATCTTGGCCATGGCGGGGAGTTACTTGGCCTCGAGCTCGATGCGGTCGGCCAGCGTGCTCGCGTAGTTCTCGAGCTCGGTGATCATCGTCTTAACGTTTCCGAGGAGGATGTTGTAGCCGAAGACGGACGGGATCGCGACCACGAGGCCGGCGATGGTGGTGAGCAGCGCGGCGGATACGCCGGGGGCCAGCGTGGCCAGCGTGGCCGAGCCCTGCTCGGCGATGGCGCCGAACGCCTCCATGATGCCCCACACGGTGCCGAACAGGCCCATGAACGGCGCGCCGGAGACGAGCGAGGCGAGGATGATCATGCTGGCCTCGTAGCGCAGCGACTGACGGGCCAGTGCGCGCTGGATGGCGTTCTCCGCGTGCTCGAGCCGGCTGCGCGGCGTGTCGTCGCCCTTCTCCTTGCCGATGGCGGCGGCGCGCCAGTAGGCCTCGAGGGCGTCGGCCAGCAGGTCGGCATACGGGATGTCGCGGCGATTCTTGAGGTTCTCGGGCAGGTCGAGGATGTGGCGTTCCTCCGCGAGCTTGCGCTCGAAGGCGAAGTTCAGCTGCCGGAGCTTCTTCAGCTCCGAATATTTGCCCATCATCAGCGCCCAGGCGAAGATGCTGAAGATCGCCAGCAGGCCGATGACGAACTGGCCGACGTGGTCGGTGATGAGGAAGACCTGCCAAATGTTGATCGAGGCGAGGCACGGCGGAAAAAGAAGGCTGGGCATGTGGCTGGAGTGTTGGCGCGTTTGCCGCGGCCAATCAATGGGAATTCTCGCCTTTCGCGCGCTTGATTCTGGTTGCGCGCCGCCGCCAACCTTTTTTCGTGGGAGCTGCCTCCCCCGTCATGCCCACCTCGCCCAAACCCGCCGGCAAGCTCATCTCCTTCGAGGGTTCCGAGGGCAGCGGCAAGTCGACCCAGATCGCCCGCCTCGTCGCCCATCTCCAGCAGGCCGGCCGTGAGATCGTCTCCACCCGCGAGCCGGGCGGCACCGAGCTCGGGGAGCGCATCCGCGACATTCTCCTGCACAAGGACGAGGGTCAGGGCATGTGCGCCGAGGCCGAACTCCTGCTCTTCACCGCCGCCCGCGCCCAACTCGTGCGCACGGTCATCACTCCCGCCCTGAAGCGCGGCGCTGTCGTCGTCAGCGACCGCTACCTCGACTCCTCCACGGTTTATCAGGGCGCCGCCCGCAACCTCGCGGCGGGGCCGGTGGCCGCGGTCAACGGCTTTGCCGTCGGCGAGGTCATGCCGCACTTGACCGTCGTCATCGATGTGCCGACCGAAGTCAGTCTCGCCCGCGTCCGCGCGCGGTCCACGGGCCGGCCGGACCGCATCGAGCGCGAGGACGCCGCCTTTTTCCAGAAAGTCCGCGATGCCTACCTGCAGCTGGGCAAGGACTGGCCGCAACGCGTCCTGGTCGTCGATGGCACCCGGCCGCCCGACGCCCTCGAACAACAAATCTGGGCCGAGGTCCAGCAACGCCTTGGGTAGGGCGAATCGTCCCGATGAGCCGCTCGCATCCTCTCCTCTGCCTTCTGTCCTCCGATGTCTGACGTCCTCCCCTGGCCCGCCGCTCTCGCCGGCACCCCCGCCGTTACGGTCATTGAGCGCGCCATCGAGCGTTCGCGCCTCGCCAACAGCCTGCTGCTGCACGGGGAAAACCTCGGCACGCTCGCGACCGTCGCCCATGCCATTGCCGACCGGCTGCTCAACGACCCGCGGCACAAGGGTCAGCATTTCCCGCCGAAGAACCACCCCGATTTTTTCGCACTGCGGCCGGCCGGCAAAATGCGCCAGATCTCGGCCGAGGTCACCCGCGACCTCATCGGCTCGATCCAGGTGTCGCCGCAGATTTCCCACCGCAAGGTCGCCGTCGTCTATGAGGCCGACCGCATGAACACGGCCGCGGCTAATATTTTTCTCAAGACCCTCGAGGAGCCGCCGGCCAGCACGACCATTCTGCTGCTGACCACCCGCCCCTACTCCCTCCTCGCCACCATCCGCAGCCGCTGCCTGCACTTCCGCTTCACGGACGCCGGCAGCGAGGCCCTCGCCGGCGTCGACGAACCGACCCGCGACCAATGGAAGTCCACCTTGGCTGACTACGCTGGTTGGCTGCAGCTGCTGACCGCTGGCGTCGTGGAAAAGCGCGCCGTCGCCGACCAGCTGATGGGCGTCTACGGTCTCATCACCCGTTTCAACGCCGTCCTCGGCGCCGCCACCGACCAGGCTTGGAAGAAGCAGAAGGAGAAACTGCCCGACGACATCGACGACGACGAACAGGCCGCCATCGAGACGGGCATCGCCAACGGCATCCGCCTGAAACTTTTCGCCGAGCTCGAGCACGCCACTCGTGACTTTGCGCAAAAACGCCTGCTCGGGGGTGATGAATCGGCCCGCCGCTCGCTGGTGGCCGCGGTCGCCCAGCTTGAGCACGACATCGGCCTGCTCCGCCTGAATCTTAACGAGTCGGCCGCGCTGGAGAACTTCCTGCTGTCGTCGCTGCGGCTGTGGTCGAAAAGGTAGGGCGGGCACTCCGTTGCCCGCCGCGGGGCGGGCGGAGTGCGCGCCCGAACCCCCC
>JANYAM010000232.1 GCA_025361365.1 Opitutus sp. | reverse complement strand
GTGATCTTCTTCATGCGCTGCAGCAGCGGCGCGAAGAGCAGGACGGAGGAGCGCATGCCGGCGGGCAACTCGCCGTTGAGGCGGCCGGCGTCGAAGGCCGAGTGGTCGAGCGTGATGGTGCCGGCGGCGCGATCCCACGCGACGACGGAACCCTGCTCGGCGAAGAAGTTCACCAGCTTCTCGACATCGGTGATGTTCGGCACGTTGCGGAGGACGACCTTGGCGTCGGTGAGCAGCGTCGCGCAGAGAATGGGCAGGACGGAGTTCTTGTTGCCCGACGGCGTGATGGTGCCGCTCAGGGGTTTGCCGCCGTGGATGATGAGATCGGCCATGAAGAAGCAGGAAGCAGGGAGCGAGGAGCCGGGAGCAAAAAAACCGGCAAATAAAAAAGGCGTCCGCGGAAGCGGACGCCTTTGAATCGATTCGCGCGAGGCGCGCGGAGCAAGGTTTAAGTGGCTCAGATGCCGCCCTGGCGGCTGCCTTCGCTGTTGCCGCCGGAGCGCTCGCCCCGGTAGCCGCCGCGACCACGACCACCACGGTCGCGACCCCGACCGCCTTCGCCGCCGCCCTGATAGCCACCACCACCGCCCTGGCCGCCGCGATTGCGGCCGCCACGGTGACGACGCTGGCCGCCTTCACGACGGAACTCGCCGTTGGCGTTGGGAGCAGTGACCGGCTCGCTGGAGGAGCCGCCGAAGAGGGACTTCAGCCAGCCGAAGAAACCGCCGGACTTGGCGGGAACCGCGGCGGAGGTCTCCAAGGCGCGCTCGGGCGAGCCATGGGCCGGACGATCGGAACGCTCAACGCGCTCCGGACGCTCGGTCCGCTCGCGCGGGGCGCCGCCCATGTTGCGCGGGGTCGGCACGTAGGTGTGGCCCGGGCGCACGTAGAGGAACTGCGGGGGAATCGAGGCGATATCCAGCGGCTCGTCGGCCGGGCGCTCGCTCCGCTCTTCGCGGCGCGGACGATCGGTGCGGGGTTCACGCTCGCCGCGGGACTCGCCACGGTTGGGCTTGAAACCCTCGCTCTCCCAAGTCTGGGCAGGCGCGGTCTTCTGTTGGGCCGGTTCGAGGATGTTCAGTTCCGCGGGCTCGTCGTGGTGAACGGGAGCTGCGGCCGGAGCGACATCAGCCGCGGGGGCCGAGTATTCGCGGGCGGGGGCCGCGGGGGCGCGCGGGGCGCGAACCGGGGCGGGGGTGATGGCGAACGGAGCCGGTTCAAACGGCGCCGGAGCGGGCACGGACGCCGCTGGCGTTTCGGCCGGGGCGAACGGATTCTGGTATTCACGCGGAGCGTTGACGACTTCGATGGCGGTCGGCGTGTATTCAGCGGAGGACGCCGCGGGGGAGGCGGCGGGACCGGCAGCCGGGCGTTTGCCGCGGGCGAGGCCCGAGCCACGGGTGGAGCCGAATGTAGGGAACGCGGCATCAGATGCCGGGGTGGTCGCGGTGGCTTCGGCAGGAGCACCGGACGATTCTGTGGAGGACATGTCTATCTATGTTGTTGGTTTGAAAGCGCCTGCCAAGGGGTGGCGGCGCAGGGTGATGCCAGCCGGAGCTCGTAAAACTTGCTCAGCCCTTCGATTTCGCTCGGGGCAGACAGCGGCAATAACGCTTCAAGTTCGGTTATTCACAGGGGCAGGGCAACTTAAATTTCCCGGCGGCGGGCTTGCCAGCCACCGGGGGGCCTCCCACGCTCACCGGCCATGGACAAACTTGAGGAGATCTTTCGTATGCAAGATGCGCTGAATAAGCGCATTGGAGTGAATCTGCCCCCGCCGACCGACGAGGAAAAGGCGAAGTGGATCCTTAATTATACCCGGGCCATGCAGCAGGAAACGGCCGAGCTGATCGACAGCGTGCCGTGGAAGTGGTGGGCCAAATACCAGAAGTTCGACGAGCAGAACGCCAAGGTCGAAGTGGTGGATCTTTTCCACTTCCTCGTGTCACTGGCGCAGACGCTCGGCATGACGCCGGACGATGTCTACCAAGCTTACCTAAAGAAGAACGCCGTGAACCACCAGCGGCAGGAGAGCGGCTACGTCAAGAAGGACGAAGCCGACTCCAAGCACATCTGATCTTGTAGGGCGGGGTCGCTGACCCCGCTTTCGGAGGGCCGACCTGCCGGCCGGCAGCGGTCGGTCAGGAGACCGACCCTCCACCAAGATGCAGGCGCGATAGTGATACGCGTTATCGCGGCGCTTCGCCCGTGAAGAACACCAGCGTCCCCTTGTAGGTGCCCGTGGCCTTCGCCGGCTGCGCGCTCGGGCCGGAGACCTCGGCGGTCTTGAACTTCGAGCCCATGCCGGGGATGGCGTGCAGGAAGGAAAGATCGCCCGCGGGAAAATCCACCGACGTCGTCGGATGGCTGAGGCGTGGCGTGCCGATCCGGAAGTAGGGCGTCGAACGGCTGGACACAATCGTCAGCGGGCCCGCGTTAGTGTTGAGCTGCGCCCAGCGGACGCCGGCGAAGAAACCCTCGAACTCCGGATACTGGAACGACTCGCCGGGCTGTGAAACATGGCGCGTGTTCTCGTGCAAACCGAGCCAGGTGCCTTGCAGGCGGTTCTGCCAGACGCGACTCGGGCCTTCGCCCAGCCAGTTCATCGACTGCACTGTTTCCTCCGGGAGATCGAAGGTGATGCCATGGTAAACAAAATCGCCCTCAAGGGCGTATTCATAGTCGAGCCGGAGTTTGCCGTCGCCACTCAGCGTCCACTTGAAATGGGCCGGGCCACCGCGGCTTTCGAGCCACGCGCCGCCAGCATCGTTGCCGGTGGCCACGGTGATGGCGCCATCCGCTTCGGATGGGAATCGTCCTGCCGCATGGCCGACGCGCACAGTCTTTAGTTGGGCTGGCGTGCCATCGGAGTGAACCAGTTTGGACACGCGCACCGCCGCCACGCGTTGCGGCGGAAAGTCATAACGACCGCCGTCGCCCGGCCGGCGCGAGGCGTCGAAGATTGGGTGCCACTTCTCTCCGTCGGGGGAGAGCTCGAGCTGATACGCGGTGTAAGGCATGCCCTTGGGCGTCTCGATTTCGAGCTCGAGCACGCTGGCGGTTTGCGGCGTCGCGAGGAAACGGGTGGTCTCGGTGGTGGCGGTGTTGTCGCGCCACGGTAGCCAGGCGACCGGCGCAGCGGCGACCGGTCGCGCATAAGTGAGGCGCGGCCCGTTGCCGAAGGCGTAGGTTTTTTCGCCGGAGCGCAGCGACAGCAGGGATCCGGTCTTGGCGTCAAAGGCGGCGGTCACGGCGCTGGCCACGAGCGAGATCCGGACGGGAGTATTTTCAATCTTCGGCGCCGCACCCTTGCCGGGGTTCATCAGCGTCGCCGTGCGTTCGGCCACGGCGGGCGTTGCCCAGGTCCACGTCCACAGCGCCTCGCCCTGCGGGTCCTTGACCGTGAGGACGAGCGCATCGGCGTCACGCCAGTTGGCCGGCAGCGTCAGTTTGAGCTGGCCGCTGCCATGCGGGGCGATGTCCGGTCCGGCCATGTTGCCGGAAGCGAGGGGGGCCAGGTGCGAGGCGAAACGTTCCCACGACCATTCGACCCGGCATGAGGCCAGCGAAGTGAAATCGTAGCGGTTGTGCAGCGTAAGCGTGCCGTCGAATTTTGCGTCGATGGCCGGGGCATCAATCTGCACCGGTGACCACACCTGGCGCACGGCATAGTAGCTGCCTTCCTTCTCGAAGTGCGGGCCGACCAAGCCATCGGGTGCGAAGGTGCTGAACACGTCAATGCGTCCGCCCTGGTCGGTGCGGACCACGCCCTCGTCCGCGAAGTCCCAGATGAACATGCCCGCGCCGAACGGCGAATCCATCGTGGCCTGCCAGTAATCCTGCAGGCCGGCGCCGCCGCCGCCGTCGTAGAGCGCGTGGAGGATTTCCGTTGGCATGACGAGATTAGGGCCCTTGAGCCGGCGCACGTGGTCGGTGTAGCCGGTGTAGTGTTTCGTATCGATGCCACCGAACGGATCCCACGGATGGATCACCGGGCGGTTCTGCGGATCGTAGAGCGCGAACTCGCCGTCGAGGTCGCGGTTGAAGCCGCCCTCGTTGCCGTTGTCCCAGATCAGGATGCTCGGGTGGTTCACGTCGCGTTCGACCATCTCGCGCACGAGCAAACGGCCGATGGGCGTGCCGTGGGCGTTCTGCCAGCCGCTGAGCTCGTCGAGGACATAGAGGCCGAGTTCGTCGCAGGCCTCGAGGAACGCCTCGTCGGGCGGGTAGTGCGACATGCGCACGGCATTCATATTCATGCTGCGCATCAGCCGCACGTCGGCGTAGCAGTCTTCGCGATTCAGCGAGCGGCCGGTCTCGGGTCGGAAACTGTGGCGATCCACGCCCTTCAGCAGCACGCGCTGGCCGTTGACATAAAGGCCCTGGCCTTCGCGCAACTCAAAGGTGCGGAAACCGAAGCGGGTCGTCGTGGTGTGGGTGACGACATCGCCGCGCTTGCGCGTGACCTGCAGCGTGTAGAGGTTCGGCGTCTCGGCGGTCCAGGTCTTCGGCTGGGTCGCCTTGGTGGCGAGGCGCAGGCGGCCCGCGCCGCCGGCGGGGATTTTCACGGAGAACGGCGCGCCGAACGGTTTGCCGTCGGCATCGAGGATCTGTCCCACGAGCGTCTCGGGCGTGAGCGTCGGGCCGTCCGGACGGGACTTGTCGCGCAACGCGCCGAGCGTGACGTCGGCCGTGAGCGAGCCGTCGGCACGCGCGTCGATGGCGACGTGCTCGACGGAGGTGACCGGCGTGGCCTCGAGCCAGACGGAACGGTAGATGCCGCCAAAGACCCAGTAGTCGCCGCCGCGCTCGGCGCGTTCGGTCAGCGGATCGGCGGAAACCTTGGACACCTCGATCTCGAGCACGTTGTCGGCGTCGGTTTTCACGAGGTTGGTGACGTCGTAGCGAAATTGCGTGAAACCGCCCTGGTGGACGGGGCCGGCGGGCTGGCCGTTCACCTTCACGGCCGCGTCGGTCATCACGCCATCGAAGCCGAGGCGGATGCGGCGGTTCGCCCACGCGGCGGGCACTTTGAAAGTCAGGCGATAGAGGCCGTGCTCGTCGCTCTTGTTCGGTTCCTGGCCGTAATTGTAGGTGCCGAAGCCCTGCAGCTCCCACTGCGACGGCACGGGGATGGTGGTCTTCTCGCCGGCGCGGCGGCCGCCGGTGACGGTGAATTCCCA
>JANYAM010000174.1 GCA_025361365.1 Opitutus sp. | reverse complement strand
CGTGCACACGGCATAGACCAACCGGCCGCCGGGCTTGAGCGAGCCGGCCACATTATTGAGCAGCTTCTGCTGCACGGCGGCGAGTTCGTGGACATCCTTGGGCAGGGTCGTCCAGCGGGAGTGGGGGTTGCGCTGCCAGGTGCCGACGCCGCTGCACGGTGCGTCCACGAGGACGCCGTCGAACTTTGCCTTGGTCGGCAGCTTCGCGTCGCCCTCCCACGAGGCGGCGCGGAAGTTGAAGACCTGGGCACGGGCCGCGCGGACCTTGAGCTTGGCCAGGCGGCGCACCGAGCGGTCGCTGGCCCATATGACGCCCTTGTTCTGCATCAGGTCGGAGAGGTGCATCGTCTTGCCGCCCTCGCCGGCGCAGGCGTCCCACCACGTTTCGCCGGGCTGCGGCGCGGCGGCGAGGCTGACCAGCTGCGAGGCCAGATCCTGGATCTCGAATTCGCCGGCTTGGAATTCCTTCGTGCGGTAGAGATCGGTGAGGCCGGTGTAGCGCAGCGCGTCGGGCGAATGGGAGGCGGGGAAGCAATGGCTCAGCTTCTTGGTCAGGGCGAGGCCGGTGCCGGCCTTGGCGCGGATCCAGAGGGCGGGTTCACGCTGCAGCTGGACGAGCCATTCCTTGGGCACTTCCATTTCATCCTTCAACCAATCCGGCACCGCGCGGGCGGCGAGGGCCTCGGGTTTGAAGGTCGCGGAATTTTTGTCGAAACGCGTCTGCAGTTCGAGCGCCGCGGCGAGTTGCTTCTGGGGCGAGTCCTTGGATTCCAGCCAGCGCCGCCAGCGGAAGTAGGCAAACACGGCCCGGCTGATGCCGCGGCGCTCCGCCGGGGCCGTGAAGTGCCGGTCCTGCGTCAGCGACTCGCGCAGCGCCTGGTCGGCGGGCGTGCCGGCGGAGACGAGTTTCAGGACGCGGGCGGCGTTGTTGATGATGGGAGAGACAGACACACGTGTAGCAGAGCCGCTCAGAGGTTCTTCTTCAAGAAAGTCTCGATGCGCTGGTAGAGTTCGACCCGGTTCTTCAGGCTCGAAAAGCCGTGGGCTTCGCCGTTGGCGAACATGGTTTCGACCGGTACGCCGGCCTTGGTAAGCGCCCGGGCCAGCCGGTGCGACTGGCTGGAGTCGGCCACGGGATCCTCCTCGCCGTGGGCGATGAAGACCGGGATCTTGACTTGGGCGGCCGAAAGGATGGGCGACATGGCTTCGAATTTCTCCTGCTGTTTCTTCGGGTCGCCCAACTCGCGCAGCAGCTGGTCATAGCGGGAGGAATCAGGGTCGTTGGCCCGCGCTTCCTTCATGACCTTGGCCCAGTCGAAGATGCCGGCGATCGTGATGGCGCATTTGTAGAGGTCGGGTTCGAAGGCGGCGCCGCAGACCGCAAGGTAGCCGCCAAAACTTCCCCCGCAGATCGCGATGTGCCGGGGGTCGGCGATACCCGCCTTGATCAGGGCCCGCACGCCGTCGGTGACATCCTCGTGCATCTTCCGGAACTCCATGCGGGGTTTCAGGCTGATCTCCGCATTGTAGCCGGAAGAGCCGCGGTAGTTCGGCCGGAACACGACATAGCCGCGGCTCGCGAAGAACTGGCTCTCGGGATCATAACCCCAGACATCGCGCACCCACGGGCCGCCGTGGGGCAGCACGATCATCGGCGCCGGTTTGCCGGCCTCGTAGTTGAGCGGCAGCGTGACGTAGGCATCGAGTTTCAGGCCGTCCCGCGCGGTAAAACTGGTGAGGCGCACAGGGCTCAGCAGTTTTTCCGGCAGCCAAGGGGCGAGGTTGCCGATGGGGGTGGCCGCGTGCTCCTTGGGTTCGATGAGATAGAGTGTGCCCGGGTGGCTGTCGGACGAGCTGCGCACGAGCAGCCGGTTGCCCTCCTTGCTGCGGCTCACGATCAGGTTTATGCGATCCGGCGGCAGGGCCCGGTCCACCGCCTCCTGCAACGCGGCCTCCCCGTCCCGGAGCCAGACGTGAGTCGGAGCTTGGCGGGCGTAACTCAGGCCGATCACCTCGTGCTCACTGGCGGAGTAGGCAATGCTGCCGGTGCCGAAGTCGTATTTATCGTCCTTGTGGAGCACCGGGCCGCTGGTCCCGTCCAGGGTGTTGTAGCGCACCAGTTCGCGCAGTCCTTCGGCCGTCAACCGGGCGACGAAGAGTTGGGCGGGATCGGAGTCGACGGCCAGAGGTTTAAGCTGGTCGAGATCGATGGCCACCCGGGTCCATTTCTCACCGTCGCGCCGGAAAAACTCGGTTTTGCCCTTGTTGAGTCCGATGGCATAGCGGATCTCGCCTTTCCGGTCCTGCAGCCAGCCCCGGACACTGTCGGCGGGTGGGAAGGGGAGCGAACGAAGGACGCCGCCGGGGTTTTCGTCAAAAGGCTGGCTGTAGCGGCGGGTGAGATCTATTTCCACGAGCGGCCCGGGCCGGCCCTCTTCGCGGGCGGAGCGTCGCACCCACACCAAGAGGTGGTCGGGCCGTTCCCGCGGCGAACCGATGATCTGCACGGCATCGCGCAGGTTCAGCGTCACCGGCCGTTCGACATGGTCCCACGGCGCCACATAGAGGCCGGACGCATAGATGTTGTCCTTGGTCACGGTAAAGACCACGCGGTCGTCACCGGCCCAGCGGAAGTCGTGCAGGTCGTATACCTTGGTGCCGAGGAGGCCGGTCGTCTTCTTGGTGCCGAAATCGTAGATCCGGATGCCGGTGGAGTCGGTCTTCTCATCATAGACCAAAATGCCCATGTGGCTGCCGCTGGGGCTGAGCCGGGCCGTGGTCAGCAGCGGCGGGCGGAAGAAATCGCTTATTGAGATTTCAGCGGGGGTCGATGCCCCGGGCTTGGCCGGGGCATCGGTGGCGCGAACGGACAGCGGCAGAATCAGCGCCGCGGCGGCGCAGGCGCGGAAGGCAGCGTAATTGGACATAGGGTGGCCCAGGCGCAGTGCATCCTGCACCGCCGTGGGAGTCAATGACTCGCGTGGCGCTTCGGGGCATGCGCGCCGGTGCGACGAGGATTACCGCTTCCCCCAGCGCTTCACTTCCTTCAGCTCGGGGCGGCGGGCCTCGGCGAGGAGGCCGGCGACGGCGGGGTGCGCGCGCAATTCCTGGAAGGCGGCCGGGGCCACGCGCCAGTTGAGGCTGGCCGGGGCCTCGGCGATTGGGGACACGCGGTTTTCAAACACGAACGCCAGTTCCACGCGCGTGTCGCCGCCGGAGCCGTTGATCGTCGCGCGGAGTTTTTTCAGGAAGTCGGGCAGTTCGGGATGTTCGGGCGCGAGCAGCCAGGTGACCTTGCGGAGGTTGTTCCCGAGGTAGCCGTCGAGCGGGTAGAGCTCCTTGACGTTGAGGCGGGCACCGTCGTTGCCCTTCATGACGGTGCCGAGCACGACGACGGGTTGGTTCTCGGCGAGGCTTTTGCCGTAGGTCTCGTAGGCGTCGGCATACATGTTGACCGAGATCGTCGCCTGCTTGCTGGCCAGGTTGAAGAAGGCCCAGGGGCGGTTGTCCTTTTTCGACAGCTTCTTGGTGACGCCGCTCATGATGCCGCAGAGGCGGAATTCCATGCGGTCGCCCTCGAGCAAAACCGATTCCTCCGTGTGTGTGCACAGCGCCTCGGCCAGGCCGGCGTAGGCGTTGAGCGGGTGGCCGGAGACGTAGAAGCCGAGGAGCTCCTTCTCAAACTGCAGGCGCTCGGCCGACGTGAAATCCGTCGCGGACGTGGTGTGGGCCACATGGCCGTTGGCGGCGCGGGCGGGGACGCCCTTGACGATGGTCGGCGGCTCATGGAGC
>JANYAM010000164.1 GCA_025361365.1 Opitutus sp. | reverse complement strand
CGGGACAGCGCTAACGACAACCGATAGATCAACCCATAACAACAGCCCGGACTAACACTCGGGGTGGCTCGAAAAGTTGAGGCCGGTCACACCCGTCCGCACGATCATCGCCACCAGAGCCGACACCAGAACCGCCGGCCCCGTCATGCTCGGCAAGTTTATCAAGACCCTCAACTACACCGGTCCCAACGCCTCCATCGTCCATGTCGAAATGGGCGCCCGCGACGGCAAGAACGCTTACGTGAATGTCGACTCGCCCTTCACCGCCCTGCCCGTCCCATTGGCCGGTGCCGACTGGGTGCAGGTCGACAACCGCGACGCCCTCTACAGCGCCGTGGACCTGATGGAGCTGGCCGTCACCGCCAGGAGCACGGTGTGGATCGCGCACGACAACCGACTGCCGCGCCCGGCGTGGTTGACGAAACAATTCCAGTCGGCGAAGCAGACCATCACCATCGCAGGCCACCTCATGGATCTTTACCAGCACGATTGCGCCAACGACGAAAGCCTGACCCTGGGCGCCAACACGGAGGATACCTCCCGCAAGGAAGGTAACCTCTACCTGGTGTTCGTGAGCGCGGAGAAATGATTGGAAGCGGGGCTGCAGGTGGAGCCCGCGCTCCGCGCGGGCTTAACCTGCGCGGAGCGCAGGTTCCACCTCACTCCGATCCCGGCGGGAACATCGTCTTCGCCCGCGGCGTGGTCGGCAGCGGCAGCATCCCGTCAGCCTTCTCCGTCAGCTTCACGAATTCCCGATCGGTGCGGATGTTGTCGAACATCATGTCCACGCGGGCTTCCATCATCTCCTTGCTGCGCACGGCGTCGAACCGCTCGTATTGGTAGAAGTGGCGCGAGAGATAGGCCAGGGCCTTGTCCCGGTCGCCGGCCATCGCATAGATCGCCGCGAGGTTGTAGGAAGCCGCCATGAGCGAATCGTTTTCCTTCGCGATGCGCAGCGCCTCATCCTTGTGGCCGGTCTGGGCCAGGAACACCGCGGCAAAGACGCGGTTGTAGGGATCCTGCGGGTCGAGTTGCAGCGCCAGCTCGACATAGTGCGCGGTCTGCACCGGGTCGCACTCGGAATTCCAGAACACCGCGATGTTGCGGTAGGCCAGGGCCAGCGGGAAAGCCTCGACGGATTTCTCCATCAAGCGCAGCCCCTTCACGTAGGCGCCCTCGTGGATCGTCATCTTGCCGAGACCATGCAACGCCACGGCGCGCGACAACGGGTCGATGCGCTCGGTCAGCATCTGTTCGAACACTGCGCGGGCCTTGTCCCATTCGCCCGTGTGGTGGCGGTAAAGTTCGCCCAGGTAGCGGCCGGCCGCCGGATCGGCCGGGTCGAGGCCGCGGGCTTCCAGGTAGCAGCTCTTGGCCAGCGCGTAATTCTCCGCGATCTCCGCCTTGAGGCCGCGGTCCATGGCGGCCACGACTTGCACCGCGACCGGGCCGTCGAAGATCGGCGCGCCCTCGGGCAGCGCGTTGATCACGTCGTCCATCGCCGCGGTCACCCCGAGTTTCTTGAGTTCCTTGGCGGCGTCCTTGGCCTTCTTCGGGAACAATGCTTTCTCGGCCCAGATCGCCTGAAAATGCTCGATGGCCGCGGCCTTGTCGCCGGCCTTCAGCTTCGCCTTGGCGTCCGCCAGGTGCTGCGTGATCGCCGTCTCGTGTTTCTTCAGTTCATCGCGAACGATCTTCTCGACGTCCTTGGCCTTGATGAAGCCCTTGGTGGCCTCCACCCGGGCGATGACTTTGCCCGCGGGGTCAGCGAGGATCGCCTGCGACACCCGTGGCACCGCCTTGAGCTGCTGGGCCACGGGCGTGGTCACGTCGGTCATTACCGCCGTGACGCCCTGGGCCGACCACAAGCTCAGGTCCCGCGAAGTCCGCAGGCCTGATTCCTTCACTTCCGTCATCGAGACCGGGAACCAATAAAGCGCCAAGCCCTCGGCCGGCAGGGCTTCGCCCGGCTTCATGATCTTCCACGGCACTTGGTAAACCTCCGGGCCCGAATTGGGCATGCCACCGCCGCCGGACATACCGCCGGTGCCGCCACCACCACCGCCGCCGCACGTGGCCCACACCGGGGCAGCCAGCAGCCAAAGGGAAAGAAAAAACGCAGTGAGGCGGGTCAGAAACGAAGGCCGGCGGGGAGCGTGCATGGTAGGCGGAATTGAGGATAAACGGACTGTTTCGCGTCGGGAAGCTGACAGCCGCCCGTAAACCGGGCGAGCCGAAATCGGTAACAATTCCGCCAGACCGGATGCCCCGCAGAACCCTCATCCCGTGTTCTTCAACCCGCCGGCGATGCCGTTGACCGTCAGCTCCAACACGGCGCGGATGCCCTCGCGGTCCGCCTTCTTCAGGCGGCTGCCGCGGCGACGCTTGATCATCTCGACCTGCAGGTAATTGAGCGGGTCCACGTAGGGATTGCGGAGCTTGATCGAGCGCGCGAGCACGGGCTCGTTCTCCAGCAGCTCGCTTTGGCCGGTCACCGCCAGCACGGCCTGCTCAGCGAGGCGAAACTCGTCGACAATGCGCGTCAGCACGCGCTCCCGGATGCCCTCGTCCTCGACCAGCGACGCGTAGAGCTTGGCGATGGACATGTCGGCCTTGCACATCGTGAGCTGGGCGTTGGCGATGGCGGTCTGGAAAAACGGCCAGCGCTGATACATCTCACGCAACAGCTTCTCGCCGGCCGGGCCGCGCCGCAGGATGGCAGCAAGCCCGCGGCCGAGCCCATACCAACCGGGAAAATTAAACCGGCTTTGCATCCAGGAGAAAACCCACGGGATGGCGCGCAGGTCGGCCACGCTCACGCTCCCCTTGCGCCGGTAGGTCGGCCGTGAGCCGAAGTTCAATTCGCCGATCTCGTCGATCGGCGTGGCCTGCCGCCAGAAGGTCAGGAACTCGGGATCGTCGTGCACGCACTCGCGGTAAGCGGCCAGCGAGGCGGCGCTCATTTCCTCCATGGCCTGCACCCAGCGTTTCGGCAGCTGGCGTGCGCCCTTCTGCGCCTCGTTCGCCCCGAGCAAAACGCCATACGCCATCTGCTCGAGCACGCGATGCGCGAGATCCACATCGTGGTAGCGGGTCGAGAGCACCTCGCCTTGCTCCGTGACGCGGATGCCGCCGTCCTTAAGGCCGACGGGCTGCGCGAGGATGGCCTTGGCCGCCGGGCCGCCGCCGCGCGCGATGCTGCCACCGCGACCGTGAAAAAGGGTGACGCGCACGTCGTGGCGCTTGCACACCGCCATGATGGCGTCCTGCGCCTGATAAAGCGCCCAGTTGGCCGTCAGGTAGCCGCAGTCCTTGTTGCTGTCGGAATAGCCGAGCATCACGTGCTGATGCCGGCCGTGCGCCGCCAGCACCGGGGCGTAAGCCGCGTTCTCAAACAGCGAAGTCAGGATCGCCGGCGCCCGCTGCAAATCGTCGAGCGTCTCGAACAGCGGCGCAATGGGCAGCCGCACGCCGGCCAGCGCCTGCAGCAGCTGCACCTCGAGCAGGTCCGACACCTCATTGGTCATGCTGATGATGTAGATGCCCAGGGCGTCGGCCCCGTAATCGGCCTGCGCCCGCACCGCCAGTCGCAGCGGATCGAGCACCACGCGGACATCGGCGGAGAACTCCGCCAGCTTTTCGGCGCTCAATTCCTTCGCCCCGGCCAGCGCGGCGGTCAGCAACACCTGCTTCTCCGGTTCCGACAGCTGCTCATAATCCTTCCGTCCGAGGATCTCCGCCACCGCCTTGGCGTGCCAGGCGGAGTGCTGCCGCAGGTCAAGCCGGGCCATGCTGAGTCCGAAGACGTCCACGGCCGTGAGTGTGTCCTTCAATTCACCATTGGCGAGCGGCGCGGCGCGGCCGTGTCGCAGGTCGGTCGCAATGGCGGCGAGCGTCTCGCGCACGTCGGCGGGTGTGATCCGCCCTGCCTTCGGGTCGGCCAGATCCAGCAAGCCGGCCTCGGCCTGCGCCATGAGCTGCTCCCGCAGGCTGCTCAGGATGATGCGATAGGGTTCGCGCGGATAGCGCTGCCCCACCCGCGCCATCAGCTCGGAGGAGTCGCGGCACTCATCCGCCATGCGGCGGATGGCCGGGGCGAACTTCGCGCGGCGGTCGGACACCGTGAGCGAGCCGGCCAGGTTGTAGAGGGTCTCGGAGAGTTTCTTGATGGCCATGCGACGGTTCATGCGCAGCACCTGCGCGGTCACCTCGGCGGTCACACCGGGATTGCCGTCGCGGTCGCCGCCGATCCACGAGCCGAACGACAGCCAGCGGCGCGGCGCCTTCACGCCGGGATAGTAACGGTCCAGCGCACGCTGCAGGTCTTCATGCAGGCGTGGCAGCAGCTGGAAGAGCGTCCGGTCGAAATACCACAGGCCGGTGCGGGCCTCGTCGGCCACCTCGGGCCGCTCCGTACGGCTGCGGTCGGTGAGCCAGAGCGAGACGATCTCGCGCTTGATGTCGTCGGGCGCGTGCTGGATTTCCTCCAGCGTGTGCCGGCGGAGGATGTCGCCGAGCGTGGCCAGCTTCTCGAGCATGGTGCGGCGCTTCGACTCGGTCGGGTGCGCCGTGAAGACGAGTTCGATACCCAGATGGCGGACGAGCTTCTGGATGCGGGCCTTGGGCACGCCGGCTTCCTTCAGCTCGCGGATGGCCGCCTCGATGGACTCGCGCATGGGTTCGCTGGGCGTGCCGGCCGCGAGGGCGTTGCGGTGCCTCTGGTTGCGCTCGCGCAAAAGATGGATGCGGAAGTTTTCCTCCGCCAGGTTGACGAGCTCGAAGTAAAGCGTGAAGGCCATCGCCTGATTGAACGCCTCGGCGGGCGTGAGCCGGCTGACGGCTTGAGCCAGGCTGCGCGCGGCGGCGGATTCGCCAGCGCGGCTGCTCTTCGCGAGCGTCCGGAGCGTCTCGACGGTCTCGAGAGTCTTTTCGCCCTCCAGCGCGGCGATGGTGCGACCGAGGGTGGAGCCCAGGCTGCGGACTTCCGCCCGCAGGTTGTTGAGCTGATCCAGTGCCTTGTTGGGTGCCGCCATCGCGATAGAAATACGCAGGTATTATGCCGTCACTAAAGCGAAATATCAGCCAACCGGCTGTCATAACCGCCGCGCGTGGCGCCGTTGACAGTTCGGCCCGACCGAAGCAGCGTGCGGCATGAAAGCCATGCAGCTGGCGTCAACGCGGGCCCTGACCGTCACGGCGACCATGGTTCTAATCGTCGGGCTTATGCTTTCTTCCCCTTCCGGGGCGTTTCTCGCCTTTGGCCTGGCCGGGTTATTGTCCGTAATGCCCGCGATCTTCGGGACAGGGAAAATCCGCATCGTCGCCGCGGTCGTGCTGCTCGGCGTGATTGGCCTTGCCGCCAATACCTATCCCGAATTCAAAAAAGAACAGGAGCTGTATCGTCAGCGAACCAAATCACCCTGAACCGCCCTCGCACCTGCGGGGCAATCCAGCATGAAAGGCCGCCAAATCCTGGCCGCAGTATTTCTTCTTCTCACCGCCGGTGCGGGTTACATGACCGTCCTGATGTGGCGGGCCGGTGATTCCGGCAAGTGGCTGTTCGGCGTCTTCACCCTGTTTTTTCTGGCCCTGGCCGCCCTGCCCCTGCTGCCGAAGCCCAAGCCAAAGCCCGAGGCGTTAACCGGAACCCGCTTCGTCTCGCACTGGTTCATGATGCTGGCGATCCTGGTGCTGCTCGGCACCATCATCCTCGGCATCATCGGCGCCATCCTGCGTCACTGAACTGATCCCCCATGCCACCGCTTCTCGCCCGCCTCCGCCACTGGTTGCCCCCGCTTGGGGCCGCCACCTGTCTGCTGCTCGTGGGGCGGGTGGTCTATGTCGGTCTGACCTCACCCGAACCAAACTTGGGCGCCATGGGATGGATCGGGGCTTTCCTGCTGGTCCTGGCCTATGGGCTCTACCAGCGGGCCAGCTGGGCGCGATGGATCGCCGCGACCCTGTGCTGCCTGCTTGGCACCATGTGCTTCATCCTGCTGATCACGCGATTCTTTCCGCCTGGTATTTTCGGTTCCCGCGACGCCCCGGCGGTTGAGCGGCCATCCATTGCGATGACCCTGCTTTGGCTGGTTCCCACCACCGTTGGATCACTCGTGATCGGCTGGTTGCTCCTGCCGGTCAAAGCACCCGCCGAGCCGGCGCGCTGACTCCGCCGGAACCTAGCGCCACCCCGTGACGCGGGTAGCGCGGAGAGTCCGGTTTCTCCTGATTCCCGCAACAACTCATCTTTGCCCCTGGAGAAGCTTCAGTTCCGCCGCCGCGCTGGCATGTTCGCTGAAATTTTTCTGATCGAGGGCAACGCACTTCCCCAGCCACATTTTGGCGCCTTCCTGGTCGCCAGTGACCAACCGCCGGGAGCCGGCATAGAAATAGGCTTCGCCGAGGAGGCCCTTCGATCCGGTATCCTTGTCGGAGGCAGCATACGTATCTTCCGCGACCTTGATAAAGGCCGGCTCGGACATCTGACCCGCAAGAAAATTGAGGATCTTTCCGGCCCAGTCATCCGGCTTCCCCGTTGTCCGTGAACCAAGATATTGCCGCACCTCCTGCGAAGCCGCCTCCTTTTCGCCGCGGCGCGCCCGAATCAGCCAAATCCGGCTGTGCGCATATTCACTCCAATCTTCACCGACATCGCCTTCGCAGTCCTTGCGGAAGTCTGCCAAGGCAGCGTCCATTTCGCCCAAATCGTAGCGCAGGCAGCCTCGCTCGTAGTAGCCAAACGGATTCTTGGGGTTCAGCTCCAGGGCCTTGCTGAAGGCAAGAACCGCACCCCTCATGTCGCCCCGGCGTTGCATGATCCGCGCAACTTCTACCGGAGCCCCCAAGTCGTTCGGATTGGTCTCCAGGGCCTTCATGGCATCGGCGATCGCCCCATCCCAGTCACCATTTTTCTCGCGCAACGAACTGCGGCTGAAGTAAGCCGCCGTATTCTTGGGATCCAACTCAAGCGCCTTGGCGAAGTCCGCCAGTGCCTTTTCCGTCTCACCCATTCTTGATTCCACGCGGCCCCGGCCAAGAAACAACTCGGAATTGGTGGGCGCCAGCTCGATCGCCTTGGCGTAGTCCGCCAGTGCCTTGTCCGTCTCGCCCATCCTTGATTCTGCGTTGGCTCGGCCGGCAAATAAACCGGAATTGGTGGCATCGAGCGCGATGGCCTTGGAATAGTCGTCCCTGGCCGCCGCATGATTCCCCTTGGAAGTCCAAACCGCCGCGCGCATGGAATAAACGTTGGCCGCCTTGGGTTCGAGCTCGAGGCAATGGGAGAAATCCTCGAGGACTCGGTCATATTTCTGCTGGCGCCAAAGAATCAGGCCGCGCTGGAAATAGGCGCCCGCCGCATGGGCCGGATTCAGCTCGATCGACTTGGTATAGTCCGAAATCGCCGCGGCATAGTCGCTGCCCCAGCACTGAGCTCTCCAATAGTAAGCCGCGGCGCTCGGATTCGCGCCAATCTCCAGGTTCAGCTCCACCATGGCTTGTTTGGCATTGCCCGCCTGCGCGAGCTGGGCACCTTTGGAGTTCGCCTCGAGGTAGAAACCCGGCGGATCTCCGGCGCTGGCGGAAGCCGGACCGTACAGCAGGGCCGAAGCGACCAGACAAGTGACTAACTGGAATACATCGCGGCGCATGGAAAATCCCGGGCTGAGGGTTAGTTAAACCTGGAGCGACACTTCCCATCCCAGTCAATACTGGCAAGCCTTGGCTATGCCTCCTTCGCTGATGCCGCCAGCGGTTACGCCCAACTGGAAAGAGCCGATCAATAGACTACTGCCATTCGGGGCGCGGAAAGCGGCTGCCCGGCGGGCAGCCGAGGAAGCCACCCGGTCGGTCCCGATTTTCCGGCAGGAGAGGCGGCCCTTTTGTCAGGTTTCTTCGATTCCTGAACCACAAACGAATACTGTTGGGCGCCCGGATGGTAGATTTTCGCCCGGCGCTTATCCTCGTCCTCATCCGGATTGAGGTAGGCCATCATATAATCACCCGCCACCGGGATGTCGGGCTCGTGGAAAAACTGCGCCCCCGTCATGCCTCCACTCATCCTCGCTTCATATTCCTTGAGGGCCTGGGCCTCGGCTTTCCGATAACGTTCGTAGCTGATCAGGATCTTATCGCCCACGCGGAGCTTGGTCTGTGAGTTCGTCACCTCCCACACGTAGGCGACGATGACGATCTTGCCCGGCTCGTCGTCCACCGACTCATCCTTGGTGATCCGCACCTCATCCACCAGGAGCTTGAGAATTTCCGGTGCGCGCTTGCGCAGGGCATCCGGGTGGATCGCCGCCGGTGCGACCGTCAGCCCATAACCCAGCAAGGTGAGTAAAAAGCCGATCCTCTTCATGTGGCCCATTACTGACCGCGGAGCCGTTTACCGCAAGGCGCCATTCCAAGCTAACGCCATTCGTGCCGCGGATAGCGGCGGGAGAGCTCGGTCTTGATCTTGGGGTATTGTTCGCGCCAGAAATTTGAAAGGTCGTCGGTGACCTGGATCGGACGTTGGCTGGGCGCGAGCACCTCGATCTTCACCGCCACCCGGCCGTGGCCGAGCGTGAACTTGGAGCTCACGCCATAAAGTTCCTGGATGCGCGCGCTGAGCACCGGCGAGCCGTCCTTCGTGTAGGTCAGGCGGGCCTTGCGCCACGTCGCTGAAATACGCAGGCCTTATGCCGGCACGAAAGCGAAATTATCCACCGCCGGCGTGAGAAGCTAACCGCCCAAATTCGAGAGCGGCCCCAATAGCTTGACCCTCTTTGTCGACGAGGCATTCTGCACGGCAAAGGACGCAGCCATGCCCGCACTCGCCACACGCATTGGGTTCAGCTTGGTGCTGGGTGCCTTGTTCTCTGCCACGGCTGGCGCATCCCTTTATATCAAAACGCCCAGTGGCTATCAGCACATGGGCGGCCCGGCCCGGGAAGGTCCTTTCGCCACCCATGCGCAGGCCGAGGCTTTTCTTCGAGCCAATTTTCCCACGTGGCCCACTTCCAACATTGTCGGCACCGAAGATGTCCAGTCCACCCAAACTCAGAATCAAGCAGACAACTCCACCGCCGAGCGCGAAGCCGAGGAAAAGGCCGCGGAAGAAAAGAAAGCTGCGGAAGAACAAGCCGCCAGAGACAAGGCCGCCCGCGAGGCCGAGGATGCGCGCCGGTTTCAGAAAATACGCGACGATGCGGCCAAACAACTCAAGGGTTTCAATCAGGCTACTGGGCAAAACCTGAAGGGTGTCGGCGGAGGTGGCGTTTCCGGCCTGAAGGAGGCGCCCAAGACCAACCGAACTGTCATTAGCCCGGATGCCAAGACAGTGGATCTGCGCAATCTACCATCCGGTTTGCCCAAAGATTTGGACGCTGCCATCGGTGGCGCCTATGCGAGCGCCCTTGAGGTGGACCCCGTCCGTTGGACAGGTGGGAGGGTCGAGTTAGTTAGGGTTGGTTGGAGGATTGGGGAAGATCAATAAAGATCGGGAGGGGTCACAGGGGAGCGCAGCTCCCCTGCTCTGACTTGGGAGGGAAGAGCAG
>JANYAM010000160.1 GCA_025361365.1 Opitutus sp. | reverse complement strand
CGGCTCATCCGGAGGATTCGCCCTACCTTTCAAGCTGCGCCGCAAGGCGCGGCTTTTTTGTGCCCTTGGACAAGACTGTCCGAAAGGTGGAACCCGGCCTCCGGACGGGTTTTCAGGGCTCACATGAAATCACCCAAGGCCAATCCTCCTCTCTAGGGCACAGCCCCTTCACTACGGGATTCAGCTTAATGTAAGCCGCCTTCGCCTCCAACTCATGGTGACCTCGAATGCGGTGATCGAAGAAATTAATCTGCCATCCAATACCGAGGCGTTTGGTTTGATAACCTTTCCATGCGCCGACCACCTCTCCCATTGCCCGATGAGAAGGGAATACCAACAACGCATGCAGATGATCGGGCATTAAAAGAAAAAGCCGGCAGCTCCAAAGATTGTGCTCGTGATAGAATCGCGCGGACGCGAGCAAGACTTCGCCCATTTGGGAAATGGTAAGTTGATGCACTGATTCGACCCGAATCCGGATATGATAGGTCGCACCACTCTCCACCCAACTGGGCGTCTTATGAGCGAGACGTTTCGGATATCTGATCATGAACGTCTATTCAACCCGTCCGGAGGCCGGGTTCCACCTTCCGGATCACCTGACGAAAGGGCACAAAAAAGCCGCCCGTTTCCGGGCGGCTTTGAAAGACTCGCAGGTCGCGAACGCTTACTTGGTCGGCACCGTCTGGATCGTCTTGAGGATCCGGCCGGCGACGAGATACGGGTCGGCGGCGGAGTTCGGACGACGGTCCTCGAGGTAGCCCTTGTAGCCGTTGTTGACGAAGCTGTGCGGGACGCGCACCGAGGCGCCGCGATCGGCGACCCCGTAGCTGAACTTGTCGATCGACTGCGTCTCGTGCAGGCCGGTGAGGCGGAGGTGATTCTCCGGGCCGTAGACGGCGATGTGCTCGTCGCGATACTGGTTGAAGGCCGCCATGAGCTTCTCGAAGTATTCCTTGCCACCGACGTCGCGCATATAGGCGGTCGAGAAGTTGGAGTGCATGCCGGAGCCGTTCCAGTCGAGCGGCTGCGCGAAAGGCGCCAGGATCGGCTTGCAGCGCCACTCGATATCGACGCTGTAGGTCTCGGCCAGGCGGGCGAGGATGTAGCGGGCGACCCACATCTGGTCGGCGGCGTTCTTGGAGCCTTTGCCGAAGATCTGGAATTCCCACTGGCCCTTCGCCACCTCGGCGTTGATGCCCTCGATGTTGATGCCGGCGTCCAAGCAGATATCGATGTGCTTCTCGACGATCTCGCGGGCGATGTTGCCGACGTTCTTGTAGCCCACGCCGGTGTAATACGGGCCCTGGGGGGCGGGGAAACCGCCGACGGGGAAGCCGAGCGGCGCGCCGTCCTTCCAGAAGAAATACTCCTGCTCGAAGCCGAACCAGGTGTCCGGATCATCCGGGATCGTAGCGCGGGAATTCGACGGGCTGGCCACGCCGGTGTGCTGGAAGCACTCGCACATCACGAGCACGCCGTTCTTGCGGGTGCTGTCGGGGAAGGACGCGACGGGCTTGAGCACGATGTCGGAGCTCTTGCCCTCGGCCTGCTGCGTCGAACTGCCGTCGAAGCCCCAGACGGGCAGCTCGGACAGCTTCGGCAAGCTGGCAAATTCCTTGATCTGCGTCTTGCTGCGCAGGCTGGCGAGCGGCGTGTAGCCATCGAGCCAGATGTATTCCAGTTTGTATTTAGGCATGATTTTTTTCGGGTGGTTTTAGGGGTTCCGAGGCATCGGACAGCAAATTAGATGCCGGCCCATGTCTCACAAAACTGGATGCCCAAGTCAGCACCTCATATGCCAGAGGCAATGAGAATTTCCCCACATGACTCGGCTTTTACAAGTCGCTGGCCTTCATTCGTCTGACTGGGCGACTCAGCGCACGCTTGCCACCCGCCGTGGGGCCTGAATCGTCGCCCTGCCACCATGCAAGAGGTCAAGAACACCCAGAGAGCTCTGGTCCGCATCGGTTATGACGGCTCGGTCCACAAGACCTTCCGCGGTCCGCAGGCCTACGCGCGGTTTGAAAACGAGGTGCGCGTCCTCCGGCACTTGGAGAGCCGCGACTGCGGTTTCGTTCCGCGCCTGCTCGAGGCCGACGAGGCGGCCCTCAAGATCATCACGACCAACTGTGGCTCGCGCGTCGAGCAAGTGAACGCCGAGCGCCTCAAGGAACTGTTCGCCGAGCTCGAGACCTTCGGCGTGCGCCATGACGACCCCGAGATCCGCAACATCACCTATCGCCCGACCGACGGGCGGTTTTGCATCATCGATTTTGAGTTCGCCGCGATCCTCGACGAGGCGCCCGGCGGCGCCCGCCCGCCGGCCCCGACGCTGCGCTGGTCCGGGCTCAGCCACATCGGCCATGTCCGCACGAACAACGAAGACACTTTCCTCGCCCTCGAATTCGACGGCCGCGAGGTGCGCTACCTGGGCAAGACCGGCGAGGCCTCGTCGCAGCGCACCGACTTCGCGTTCGCCGTCAGCGACGGCATGGGTGGCGCCAACTCGGGCGAGTTCGCCAGCCGCATTACCAAGGACAAGATCACGCACCTGCTGCCGAAAGGCTTCCGCCTCGCCGTGCCCGGCCCGCAAAGCGGCTACGATGCCACCCTGCGCGAGCTGTTTGGCGCCATCCATTACGACCTGCTCAAGCTCGGCCAGTCCTACGAGGAATGCCGCGGGATGGGCACCACCCTCAGCCTCGCGTGGCTCACCCCGGGCTGGATCTATTTCGGCCACATCGGCGACAGCCGCATCTACCACCTGCCGCCGGAGGGCGGCATCCGGCAGCTCACCCACGACCATAGCCACGTCGGTTGGCTGCGCCGCAACGGCCGGATCAACGAGCGCGAGGCCCGCGAGCACCCGATGCGCAACCTGCTCAATCAGGCGCTCGGCGCCGAGCACCAATTCATCGACCCGCAGTTCGGCGCCCTGCCCTGCGCGCCGGGCGACCGCTACCTGCTCTGCTCCGACGGCCTCACCGAGGGGTTGTGGGACCGCCAGCTCGACGAGATCGTCCGCGGCACCGCGGACTTGCCCGTGGCCCAGCGGCTCGTCGACGCCGCGCTCGCCAACTCCGGCCGGGACAACATCACCGCCTTGGTCGTCGAGGCCTTGAGTCCGTGACCACCGTTTTCCTCTACGGCACGCTGAAGCGCGGCGGCTCCAACCACGCCTTCGTCGCGCGCCAGCGCTTCCTCGGGACGGCCCGCACCGTGCCGGGTTTCACGCTCTACTCGCTTGGCGACTATCCGGCCATGGTTCGGGCTCCCGGCGACACCGCCGGCGTGACCGGCGAACTCTGGGTGGTGGATGACACCTGCCTGGCGGAACTGGACCAACTCGAAGGCCTCGACGAGGGGCTCTACGAGCGGATTAACGTCGTCCTTGCTCCCAACCCGCTCGCGGGCTCCGCGCAGACCTACCTCTATGCCCGCGCGCACGACGGCCTCTCGCCAATCGGCGATCACTGGCCAGCAAGGCCCGCTACTTGAGCGCCGATTTCGGGATACGTTTCACGGTCACAAACTGCGGACGAAATAATTCCTCCAGCACTGCCCGGGCCGGCGCCGGGATCCGCTTCACGAGGTCCTCCAGTGGCGGCAAGTCGCCCTTCTCTTCCGGCAGCGCCTCCTCATGCGTCAGCGCCGGCGTCACGATGCCAATCTCGCGCTCCTGGGCGAGGAAGGCGGCTTCTTCGTCGGACGAGGGCCCGGCCGGGGCGTCGGCGGGAATGGCACTGGCGGGCGCTTCGTCCTCCGACTCCTTGCTCCCTGCTCCTTGCTCCTTGCCGGCGGCGTCAGCCGCCACCCTCAGTCGTTTTTTTTTGAGCCGTCCTCGGGGAGGCTGTCCGCCAGCATCGCGATCTCCTTGATCAACGAATCGATCGCGCGGGCGCGGCTGGCCTCGACGGCCTTGAGCAGCGCCACCTCGAAATTGATCTTCTCCGACAGGCCGTGCTTCACGCCGTTCTCGCCCTCACGCAGGCCGTCGAGCAGGCGCGTCAGCTGCTCGGTCGTCATCGGCGAACCGAGTGCGTCGCTGCTGCCGCCCTTGGCGATGGCCGCGAGGAGGGCGTTGCGCACATTGGCCTGCACATCTACGAGCAGCCGGTAGAGGTCGCGGCCGTTCTCGTCGGCCTCATCCACCAGTTCGACAATCTTCCGGTGGTCGCCGGCCGCGAGCGCGGCGGCCAGCGCGGCAATCTTGTCGCCCGCGACGAGGCCATAAACATCGAGCACGTCGGCTTCGCCAACCTCGTTGCCACAGAAGGAAATCATCTGATCAAAAATGGACTGGGCGTCGCGCATGCCGCCATCGGCCATGCGGGCAATGCTGCCCAGTGCGGCGTCGCTCACCTTGATCTTCTCGGCGACAGCGATCTTCTTGAGGCGCTGGACGATCAGCTCGGTCGGGATCGGCTTCAGGTCGAAGCGCTGGCAGCGGGAAATGATCGTCGGCAGCACCTTCTGCACCTCGGTGGTGGCGAAGATGAACTTCGCGTGCGCCGGCGGCTCCTCGAGCGTCTTGAGCAGGGCGTTGAACGCCGCCGTCGAGAGCATGTGCACCTCATCAATGATGTAGACCTTGAACTTGCCCTGCGCCGGGGCGTAGCGGACGGTGTCGCGCAACTCGCGCACCTGCTCGACACCGTTATTCGAGGCGCCGTCGATCTCGATCACGTCGAGGCATGAGCCGTCGGCGATGGATTTCGCAATCGGGTCGTTCACGTCGAAGTCCGCCTTCGGGCCGCCGGTGACGTTGAGGGCCTTGGCAAAAATGCGTGCCGTGCTGGTCTTGCCCGTGCCGCGCGGGCCGACAAACAGGTAGGCGTGCGCGATGCGGTTGCGGGCGATGGCGTTCTTCAGGGTCCGGACCACATGGTCCTGCCCGACGACGTCATCAAACGTCTGGGGCCGCCACTTGCGGGCGATGACTTGGTAGGAACCGGACACGGCGCCCAGTCCAGATTGGCGACGGGCAAGCGCAAATCAAAAATGCCCGGAATCGTTCAGCGCTTCCGGCCCAGGGCGGCGACCACTGCGCCCGCATCATACACGCAGCCACCCCACGTGCCGCCACTGGCCTGCTGCAACGCCGCCCACAGCCGTGTATCGTCGGGCAGCGCCGGGTGCGGCGCCAGATCCGGCCGCGGCGCGCGGCGCGCCAGCACCGTCGCGCCTTCCTCGAGGGTGAACCGGCGGCTTCCCTCGCCCACCAAATCCACCGCGCCCTCGAGCCGGCGGCAATCGAGTTCAATTCGGATGAGATCGCCATCCAAAATCTTGCCGATCGGCCCGCCAGCCAGGCCCTCGGGGCCGATGTGCCCGATGCAGGCGCCGGTCGAGACACCCGAGAAGCGCGCGTCAGTCAGCAACGCGACATGCTTGCCATACGGCGTGTGCTTGAGCGCCCCGGTGACCTGATACGTCTCCTCCATACCCGTCCCCATCGGCCCGATGCCGGCCAGCACGATGATGTCACCTGCCTTGATCTTGCCCTGCTTGATGGCGTCGATGGCGGCCTTTTCACTGACAAAGACGCGGGCCGGCCCCTCCTTGCGATAAATGCCATCGGCCCCGACCACGGTCGGATCGATGGCGGTGGCCTTCACCACGGAGCCCTCGGGTGCCAAGTTGCCACGTGGAAAAATCAGGGTGTTGGTCAGGCCGCGGGCCTTCGCCTGATCGGGCGCGAGGATCACGTCGTCCGCATCCACGCCATCAAGCTCCTTCAACAATTGCCGGAAACGCGTGCGCCGCTCCGACGCCTCCCACCAATCGAGATTCTCGCCGAGGGTCTTGCCCGTCACGGTCAGCACACTCGTGTCGAGCAACCCGAGTCGCCGCAGGTGCAGCATCACCTCGGGCACACCGCCGGCGAGGAACACGCGCACGGTCGGATGATGCGCCGGGCCGTTGGGCAGCACACTGACCAGTCGTGGCACCTGGAGGTTGATGGCAATCCAGTCCTCAACCGTCGGCCTCGGCAGGCCGGCCGCGTGCGCGATCGCCGGGATGTGCAGGAGCAAATTCGTCGAGCCTCCGAACGCCGCGTGCAGCACCATGGCGTTCTTGATGCTGGCCGAAGTAAGGATGTCGCGCCCCGTCAGCTTGCGATCGGCCAACAGCTGCAACGCCCGCGCCGAGCGCTTGGCCAGATCCAGCCACACGGGCTGCCCCGACGGTGCCAGCGCCGAGTGCGGCAGTGACAATCCGAGCGCCTCACCCACGACCTGTGAGGTCGCGGCCGTGCCGAGAAACTGGCAACCACCGCCCGGCGTCGCGCACGCCCGGCAGCCAAGATCGGCCGCTTCCGCAAGCGTCACCAACCCCTGCGCATAACGCGCCCCGAGCGTCTGCACGGCGCCGGCGTCCTCGCCCGTCGTCGGCGGCAGTGTGACGCCACCCGGCACGACCACGCTCGGCAAATCCCGCAGGCCCGCGACGGCCATCAGCATTGCGGGCAGCCCCTTGTCGCACGTGGCGATACCGAGCACGCCGGCGCGTTGCGGCAGCGAGCGCGCCAGCCGGCGGAAGATCAGCGCCGCGTCGTTCCGATACGGCAGGCTGTCGAACATCCCTGTCGTGCCTTGCGTGCGTCCATCGCACGGGTCGGAGCAAAACCCGGCGAACGGAATGCTCTGCAGCCGGCGAAACTCCTCCGCCGCTGCCTGCACCAGCAGGCCGATTTCCCAATGGCCCGTGTGGTAGCCGAGCGCGATCGGCCGGCCGTCGGGCGCGCGCAGGCCGCCCTGCGTGCTCAAAATCAAAAACTGCCGGCGGCCCACCTCGGCGGGATTCCAACCCATGCCGGCGTTCTGGCTCAGCCCGAACAGGTCGCCGCTCGGGCTGTTGCGCAATTGGTCGTCCGTCAGCGGCAAGCTGCCCGCCGCACCGGCGGCGTGGGTCTTGATCGCAAATATTTCAGGCGGCGCCGCGCCGAGCACGTCGCCGTCAGCGACGACCGCGCACTGCAGTTTGGGTTTATTTGATCCGGCCATGATCAGTCCTTAACCTGTTGCTCGAGCGGCGAGACCGGGTCAAGGAACCACCAGCACAGGGCGCCCCCGACATAGACCGCGGCGGTAACATAAAACGTCAGGTTCCAGTTGCCGGTGCGGCCCACGACATAGCCCAGCACGATCGGCGACAGGAAACCGCCGATGTTGCCCACCATGTTCATCGCGCCCCCGAGCGTGCCGACGCACGGCCCGCCCACGTCCATGCAGGAG
The DNA here is from genome assembly GCA_025361365.1 of Opitutus sp. Taxonomy (GTDB): domain Bacteria; phylum Verrucomicrobiota; class Verrucomicrobiia; order Opitutales; family Opitutaceae; genus Lacunisphaera. The sequence goes on along the minus strand of JANYAM010000160.1, from coordinate 6,326 downwards.
GTCCACGCGCCGGGAATCGTGATGTCATTGCAGAAGCTGGCGAAAGCGATCGCCGCCACGGCGAAGAGCGGCTGCTGCAGTTGCGTCGCCCCCATGAGGCTGACTGCCGCCCCGCTGAAACCAATCGCCCCGAACCACCGCCGCGTCCGCGCCGGGCCGATCCACGCCGATACGCGCGGCGCCAGCGCGCCGGTAAGCAGGCAGCCGATGCCGCCCGCCAGCAGCGGCAGGCCCGCGAGCAGGGCGCTGCTCTTCATATCGAACTTGTGCACCTCCAAGAGGTAGGTCGGAAACCAGGTGATGTAGAAATACCACGCGTAGCTGCAGGCGAAATATTGTCCGCACAGCATCCACACCGAGGATGAGCGCAGCAGCTTCGACCACGGCACGTTCGCGTGGCCGCCCGTCGCCGGCCGCGGCTCGGGCAGCAGCGCGGCCTCGGCGGAGTTGACCGCCGGGTGCGTGCGCGGGTCGTCGCGGAACCACCGCGCAAACGCCAGCGCCCAAGCCACGCCCAGCAGCGCAAAAAGCCCGAAGGCCACGCGCCAGTTTACCCAGCCGAGCACGAGAAAGACCAGGTAAGGCGTCACCGCCCCGCCCCACCGCGCGCTCATCCACATCACGCCTTGCGCCCGGATGCGCTCGCGCACCGGCAGCCAGCGCTCGAAGGCTTTCGCGAGATTCGGAAAGCAACCCGCCTCCCCCGCCCCGAACAGGAAGCGCGTGACCACCAGCGAGGCCCAGTTCCAGACCAGGCCCGTCGCCGCCGTGAAGAACGACCACCAGAGCACGACCCGCAGCAGCACATTGCGCGGACCGCGACGATCGCCCCAGTAACCGGTCGGGATCTCAAAAAGTGCATACGCCAGCGTGAACGCGCTGAACACCCAGCCCATCTGCGCCTTGTCCAAGCCGAGCGTCGCCGAGACCTGCGGCGCCGCCTGCGAAATGCAGACCCGGTCGACGTATTGGATGACGGCCAGCGTGACGGCGAAGACGATGACCCACAGACGGGCGCGCGTGGGCGCGGCGGACACGCGATGTCGGGGTGGGACATCGCCGGAGCTTGTTGGCCGGCAGGGCGGCGCGTCAACCCCGCACGGCCTGCTCTAATGTTGCTCCGGATTATTGCGGAAAGTTGTCGCATTCGCTCGTCCGTTGCCAAAATTCGTTTCACCCCATGAAAGTCTGCCGCTTCAAATCGGGCGACTCCCCCGTCCGCCTCGGACTGGTAACAGGCGATGCCACGGTGCTCGACCTGACCCCCGCCGGTCTCACCACGCTGCATGCGGTGCTCGAGGCGGCGGATCCCGTGGCGTTGCTGCAGCAGGCGGCCCGCGGATCACTCCCGTCATTCGCGCTGGAGAAAATCACCCTCTGCGCTCCGGTCGAGCGCCAGGAAGTATGGGCGGCCGGCGTCACCTACCTGCGCAGCAAGACGGCGCGGATGGAAGAATCCGACTTCAGCGCCACGGCCTATGACCGCGTCTACGCCGCGGCCCGGCCCGAGATTTTCTTCAAGGCCCTGGCCGAAAAGGTCGCCGCCGGCGGCGAGCCAGTCGGCATCCGGCGCGACGCCCGCTGGAGCGTGCCCGAGCCGGAACTGGCGCTGGTGCTGAACTCCCGCGGCCAAGTCGTGGGCTGCACCATCGGCAATGACATGAGCTCGCGCGACATCGAGGGCGAGAACCTGCTCTACCTGCCCCAGGCCAAAGTCTACGATCGCTCCTGCGCGCTCGGCCCGTGGATCACGCTCGGCGTGACCGAGGCCGATGCCCGCGGCTGGACCATTGCCATCGTCATCCAGCGCGGCGGCCAACGCGTGTTCGCCGGCGAGACTTCGGTCGGGCAAATCAAACGCAGCTTCGCCGAACTGGCGGACTACCTCTGCCGCAGCCAGAGTTTCCCGCACGGCGCAGTGCTACTGACGGGCACGGGAGTCGTGCCGCCCGATTCGTTCACGCTGCAGGCCGGGGATGTGGTCGAGATCGCGATCTCGGGGATCGGGATGCTGCGGAATACCGTGGTGGTAGTGTAGCGGATTCGCGCGCTACCCGCCTTCGCCTTGTCTTCGGCGCGGTTTGTTTTCCTGCTGCGCGGGAAAACAAAGTGGCCAGGCACTCCACGGCACTGGTAGGACGTCGTCACCGTTGCTGCCTTCCGGCCCTGGCGGGGTTCACGCGCCTGCCCATGCATGGCGCCTGGCCAAGGCGGAACGTAGGTGGGCACCCTGCCCCTGCAATCAAAATAAAAAAGGCGCCGTTTCTGGCGCCCGTTCGAGAGATCAACTTACTTGCCGGGAGGCTTTTCCGGCCCCTTGTCCTTTTCCCCGTTTTTCTCCGCCGCTTCCCGTTCGGCCGCGCGCTTGGCCTTCTCAACCTTGTCCCGGGCTTCCCGTGCCTCGCGCAGCTCGCGGTTCATCTGCGCGAACTTGGCGCGCTGCTCGGCCGTGAGTTTTTCGGAAATCTCGCGCTGCATGCCCTCGACCGTCGCCTGGGTCTCCAGCATGGACTCGTTCCGGACGCGATTCAGCTGCTCCATGTTGCGCCGCACGATCGGCCGGATCTGTTCCTGCTGGTCCGGCGTCAGGTCCAGGCGCTCCGCCAGCCGCTTCAGATGCCGCGGGGCCCACTCCTCGGGCACCGGACGGTTCAGGAGCTTGTTCTTGAAGAAACGCAGCGTGACAAACCCTCCCGTCACCCCGCCGGCCGCAAAAATGCCGATCAGGACGACGATAACTTTCCAGGGTTTGTTCATCAGGAGATGTCGAGCAGCTCGACCACGGTGTCAGTCGTGCCGGTGGCGTAGACGTCGCCCTGATCGGTCGAGAACTCCGCGAAGTTAAACACGACGGCGGCCACGCTGCAGGCCGCGGCGACGAGGAGGCCGCGGAGGGCGAAGCGCTCAAGCCACGGCGCCGGAGGCAGGGCAAAGCCGTTCGCGGCCACGCGGGTGGCGAAGCCATGCGGCGCGGTGCCGGCGTCGGCGGGTGCCTGCCGGGCGAGCGCGGTCAATTTCTGCCATTGGTGGTCGAATCGGTTCATGACTTCTCCTTGCTTTGTAGTTCCTGAAAAAGTTTTTGCAATTTCCGTCTGGCGCGAAAGGCGCGCACCTTGACGAGGGTCTGGTTCCAGCCGGTGAGGCCGCTGATCTCGGCAATGGTCTTCTGCTCGAGGTCGAGCAGCTGGATGACCATGCGGTCGTCGGGCTTGAGCTGGCCGAGCAGCTTTTGGACGAGCTCGCGGGCCGCGAGGGCGTCACCGGGCAGCACGTCGCGCTCGTCGGTGATGATGTTGTCGAGCACCTCGGCCTCGGTCTCGGAGAGGTCGGCCCAGCGGAACTCCGGCCGGCGCTTCTGGGCGCGCAGCTGGTCGATGCAAGTCGTGACCGCGATGCGCGAGACCCAGTGCGGGAACGGCACGTTGCCCTGGTATTGTTCGAGCCGCGTGAACATTTTTAGGAAGATGTCCTGCGCGAGGTCTTCCTCGGCGACGCGGCGGGGCAGATGGGAGCGCACGATGCGGCTGACCAGCGGGTAGAGATGCTCGACCAATTGCTTGGCCGCGACCTGGTCGCGCCGACGCACCCGTTCAAGGCAACCAACAAGGTCGAACGATTCATCAGCCATGGAGTTGTGCAAAAGTCTGGCACATCGCATGAGACGGTAGGGGTTGGTCCCCAGTTACCGGGAAATTCCGTGGCATGCCCTGATGTAAATCACCGTCCGACAGCAACCAAGCTGATTCTGCACCGCGCGGCTGGGACGGGATTCGGCGTGACTCACCCCGCCGCTCGTCTTTGCTGGAACGAACCACATGTCCGCCCCGACCCAGCCTTCCGCCCGCCGCGACCTGTTCTTGCTGGGGCTCTTGTGCCTGGGATTGTTTGGGCTGCGGCTGGGCTCGACTGCCCTGCCGAATCCCGACGAAAGCCGGTATGCCGAGATCCCCCGCGAGATGCTCGCCACCGGCGACTGGGTGACCCCGCGCCTGGACGGCGTAAACTACTTCGAGAAGCCGCCGCTGGTCTACTGGGCGGTGGCCGTCAGCCAAAGCGTCTTCGGTTTCAATGAGTGGGCGGCCCGCGCCGTGCCGGCGCTCTTTGCGCTCGGCGGGGTGCTGCTCACTTACGGCACCGCGCGGCGGCTCTACGGCCGGAACGCCGGCCTGGCCGCCGGGATCGTCCTCGCCACGACGCTGCTGTATTTCGCCCTGGCGCGCATCCTTCTGCTCGACATGGCGGTGTCGGTGCTGATGAGCGCCGCGCTCTGCTGCTTCATCCTCGCGATGCAGGAGCCGGCGGGCGGGCGGCGGCGCTGGCTGTTCTACGGCGTCTACGCCAGCATGGCCCTGGCCACGCTCACCAAGGGCCTGATCGGGTTCCTCGTCACCGGTGCCGTGATGTTCCTGTGGCTGCTGGTGTTCAACCAGTGGCGGCGGCTGCGTCCGCTCTACCTGCCGACCGGCGCGCTGCTCTTTCTGGCCCTGGCCGCACCCTGGCACGTGCTGGCGGCATTGCACAACGAGACCTGGGCGCACCGCTATTTTGTCTACGAACACTGGGAACGCTTCACCTCGCCCGCGGCCAGCCGGCCGGGCCCCTGGTGGTATTTCATCCCGATCGTGCTGGCCGGCGTTTTCCCGTGGTCGGGTTTTCTCTGGAGCGCGCTCCGCGAAACCTGGCGCGGCGGCTGGGCCGCCCGGGAGGAAAAAGCCAACGCGTGGTTTTTTGTGATCTGGGCCGCGTTCATCTTTTTGTTTTTCAGCAGCTCCCACTCCAAGCTGCCGCCCTACATTCTGCCGCTTTTTCCGGCCCTCGCGGTGTTGATCGGGGCCTGGCTGGCGCGCACGTGGACGGACGACCCGCCGCGCCTGCGGCCCGGCCTGGTCGCGTTTGCCGTCATCTGCCTTCTGCTGGGTGCGGGCATGCTGGTGGTCGTGCTGCATCCGGGCCATATTATCCGCGACCCCGAGCGCGCCCTCGCCCTGCGGCCCTATGCGTTTGTTTTGGCCGCCATCACGCTGGTCGGCAGCGCCGGCACGCTCTGGTCGGCGTGGCGGCAGCGCCCGGCCGTCGCGCTGCGGGTCATGCTCGGCACCGCCGGCCTCTTCTATGGCACGCTGGTCCTGGCGATGCCCGAGATCCAGCGCCGCGGCACCGTCGAGCTCGCCCGGATCGTGAACGCCCGCATCAAACCCGGGGATCGCGTGGTGCACTACCATGAGTATTTCCATGATTTTGGCTATTACTCAGGCCGCCTAGCCGACATCGTCGCCAACCAGGGCCCGACTCCTTACGGCGAGCTCGAGTTGGAGGAGGATGCCGCCGCCCGCGCCAGCGACCGGTTCATGAGCGAGGCGGAATTCCGCCGGCGCTGGACCGGGCCGGTGCGTCTGTGGTTCGTCGCGGAAAAAGAGGTCGTCACGGAACTCATGGCCGACCCGGCTTTCCGTTATTATTTGCTCGGGGAAACCCGCAACCATTACCTTCTCAGCAATCAACCCTGACATGTCCGCCCCCCTGCCTTTCCTGCCGTTCACCCGGCCCGACATCGATGAAGAGACCATCACGGGCGTGGCCGAGGTCCTGCGCTCCGGCTGGATCACCTCGGGACCGCAGGTGAAGGCCTTCGAGGCGAAACTGTCCGAGCACTGCGGCGGCCGCCCGGTGCGGGTCTTCAACTCCGGCACGTGCACCATGGCGATCGCGCTGCGCCTCGCCGGCGTGGGCCCGGGCCACGAGGTCATCACCACGCCGCTCTCGTGGGTCGCAACCAGCAACGTCATCCTCGAGGTCGGCGCCCGCCCCGTGTTCGTCGACGTCGATCCGGTGACGCGCAACCTCGACCTCGCCCGGGTCGAGGCCGCCGTGACGCCGGCCACCCGCGCGATCATCCCCGTCGACCTTGCGGGCCTGCCGGTGGACCGCGACCGGCTTTACGCGATCGCCAAGAAACACTCGCTGCGCGTCGTCGAGGACGCGGCGCAGGCCTTCGGCAGCACCTGGCAGGGGCGCGCGATCGGCAGCTTCGGCGACTTCGTGTCCTTCAGTTTTCACCCGAACAAGAACATCACCTCGATCGAGGGCGGCGCCTTGGTGCTCAATGACGAGCGCGAAGCCCGGCTCGCCGAGCTCTACCGCCTGCAGGGCGTCGCGCGCACCGGCTACGACGGCATGGAGGTGGAGTTCGCGGGCGGGAAGTTCAACCTGACCGATGTCGCGGCCCGCGTCGGCCTCGGCCAGCTGATCCGGCTGGCGGAGTTCACCCAGAAGCGCCGCGACCTGGCCCGGGCCTACTTCGACGAGTTCACCGCGCGGCAAGCCGG
>JANYAM010000142.1 GCA_025361365.1 Opitutus sp. | reverse complement strand
CGGCACCTTCCTGCAGTGTCGGCGACGCGGCCCCGTCGGCTCCGGCCTGCTCAGTGTGACGGGCACGAGCTTCGCCTTCATTGGCGTGCTGACGCAGGCGTGGCACGCGGGCGGGCTGGCGCTGATGTTCGGGCTGTCGTGTCTGATGGCCCCGCTGCAGATGGCCTTCTCGCCGCTGCTACGGCATATGCGCGGCGTTTTCACACCGCTGGTCTCGGGCATCATCGTGCTGCTGATCGGCGTGTCGCTCATTCCCACGGCCTATTTCAATCTCGCGGTGCCCCTGCGTCCGGATGCGCCCGCCTGGCTGGGCCTGGCCATTGGCGCCGGCGTGGTGGCGATCGTCACGGTCGCGCAGGCCACGGGCAGGACATGGGCGCGCATCGCCGGCATCGCGCTGGGCGTGGCGGGCGGAGTGATGGCGTGCGCTCTTTGCGGGGCGCTGCCGACGCCGCCAGCAGGTGACGGCGCCTGGTTCACGTCGATCCGGCTGCTGCCGCACGGTTTTGCCTTCCGCTGGGACCTGGCTCTGCCATTTGGTTTTGTCTACCTCGTCTCGATGTTGGAGGCGATCGGCGACATGACGGCGACGTCGCAACTCTCGGGTCTGCCGGCCAGCGGGCCGGATCACTGGCGGCGACTCTCCGGCGGCGTGCTGGCCGACGGCATCACGAGCACGGTGTCAGCACTGTTCGGTGGTTTCCCCAGCGCCACCTACGCGCAGAACAACGGCGTCATCCAACTCACCGGCGTGGCCAGCCGGCGCGTGGGCTACTATATGGCTGCCATCCTGGCCTTGCTCGGCATTTTCCCGGCCATTGGCCGCCTGATCAGTGTGGTGCCGCCGCCGGTCATCGGGGCGCTGGCGATGCTGCTGTTCGGGCTCGTGGCCGTGTCCGGACTACGGCTCATCCTCAGCGATGGACTGGGGCAGCGCGAGGGCCTGATCGTGGCGCTGTCGCTGGGTGTAGGCATCGGCTTGCCGACGCAACCTGGCCTGCTGACCGGCCTGCCGGATGTGGTGCGCGCCTTGTTCGAGTCCGGCATCTCCGCCGGCGGCCTCACGGCGTTGCTGCTGAATGCCTGCTGGCGCCCCAAGTCACCGCGCGACATGTCATCTAATAGATGACATGTTTCTGGGTCCGTGCGCGGCTGGAGTGCGGGCTTGCCCGGCCGCGCCGGCCCGGCGAGCGTGTCATCGTGATCGTCGACGCTCATGTGCATCTCTATCCGCCCGAGGTGAACCGCGACCCGGCCGGCTGGGCGGTCGCGCACGGGGAAAAACACTGGGCCGCGCTTTGCACCCGGCAACGAAAGGACGGAAAGCCCGTCCAAGCTTTTCCCTCGGTGGAGCAGTTGCTCCGAGACATGGATGCCTCCGGGGTGACCAAGGCGGTGCTGCTCAGCTGGTATTGGGAAAACCACGCGACCTGCGTCGCGCAAAACAGGTTTTATGCCGATTGTATCCGCGCACATCCCGACCGGCTCGTGGCATTCGGCACGGTGCAGCCCAAGGCGGGGCCGATCGCGTTCGAGGAGGCCGTGCGCGCCATGGACGACGGCCTGGCCGGCTTCGGCGAGCTCTCACCGCACTCCCAGCACTTCGCCATCGATGATCCCGTGTGGCGGCAGATCCTGCGACTGGCCGCCGAGTGGAAGGTGCCGGTGAACCTGCATGTCACCGATCCCGCCGGCCGCAAGTATCCGGGCCGGGTGGAGACGCCGCTCGAGGATTTCGTCCGAGTGGCCAAGGAATTCCCGGCCACGACTTTTATTCTCGCGCACTGGGGTGGTGGGTTGGCGTGGTCGGTGGAGGCCGCTGCGCTGCCCAACGTGTGGTTCGATACCGCGGCGTCGCCTTTGCTCTATGGTCCGGAAGTATGGAGCAAGGCGAAGAGCGCGCGCATCCTGTTCGGCTCCGACTATCCGCTGATTCTTTATCCGCAAACTGAAGCCGCGCCAGCGATGACTGGTTTGCTCAAGGAAGCTCAGCAAGCTGGCGCCTCAGCCGCGTTGCTCGGCGGCAATGCGATGAAGCTGTTTGGGTGGTAGGGCGAGTTGTCCCGCCGAGCCGCG
>JANYAM010000095.1 GCA_025361365.1 Opitutus sp. | reverse complement strand
CATGGGGCTGGAGTCGCTCGCGCCCAAGCCCCGGCTCTCGGCCGCGGACCGGGCCCACCCGGTCTATCCGTATCTGCTGCGCGAGTTGGCGGTCACCCGGCCCAACCAGGTCTGGGCGACCGACATCACCTACCTGTCCCTACCCGGCGGCCATGTCTAATCGACCGTTCCTCCTGTCCAACCAACTGGGTCCACCTCAGATTGCTCGAATCGCGCAGATGCTCGAATGAGGGATACATGGAATTCGTGTGTTCAAGATCTGGCTTGAGCACTATGCCGCTGAAGTATCCGCGGACTTGCCCGCATTAAGACATTTTCGGACAGCATTTTCCTTGCGGGCGCCTTTTCCATGAATGCCTGTGCGGCACCATTTCTCCCAATGTTTCGGTATTTTGGGTGTGGTCATATGTATGCGATTTGAGGACTTAGCTTTTAAATATGCCTTGGTGCCATTCTAGGAATTCTGCAGCGGGTCGAGCGCAGACCTGATCCGGCAAGACTTCGAGCGGTTGATTATCAAAGGCGTAATAGTGCCGGCCGTTCTGAAATTCTTCTTTAATGCGCTTGCTCACTTTCACACGATAATCGCCGGGGCTGATTGTGAGATACCCAAGATCGAATAGATTGTGCAGATCTGAGCGCAGCAATATGCCGTTGTCGAGTCGGTGAGGCCCATTTTCTGCATACGGTCTGATATGGCCGGCTTCGAGCGCAGGTAGCGTTTTTTCACCTGTGATCGCGCACCGACGTGAGTAGGCATCGGTTACCATGATTCGAAACGCTCCTTGGCCGAGGCGGGGATAAACCAACCGTCCTTCACCATAGCGCGCATGCTCGTCTTCTCGAACCTGCAGTTCAGGAAACAGGGTAGTTCGCGCGAGGCGCTCTGTAACCTGAGCCCAAAGTGCCATGCCCTCCGGTGAGGCGGTGTTGTAGCCCTTGCCTGTGACGATGTTATTTCTCCAATCGGCTGGCACTGGGATCCATAGATCGCGAGGCCAGAAGAACGGTTGAGTAAGAATGGTGCAGCCGAGTTGCTGATTCAGTTCCTCGGGTGTGCGGTGCTCCAGAATTCGATGCTGAAAGCTTTTATAATCAACCACTCCATTCTTTTCACCAAATGCCTGCCAAGCCAGTGGCAAAGGGAGGAAAGAATGACGCACATAAACACCGCCACCAGCGATGTAGTTTAATGGTGAATGTAGCTTGAAGAGAAAGAAGTCACCAGGACTAATCGCCTTGAAGTCCATTTGGCTTCGCGGGCGCCAGAAGTTGACCTCATCGGGCTGGCGTTCGGCTAAAAAATTAAACCAGCCGTCGTTCGTAACTCCGACGAAGAATTTCATCTGCCTGGATGAAACCACGTCGTGTGAGGCCGGGCAAAGAAAAAGGGCGGCCTCAGCCGCCCTTGAATAAGCATCGCGGCGTAAAGCCACTCCTACAGTTTTCAGAGCCGGGGGACTACTAGACCGCCGTCGACCATAACGACTTGGCCGGTGGAGAACGGGAAGTCGCCGCGCGAGAGGGCGGCGACGGCTTTGCCGACGTCGTCGGGATAGCCCCAACGGGGCTGGATGTTCAGGCCGCCGGCGATGAGCTTGTCGTATTTTTCCGTAACACCGGCGGTCATGTCGGTCTTGATGACGCCCGGGCGGACTTCGTAGACGGGGATGCCGTCAGCGCCGAGGCGGGCGGCGAAGAGCTGCGACATCATGCTCAGGCCGGCCTTGGCGATGCAGTATTCGCCGCGGTTGATCGAGACGACCGTCGCGGAGATCGACGTGATGCTGATGATGTAGGCGGCGAACTTCGGGTCAGCCTTTTTCGCGGCGACCATGTCACGGGCGAAAGCCTGGGTGAGGAAGAACACGCCGCGGAGGTTCGTGTTCACCACGTAGTCGTAGCTTTCCTCGGAGGTCTCGAGCAGGTCGGCGCGGACCTTGGGGGCGACGCCGGCGTTGTTGACCAAAAGGAAACCTGAAACCTGAGACTTGAAACCGGAGGAGGACGAGCCGTCGCGAGCAAGCTCGCTCCCGCAAAAGGCGTGGGTGGCAGCGTAGATGGCCTTGCGGCCTTCGGCGGAGCCGACGTCGCCGCGGGCGTAGCCGACACGGACACCGTGCTTGCGGAGTGCGGCAAGGGGCTCGGCGACGGCGACTTCCTCGCGGACGCCGTTGATGACGAGGTCCCATTTCTCGGCGGCGAGCTTTTCGGCGATGCCGAAGCCGATGCCGCGGCTGCCACCCGTCACTAAAGCTACTTTGTTCATCGGTAGGATTTGTTTTTAACGCAAAGGCGCAAAGACGCGAAGGGGATTGGGTGCTTTGCGACTTGGCGCCATTGCGTTAAATTCTGGGTTTATTTCAGGACGGGCACATCGACCCACTTGCGTTCGGCCCAGGACTTCAGGCCTAACTCCGCGAGCTGCACGCCCTTGGCGCCTTGGAAGAGATCCCATTGGAACGGCGAGCCGGTGACGACGTGCTTGAGGAAGAGCTCCCACTCGACCTTGAAGGCGTTGTCGTAAGCGCCCTGGTCCGGGACGCGCACCCAGCCGTCCTTGTATTTGATCGGGCTGTCGACGTCGGGGTTCCAGAGGCAGCGCGGCGTGGCGGCGAGCGCCTGGGCCTTGCAATCGCGCAGGCCGGCGACGGCGGAACCGTGCGTGCCATCCACCTGGAGCGTGAGCAGGTCGTCGCGGTCGACGCGGATATCCCACGACGAGTTGAAATGGCAGATGACGCCGTTCACGAGCTCGAAGGTCGCGTAGGCGGAGTCGTCGGCGGTGCACTTGTAGGGCTTGCCGGCTTCGTCCCAGCGCGTGGGGATGTGCGTGGCGCCGAGGCAGGTGAGGCTCTTCACTTCACCGAAGAGATTCTGGATGACATACTGCCAGTGGCAGAGCATGTCGACGATGATGCCGCCGTCGTCCTCCTTGCGGTAGTTCCAGGACGGGCGCTGCAGCTTCTCGTGCTCGCCGGTGAAGACCCAGTAGCCGAACTCGCCGCGGACGGAGAGGATTTTGCCGAAGAAGCCGGTGTCGATGAGGTATTTCAACTTCACGAGGCCGGGCAGCCAGAGTTTGTCCTGCACGACGCCGTTCTTGAGACCGGCGGCGGTGACTTCCTTGGCGAGCGCGAGAGCCTCGGCGGAGGTGGTGGCGGTGGGCTTCTCGCAGTAAATGTGTTTTTTGGCGGCGATGGCCTTGCGGACGCCGGTGGGGCGCTGGCCGGTCAGGGTGGAGTCGAAGTAAATCTGGTTGGCGGGGTTCGCCAGTTCGGCGTCGAGGTTGGTCGAGACGCGCGACACGCCGGTGCGGGCCGCGAGGGCCTTGAGCTTTTCCTCGCTGCGGCCGACGAGGACCGGATCGGGCATGATGACCTCGGAGTCGGAGAGCTTCACGCCGCCCTGGTCAATGATGGCCTTGATGGAGCGAATGAGATGCTGGTTGGTGCCCATGCGTCCCGTGACGCCGTTCATGATGATGCCGATTTTGTGGGTTTTCATTTTGGGGAATTATTTAGGGAGGAAGCAGTAACCGCTAATTGGCGCTAATCTTCGCTAATCAGGAAAAGTTGGGAGCTCGGAACAATTAGCGAGAATGAGCGAAGATTAGCGGTTCAAGGTTTGGGTCAGACGTGGTCGCGGTAGGCTTGGACGATTTTCTTGAGGTAGTCGTTCTGATCCATGGCCCAGAGGCGGGTGGAAAAGACTTCGACTTCATTGAAGCCCTTGAAGCCGGCGGCCTCGACCCAGCTGCGGATTTGGCGGAGGGGAATGCAGCCCTCGCCCATGAGGCCGCGGTCGTTGAGCAGGTCGATGGTCGGCGTGCGCCAGTCGCAGACGTGATAGGCGAAGAGCGCCTTCAACTTGCCGCAGCGCACGATCTCGGCCTCGAGCGCCGGATCCCACCAGAGATGATAGACGTCGGCCGCGACGCCAATGTAAGGCGACTTCAGGGCTTCGACCATATCGTTGGCCTGGCCGAGGGTGTTCACGGCCGAGCGGGAATCGGCATACATCGGGTGCAATGGCTCGATGGCGAGCTTCACGCCGGTGGCCTGACACTCGGGGAGGAGCGCGGCGATGCCGTCGAGGATTTGCTTGCGCGATTCGGTGGGGGGTTGGCCGGGAACGGCTCCGCAAACGAGAACGATGAGCGGCGCGCCAAGGGCGTGCGCTTCGGCGATCGCCTTGCGGTTGTCATCGAGCGCCTTCGCGCGGTCAGCGGGAGTCGCGGCCGGAAAGAAGCCGCCGCGGCAGAGGGAGACGATCGACAGGCCCTGGTCGCGAATCATCTGGCCGGTCTTCTTGATGTCGCGGCCGGCAAGGGTGTCGCGCCAGACCGTGATGCCCTTGACGCCCGCCGCGGCAAACTTGGCCGCGGACGTCTCGATCGCCCACGACTTGGTGGTGATGGTGTGGATGCAGAGATTGTCTAGAGACGCGGGATTCATCGGGAATTATTTATTTCACCACGAAGGCACGAAGAGCACGAAGGTCAGGTTGCTTGAGAAATTGAATCTGGTCTCTCTTCGTGAACTTCGTGCCTTCGTGGTGAATATCAGGACTTCAGACAGCCGAAGAAAGTGTAGTATTTCTCGCCGCGGATGATGCGCTGCAGATAGAGCGCGGCTTCGCGGAGATGGTAGTCGCCCCACAGGCAGGCTTCGCCGCACGGCACCTTGCGACCGGCGGGGATGTGGTCCCAGCCGTTCGGGCGGTGATAAACAGAGTGGAGCAGCAGGCCCTGGTGATTGGGCGCGGTGCCGAGGTAGGGCTCGGCGAGCAGCGTGCGCATCGTGGTGAGGCCGGCCTGCCAGTATTTTTTGCCCTCGGCGGTCTCGGCGCCGAGGTAACGGCCGAGGCGGAGCAGGCCCTGCACGCCGATGGCGGCGGCGGAGCTGTCGACAGGCTCAAAGTCATTGAACGGCTCGGCCGCGCGCGCGCGCCAATCGCCGAGTTTCCCGAGGTGCGGCGCGCCGCCGTCCCAATACGGGATGCCGTCGAGCGCGGTGTTGGCGATGAACCAATCGCAGGTTGCCTTGGCGCCCTTCAGCATCTGCTCACGGAGCTTGGCCTTGCCGCCGAAGGGCGCGAGGTCCGCTTCCGGCACGGTGTCGAGGAATTCGAGCTCCTCGGCGAAGCCGACCATGGCCCACGCGAGACCGCGCGTCCAGGTGGTGAAGCCCGAAAAACCCTGCTGCGAATTCGGGCAGCGGTAGCGGCCGTCGTTCGGGTTGAAGATGGCCTCGTGGGTCGTGCGGCCGCGCTCGGCCGGCACGTCGTAGCTGTCGCGACCCTCGCCGTAGAAGATGGAGTATTTCGCCGTGGCGTCGATGTGCTGCAGGCCGCGGTCGAGCAGGGAGTGGGCGGCGTCATTCTCGCCCATGAGGCGGTGGCCGAGGGCGTGCGCGACCATCACGATGCGGACGGAGCGGATGGTATCGACGAAGAGGGAGTGCGGGCCGTTGAAGGAATAAATGTAGCCGCCGCCGCCGTTGATCTTGGACCAGCGCGCGGCCTGGATCGCGCCGGAGACCTTGATCGCCAACTCGCACGACTCGATCTGGTCGGCCGGGAGCTTGCCCTCGCGCTGGAGGCGCAGCCAGTTGCCGTAGGTGCTGAGGTTGTTGAAACCGTGGTCGTGCACACCGATGTGCGAGACGTGCGAGGCCATGCGCTTCGTCGTGTAGTCGGCGCCGCGCTTGGCGAAGGACTTGTCGCCGGTGGCGTCGAACTGCAGCAGGTCGGAGCCATACAGGAAGCCCTCGGTCCACTCGGTCCAGCCGCGCGCGGTGTATTTGCCGGCGACGGTGAACACCGGCGCGCCCTTGGCGGGATCGTAGTCGCGGTGGGTGAGGTTGAGCTTGGCGCCGGAGACCTGCCAGAAATTCTCGAGGGCGGGGGCGAGCGCGGCGGGTTTCAGCTGGTCGTCGATGCGCATGGGAAGTTGAGAGTTGAGGGCTGAGAGTTGAGAGACGGAAATCGACTTAGTAACGCTTGTCCTTTCGGAGATGGAGGATGAGGAAACGCGAA